>JBJMLB010000096.1:0-9779 GCA_045805465.1 Conexibacter sp. | reverse complement strand
TGCTTGATCTTGTTGCGCGCGCGCGTCGTCTTGACGACGGCGAGCCAGTCGCGCGAGGGCCCTCGCTCGCGCTTGGACGTCAGCACCACGACGATGTCGCCCGACTTCAGCTCATAGGAGAGCGGCACGATGCGGCCGTTGACCTTCGCGCCGACGCAGCGGTGGCCGACGTCGGTGTGCACCTCGTAGGCAAAGTCGAGCGGCGTCGCGCCCGTCTGGAGCGACTTGACCTCGCCCTTGGGCGTGAAGACGAACACCTCGTCCTCGAACAGGTCGACCTTCAAGGTGTCCATGAACTCCTTGGGGTCCGACAGCTCCTGCTGCCAGTCCAGGAGACGTTTGAGCCAGCGCAGCTTGCCGTCGTCGTCGGCCACTCTGTCGGTCTTGTAGAGCCAGTGCGCGGCGATCCCGAACTCGGCCATGTCGTGCATCTCGCGCGTGCGGATCTGGATCTCCAAGGGGCGGCCCTCAGGCCCGATCACCGTCGTGTGCAGCGACTGGTACATGTTGAACTTGGGCATCGCGACCCAGTCCTTGAAGCGGCCGGGGAGCGGCTTCCACAGCGAGTGGATGACGCCGACGGCGCCGTAGCAGTCCTTGACGCCGTCCACGATCACGCGCATGGCTGTGAGGTCGTAGATCTCGTTGAACTCGCGGCCCTTTCTCGTCATCTTCGAGTAGATCGAGTAGAAGTGCTTGGCGCGGCCGGAGATCTCCGCCTCGATCCCGAGCGCGTCGAGCTCTCTCGCGACGAACGCCCCCGCCTCGGTGACGTAGCGCTCGCGCTCGGCGCGCTGCTGGTTGACGAGGCCCTTGATCTCCGCGTACTTGCGCGGGTGCAGAGCGGCGAACGCGAGGTCCTCCAGCTCCCACTTGATCGCGTGGATGCCGAGCCGATGCGCGATCGGCGCGTAGATGTCGAGCGTCTCCTTCGCCTTTTCGATCTGCTTCTGCTTCGGCATCGCACCGATGGTGCGCATGTTGTGCAGGCGATCGGCGAGCTTGATCAGGATGACCCGGATGTCGGAGGCCATCGCGACCATCATCTTGCGGTAGTTCTCGGCTTGCGCCTCGTCGCGCGAGGAGAACGTCAGGCCGGTGAGCTTCGTGACGCCGTCTACCAGCGAGGCGACCTCTTCTCCGAACGTGGCGGCGACGTCCTCGAGCGAGGCGCTGGTGTCCTCCACGGTGTCGTGCAGCAGCGCGGCGCACAGCGTCTCGGTGTCGAGCCGCATGCCGGCGCAGATCTTCGCCACCCCGACCGGGTGGATGATGAACTCCTCGCCCGACTTGCGCCGCTGGTCGGCGTGGTGCTCGCAGGCGTAGACAAACGCTCTCTCGACCTTGTCGCGGTCGACCTCCAGCGTGCTCTCGGCGGCGTGCTCCTCGACGATCGCGAAGAGGTCGCCGAGCAGCTCCCTCTCGGTGTCGGTGAGCCCGGCGCGGCGCACCGCCGGCGGCATGACCGGGTGGTCGATCCCGTCGACCGTCAGGCGGTGCTCGTCGGCGCCGGCCTGCGACTGCACGGCGATGCCGCGGCCACCGTCTTCGACGGCGGTGCCCGCGCGCGTCACGCTGGGGTCTGGAGCTGTCCCGTTGCCGTTTCCGTTGCCTTCAGCCATTTGAGGCCGTCCTCGTATCGCTGCATCGTCGCCCGGTAGGTCGCGGAGCGCTCGAGCGCGGTGCGCTCTGCGTCCCGGACCGCGAGGGCCGGCAGATCCCGGTCGAGGCTGACGAGGTCCAGCTCCGTGAGGATCGCCACCAGCCGGGCCGCCTGTGCGACGGATCGGGTGTGGGGACCGTCCCCGCGAAGCAGCGCCTCGAGCTCCTCGCCGGCCGCGCCACCGCGGTCCCGCAGGGCCCGGTAGAGCGGCACGAGCGCAGCACGAAGGCCGTGCTCCGACTCATGGTTCTGCTCCGTGAAGCGTAGCTCAGCGGCTCCCCAGCAGAGATGGGTGAAGCTGCCGGCCCGGCCTCGGCGCAGCGGCGCGTCCTGGTCCGGGTGCGCGGGCGGGTCGAGCACGACCAGGTGCCGGAAGGCGTCGGCGAGCTCCTGCTCTCGAACGAGGGCGGCGTGGGAGCAGAGCGAGAAGCCGCCGCTGCGGGCGCTCAGCCCCTCGATCCGGCGGGGCACGTCGGCCACGACGGCCAGCACGCTGGCGCCGCCGCCGACGAGGTCGCGCAGCACGGCCACCGCGCCGTCTCCGCGCCGGTCGATCACGATTCGGCTTCCGTGGAGCGGCGTCGCCTCGGGAGTCGCGGTGCAGTCGAGGACGGCAGCGAGCCACGCTGCCCGAGCGGGCTCACCGACGACCTCGATCGCGCCGGGAACCGCGGGCTTGGCTTGGCGCAGGCGCAGGCGCGGCTCGACTGCTCCGTTCCAGCTGTTGCGCTCGAGGCGGAACGTGGCGTCGGCGGGGGTGTCGGGTCTGACCGGCAGACGGCCGTCGCAGCCGAATGCTACGGCGCGGCAGCGGCCGCCGCCCGCCTCGACGGTGAAGCGGAGGTGCTTGCCCTCCTCCCCCATCGTCCGGGCGTCCACGAGCGCGGCGCCCGGGACGAGCAGGTTGACGCCGGGGTTGCCCATGCCGGTGGGCTCGAGCTGAGCGAGCTCGTCTGCGAGCGCGAGGCCGAGCTGGGAGCCGCCGACGACCGCGTCGACCCGCTCGACCGGCTGGAGATCCTCGGCCGTGAGGACGGCCGCCGCGTGGGCCTCGAACGCCTCACGCAGGTCCTCCACGCGTGCCGCGTCGATCGTCAAGCCCGCTGCGGCGCGGTGGCCGCCATAGCGCTCGAGCAGCGCAGCGGCGGCGTGCAGAGCGCCAAGCAGGTCGAACGCGGGGATCGAGCGGCCCGAGCCGGTTCCGGTTCCGTCGGCCGCGTTGAGCGCGATCAGGATCGCCGGCCGGTGCGTGCGCTCGACGATGCGCGAGGCGACAATCCCGATGACGCCCGGATGCCAGCCCTCCCCGGCGAGCACGTACGCCGGCCGCGGGCCGAGCTCGCGCACCTGCGCCTCGGCCTCGAACAGGATCCGCTGCTCGGTGAACCGTCGCTCGGCGTTGGCGGCGTCGAGCTCCTGCGCGATCGCGTCGGCGCGCGCCTCGTCCTGGGTCAGCACCAGCTCGACGCCCGCGTCCGCGCGGTGCAGGCGCCCGGCGGCGTTGATGCGCGGAGCGAGTCGGAAGCCGACGCTGCGGGCGTCGAGGCCGCTCGGATCGACGCGCGCGACGCGCATCAGAGCGCGCAAGCCTGGCTTGCCCGTCGAGGCGAGCGCGCGCAGTCCGGCGCGCACGAGGCGGCGGTTCTCGCCGCGCAACGGCACGAGGTCGGCGATCGTCGCGAGCGCGACGAGGTCGAGATCGCCGTCGGCGCTCGTCGGATCCCCGCCGGCCGCGAGGGCGAGCGCCTGCGCCAGCTTGTAGGCGACGCCGGCCGCGCACAGGTCAGGGCACGGGTAGTCGCCGAGCGAGGGATGGACGATCGGCGCGTCGGGAAGCGCCCCGTCCGCACGCGGCTGGTGATGGTCCGTCACGACCACGTCGAGCCCCAGCTCGCGCGCCAGCGCGACCTCCTCGACGGCGGTGATCGCGCAGTCGACGGTGACCAGCAGGCGCGTGCCACGCGCCGCGAGGCGCTCAACCGTCGCCGCTGAGAGGCCATAGCCGTCGTCGACGCGGCTCGGCAGGAACCAGTCGACGTCGGCGCCGAGCGCTCTCAGCGCCCGCACGAGCAGGGCTGTCGCACACACGCCGTCCACGTCATAGTCGCCATGCACCGTGATGCGCGAGCCGGCCGCTACGTGGCGTGAGATCAGCTCGACGGCAGCGCCCATGCCCGCGAACGCGCGCGCGTCATAAACCTCTTCAGCGGCAAGGAACGCGCGCGCGGTGGCCGGATCGCCGAGGCCCCGCCGCACGAGCACCTGCGCGAACGTGCGCGAGCAGCCGAGCGACTCGCGAAGCCGCTCGACGTCACCCGGATCGCACGGAGCGATCGCAAGCCGAGGAGCAAGCGGTGCAGGTTCCGCGGCGACCGAAGGCTCGGTGACGACGGGAGGCGGCGCAAGGACGGACACGAACGCAGGCTAAGGCTCGCTCACGACAGAAGCGTCTGCCGGGACGCCGCGAGTCCGACGCGTCAGGCCGGCTCGGCGGCGTACAGCCGCTCGCGCCGGATGCCCTCGGCGTACACGAGCCCGAGCCCGATGACCGCGCCCGGGATCCCCTCAAGCGCCGTCAGCAGGTGCGTCTCCCCCTGCCCAGGCACCGTGAAGCCGTTGATCACGAGCCCGAACAGGATGGCGCCGAACAGCGCTCCGAGGAACGCGCCGACGATGCCGCCCCAGAAGCGATCCGGCAGGAATATCGTGAAATGCCAGATGGCGAGGCCCATCATGGTCCAGGCGAGCATGCCCATCAGCGCGACCTCCCGTGGCGGCGGTTGCGTCTGCCGGTGCGCGGCTTGCGCGGCTCCTGCACCATGCCGTCGTTCTCGGCTTCGTCCGGAGCGCGGCCGTTGCCCTCGGGCTCGGCGGGCGTCCTCGGGGGCGTCGGTGACGCCGACGGCGGCGCGGGTGACTCCGAGGGCGGCGGCACGACGGCCGCGGCGCGACCGCGCCGTCGCGGCTGGGGTGCGACGGCTGCGTCCTCGTCGACGTCGAGATCGCGGCGCAGCGCTTCGAACTCCTCTCTGGACAGCTCGCTCGGCTCGTCGGGCGTGGTCAGGCGCCTGCGCGGAGCAGTCGGTCTGGCCTCCGGCTCGACGTCGATCGGTTCGCCGCCCGTCGCGACGGCGTAGGCCGGGACGACGCCCCCGTTCGCTGCCTCGATCCGTTCACGGCGCGTCTCGTAGACCGGCTCGCGCTCCTTCCAGTGCGTCAGCACCGGCGTCGCGATGAAGATCGACGAGTAGGCGCCGGAGATCACGCCGATGAGCAGGGCGAAGGCGAAGTCGCGCAGCGTCTCGCCGCCGAAGAGCATCAGCGCAAGGATCGGCAGGGCCGTGCACAACGACGTCGCGAGCGAACGCGTGAGGACCTCTGACATCGAGCGATTCGCGATCTGCGAGAAGGCGGCTCGCGGCATCCGCGGCATGTTCTCGCGGATGCGGTCGAACACAATGATCGTGTCGTAGAGCGAGTAGCCCAGGATGGTGAGCAGCGCGGCCACGGTCGCCGACGTCACCTCCCGGCCCGTCAGCGAGTAGATGCCGCCGGTGATCAGCAGGTCGTGCATCAGCGCGATCAGCACCGGGACGGCGAACTTCCACTGGAACCGCAGCGCGATATACGCCGAGATCACCAGCAGCGAGGCGATGATCGCGATGATCGCGTTGTTCGCCACGGTCTGCCCGAAGGTCGGTCCGACCGAGGTGCTGGAGAAGTTCGACGTCCCGCCGAAGGTCTGGTCGAGTCTCGTCTCCAGCGCCTGGACCTTGGTGGGCTGCAGCTGCTCGGTCGAGATCTGCACGACGTTTCTGCCGAGGTCCGGGTTGTCGACGCGCTGGATCTTCGCGTCGCTGATCCCGTTCGCCTCGAGCAGGGAGCGCAGCTCCGTCTCTCCCGCCGGCTGCGCCACCGCCGTCGTGATGCGCGTGCCGGACGTGAAGTCGATCCCGAAGTTGAGGCCCTTGCCCCCGATCGACAGTGCGCCGATCAGCAGGATCACGCCGGACATCGAGAAGAACCACTTCGACGCGCCCATGAAGTCGAAGCGCCAGCGCGCGCCCGCGACGTGCGCCCCGACCGCCGCGGGGTTGGAGAACACGCGGCTGCGGCCGAGCGTGGCGAGTATCGCCTGCGTCGCCATCACGGCGGTGAACAGCGAGACGAGCGTGCCGACCCCGAGCGTGAAGGCGAATCCCTTCACGCCGGCGGTCGCGAGCATGAAGAGGATGAACGCAGTCATCACCGTCACGACGTTCGCGTCGATGATCGCCGTGAGGCCCTTTCTGTAGCCGGTGGTGATCGCCACCGGCACAGATTTGCCCGCGCGCAGCTCCTCTTTGACCCGCTCGAAGATGACGATGTTCGCGTCCGCAGCGACGCCGATCGTCAGGATCAGGCCGGCGAGTCCCGGCAGCGTCAGTGTGATCGGTACCAGCTTGATCAGCGCGAAGAAGTAGATCGCGTAGATCCCGAGTGCGGCGGTCGCGATCACGCCGAGCATCCGGTAGAAGACGATCAGGAAGATCGCGACGACGAGCAGGCCGACCGCACCTGCGATCAGGCCCTCGTGCAACGCCTGCTTGCCGAGCGTCGCCGAGACCTGCGACTGCGAGATCAGCTTCAGGCCGATCGGCAGCGCACCCAGCTGGATCAGGTTCGCGAGATCCTGCGCGCTCTGGATCGTGAAGCCACCCTCGATGATCGCGCCGTTCTCGCCGTCGATGCCGTCCGGCAGTCGCTGCGGATCGATCGATGCGACCGAGATCAGTCTGCCGTCGAGCGCGACGGCGAAGTGCTGCAGCACCGACTGCGGATTGACGCCGGGCAGCGTGAGCGTCGTGCCGCGCTCCGAAATCTCGCGGGTGACGTCGTGGAACGCGCTCTTGCCGGCGTCCGTGAATCTGAACTCGACGTCCGGGCTGTTCTGTTCGTTGAACCCCTGCTGCGGGTCCTTGATGTCCCTGCCCGACAGCGCGACCTGATCGCGCAGCACGTAGAAGCGCGCCGTCGGATCGTCGGTCGGCACTCTGTCGTTCGCCGTCGCCGCGGCCGCCTGGAGCACGACGAAGCCCTGCGGAACGGCGATCACCTGACTGCCGGCCGGCAGGCTAGTTCTGTCGATCGCCGACAGCAGGTCGCTTCTCAGGCGCTCGGGCCCGGCGAGGTAGCGGTGCTCTCTGTCGAACAGGTAGTACGCGGAGCCGCGTCGCGAGGCGCCTCTGTCGCTCGCGGCAGGTCTCTGTCTCGCGGCGAGCTTGACGGCGTCGTAGAGCGGCTGGCCCTGGCTCGGGTCACCCGCGGCCTGGCTGATGCGCTGTGCGTCGGGATCCTGCGCGGGCAGAAGCGGGGCCACCGTTCTGCCGTCGGGCGTGATCGCGGTTCTCTCCCAGTCGTAGAAGTAGAGCTGCGCGGGCGTGCCGACCTGCTCCTGCGCGCGTCTGATGTTCTGGACGTCGGGGAGTCCGACCGAGATCTGGTCTCTGCCGGAGCGCTGGATCTCCGGCTCGCCGACGCCGAGCTGGTCGACGCGCGAGCGGATGATGTCCAGCGCCCGGTCGAGCGCTTCCGGCGTGACCGTCGGCACCTGCGGGGTCGGCTCGCCCTGGTAGACGAGCTCGACGCCGCCCTTGAGGTCGAGTCCGAGGCGCGTCGGCTTGACCGCGATCACGAGCAGCGAGGCGGCGAGCAGGCCGGCGACGAGGAGCAGGATGAGGCCGTTGCGGCGACGGTCGGTCATGGCCTGCCGATCCTACTTCGCGGGCGTGAGCACGAGCAGCAGACCGCCGTCGTCGTCGTAGGCGGGAAACAGGTCGGCGACGGCCTGCGCCGGGAGATCTCCCTCGGCGTTGACGGTGACCGGCTTGTTTAGCGCGCGCACGCCCCACTCGAGCACGGTGCCGACGACGTCCTGGTCGTCTCCGCCGAAGTCGAGCCCGAGCACCTCGCGCACGGAGCGGCCGATGACGCGCTCGTCGTCGAGGCCCGTCAGCTCGAACGAGCCGCGTCCGCAGCCGATTACGCGGCCCTCGCGGTCACAGACGAAGAAGGCGGCGTTCGGCGCCGGGTAGTAGTCGTCGAGCAGCTCGAACAGGAAGCCGAAGCCGCATCTGGCGCAGCCCTTCGGCTCGCGGCGGAAGCCGGCGGTGCGATCGGTCGCGGTCGTGCGCGCGCCGCAGTTCGGGCAGATGAAGAGGTGCGCCATCCCGGCACAGCATACGAGCCTGGGCATGAAGCGCGGATAAGGAACCGCGACCTGCCGAACGGCCGCGAATTTCGTCTTCGTGCGGATCGGCGGGCGACGCCTCGTCGGGCGGCGAGCGAGGCGGTCATCGGCGCTCGGAGGCTCTCAGCCGAACAGCTGGGCGCTCTCGGCCGGGGGCTCGAGACCGAGGTGCAGCCATGCTCGGCGGGTGGCCGCGCGGCCGCGCGGCGTGCGCTCGATGAAGCCGCGCTGGAGCAGGTACGGCTCGTAGACGTCCTCGACGGTGTCCTGCTCCTCGCCGACCGCGACGGCGAGCGTGGAGAGACCGACGGGGCCGCCGCCGAACAGCTCGCAGATCGAGCGCAGCAGCTCGCGGTCGAGCCGGTCGAGCCCCTCGTGGTCGACCTCCAGCAGGTCAAGCGCGTGGCCCGCGACCGCCGCCGTGACGGTGCCGTCGCCGCGCACCTCGGCGTAGTCGCGCACCCGCTTCAGCAGCCGGTTGGCAACGCGCGGCGTGCCGCGGCTGCGGGCGGCGATCGCGTGCGCGCCCTCCTCCTCCACGGCGATCTGCAGCAGCGCCGCCGAGCGCCGCACGATCTGCGCCAGATGCGCTGCGTCGTAGTGCTCGAGCCGGTGCTGGATGCCGAAGCGGTCGCGCAGCGGCGTCGTCAGCAGCCCGGCGCGTGTCGTCGCGCCGACGAGCGTGAAGGGCGGCAGGTCGAGTGTCACGACACGGGCGCCGGCGCCCTGGCCGACGGTGATCGGCAGCTGACCATCCTCCATCGCGGGATAGAACGTCTCCTCCAGCGCGCGCGGGAGGCGGTGGATCTCGTCGACGAAGAAGACGGCGCGCGGCTCCAGCGCCGTCAGGAAGGCGGCGACGTCGCCCTTGCGCTCCAGCGCCGGACCGGCGGTCTGCACGAACGGGACGCCCAGCTCGGCGGCGACGATCTGCGCGAGCGAGGTCTTGCCGAGGCCGGGCGGCCCGGCGAGCAGTACGTGGTCGAGCGCGTCGCCGCGTGCGGCGGCGGCTTCGATCGAGACGGCGAGCTGCTCACGCACGGACGCCTGCCCGACGAAGTCGTCCAGCCGGCGCGGGCGCAGCGAGCGGTCGAGCTCGTCCTCGGGCAGGACGTCGGGCGTCTGGATGCGCGGCGCGGTGCTCATGAGCGCGCGGTCCGCAAGGCGTGGGCGATGAGGTCCTCGGCCGTCTCGCCGGCGGCGCCGGCGAGCAGCTGGTCGGCCTCCTGCGCGCTGTAGCCGAGCTCGACGAGGCCCATGCGGGCGAGCGAGCGCGGGTCGTCGCCGACCGAGACGCGAATCTCGCCGTCGTCGGGCAGCGTGACGCCCGCCTTCTCGCGCAGCTCGACGATGATCCGCTCGGCCGTGCGCTTGCCGATCCCCGGGACCGCTTGAAAGCGGGCGGAGTCGCCGGCGGCGAGTGCGCCGATCAGCTCCCGCGGCGAGCCGCCGGAGAGGATGGCGAGCGCCACCTTCGGTCCGACCGACTGCACGCCGAGCAGCATCAGGAACAGGTCGCGCTCCTCCTCGGTGGCGAAGCCGTAGAGCTGCAGGGCGTCATCGCGCACGATCAGGTGGCTGTGCAGCGTGACCGGCTTACCGGCCGCGGGGACGTGCTTGAGCGTCTCCGAGGACACCGCCAGTCGGTACCCGACCCCGGAGACGTCCACGACCACCTCGCCCCCGCTCGGAGGCGACGGGCGGCGGCCGGCGACCTCGCCGCGGACGAGGGCGATCATGCGTTTCGCCCTCCGGCGCCCGCAAGCCGGCCGCCTGCGGGCGACGTCACACCGGCGGCGCCCGCAAGCGGGCCGCCTGCGCGCGACGTCACACCAGCGGCGCCCGCAAGCCGGCCGCCTGCGGGCGACGTCACACCGGCGGCGCCCG
>JBJMLB010000095.1:0-33212 GCA_045805465.1 Conexibacter sp. | reverse complement strand
CGATCCGCAGCTCGACGCCGCGCCGTTGCAGCCCCTCCGCGACCTGCATGCTCGCGAACGGCTCCTCGCGCGCGATCAGCCGGTCGGCCGCCTCGATCAACGTGACGCGCGCGCCGAGCGTGCTCCACGCCTGCGCGAGCTCGACGCCGACGACGCCGCCGCCGAGCACGAGCAGCTTGCCGGGGACCGCGTCCGTCGTCGTCGCCTCGCGGTTCGTCCACGGCTCCGCCTCGGCGAGGCCGGGGATCGGCGGCAGCAGCGCACCCGAGCCGGTCGCGACGATCACCGCCTCGCGCGCCTCGCACTCGCCGACGCCCTCGACCGTCACGCGCCGCTCGCCGGCGAGCCGCGCCTGCCCGCGCAGCAGCGTCACGCCGCGCTGCTCCAGCCACGGCATCTGCCCCGCGTCGCTGAGGTCGTGGATCACCTCGTCGCGGCGACGCAGCGCGGCGCCCGCGTCGATCCCCCGCTCGGGCGCGTCGCTCGCCACGCCCGGCACGCGCGCGATCTCGGCGAGCAGCTCGCCCGGCCGCAGCAGCGCCTTCGACGGCATGCACGCCCAGAAGCTGCACTCGCCTCCGACCAGCTCGCGCTCGACGAGCGCGACCGCCTTGCCGCGCTCCGCCAGCTCGCCGGCCGCCACCTCGCCCGCAGGGCCGGCGCCGATCACGATCACGTCGAACTGCCGGTCCATCTCGGTCCTCCCGGTCGCGGTCGCGGTCGTCGCGGAGCCTTCCCGCACGCCGCGGTCCTCAGACCTCGGCGAGCCCGGCGTCCAGCACGGAGGCGATCAGGTCGGGCCGCTCGAGCTGCGGATAGTGGCCGATCCCGGGCAGCTCCGTCACGCGAACTCCGGGCCGCAGCTCGCGCAGCCCGTCGAGCACCGCGGCCGTCGCGACCGGATCCTCCAGGCCCCATGTGAGCGACAGGCGGCCGGGCCAGTCGCGGAAGGCGCCGTGCCAGCGCTCGACGTAGCGCTCGCGCTCGGCCATGTAGTTGACAAGCAGGTAGCCGATGCGGTGGCCCTGGTTGTGCGCGAGCAGCGCCCACTGGTCGTCCGCTTCCTGGCGGGAGAGCGGATGCGCGTCGGAGAAGATCCGCCCGAACTGAAGGTGGAAGGAGCGATGGGTCGTGAGCCGCGCGAACAGCGGGCCGAGCCGGCTGCGCAGCAGCTTCTGCCCGGTCGTCGGGCTCGCGCGGTCGAGCAGGATCGAGCCGTTGAACAGCAGCGCCCCGCGAATGTCGAGCGCGCCGTTGCCGCGCAGCTCGCGTGCGAACAGCTCCGTCGCGACCGAGGTGCCCATGTCGTGCGCGACGACGTAGACCGGCGGGTTGCCGGCCCGCCGCACGAGCTCCTCGGCGGCGTCGGCTTGCCACGCGAGCGTGTACTCGTGATCGGCCGGCTTGTCGGAGAGGCCGAAGCCGAGGAAGTCGAACGCCAATGCCGCACGGTCCGGACGGAGCGCGAGCAGATCCCGCCAGTCGTACGACGACGACGGGAAGCCGTGCAGGAGCAGCAGCAGCGGCCCCTTCCCTTCGCGCCGCTGCACGTACAGCCGCCGCCCGGCGACGTCCTCGAAGCCGCCCGCGTCGCGCCAGCGCTCGACGTTCGCCGTGAGCATGGCGCGCAGCCTATGCCGGCTGCGCGCGCCTGCACCCCGGTTGCCTCAGTGGCGCTTCGCGTACGCGGCGACCTCGCCGAAGTCGAGGAAGATGCACGGCTCGTCGCCGACGACCTCCGCGTCGTGCCCCGGCGGGATCGCGACGACGTCGCCCGCGCCCACCTCCCGCTCGCCGCCGTCGTCCATCTGGACGCGCATGCGGCCGGAGATGCAGTAGCCGAGATGCGACGTCTCGCATGAGTCGGTCCCGGCGATCGGCTTGATGTTCTCGGACCAGCGCCAGCCGGGCTCGAACACCCCGCGCGCGATCGTCCGGTCGCCGACCTGCACGACGTCGGCATGGCCACGGCCCTCGAACGTCCGCGTCTCGTCGGGTGCGTCGAAGCGCTTGACCTCGATCGACGGCATCGCTTTGCTCCTTTCTCCGGTGACTTGGTGAAAGGTGGATGCCCGATCGGCGCGGATCGGATACCTGTCGCGGCGCGCTCAGAGCACGCTCGACGCGATCGCGTGGCCGGCGACGATGCCGACGGCGCCGCCGAGCAGCGTCAGCACGAGGCGCTACATCTGCATGCGATGTGCGTCCAGCGTTGTAAAGCGAAGGCCGATGGGTCGGCAGCCCGTGTCGCTGGCCGGCCGTCTGTGCCGAGCGGTCGCTCAGCGCAATGAGAGCGTCAGCAAGAGCGCATCGTCGACTGCTCGTTGCTCGCTTGCACTCAGCCGGCCTGCATGTGCGCCGAGCCGCTCGACGTCGAGCGCACGGGTCTGCTCGACCATCACGCGCGTGCGCTCGCCGTCGATCTCGACTTCGGGTCGGAAGCTGGCGGGCCGGGTACTGCGCGACGTCGGCGCGACGAGGACGGTCGAGAGTCCGAGCAGCTCATCGGCCTGCACGAGGACGGCATAGCGAGGACCGTGCTGCTCACGTCCGCGACGCACCGGCAGGTTCACGCGGAAGACGTCGCCGCGCGTCACTCGGGCCAATCCGTCGCGACGGCGTCCATGTCAGCCATCAGCTCGGCACGCGCCACCCGATCCCGCTCGTCCGCTGCGAGACGCTCCACCTCCTCGACGAGTGCCGAGCGCCGCCGCCGATGCTCACCGGCCTCCACCAGCGCCGCTCGAACCGCCTCCGACTCGTTCAGTCCCTCTCGCATGAGCAGCTCAAGACTCATCTCGGAAGGCCGATCGAGCCGGGCACGGACGACACGCGATGCCATGGAAGAATCGTAGCACAGCCTGTGCCACACATAGGTTGGATCGCTCAGACGGCAGGGGTCGGACGAGCGCTCAGCGCGCAGCGTCGGCGCGCACCCGCCTCAGCGACTCGTCGAGCCGCGCAAAGCGGTGGTCCTCGGCGGCGAACATCGTCTGCAGGATCTCGCGGACGGCGTCGAGGTCGAGGCTCTCGGCGACGAGCATCGCCTCGATGTCGGCCCAGTCGCGCGTGCGGTCGAACATCGCCTTGAAGACGGCGAGCTCCACCGGGCCGAGCACGGGAATCTGCGCTCTCGCGAATGCGACCCGTCTGCGATGACGCGCGGCGTCATCGTGTACCGGAACCGTGTCGAAGAACAGGTCGATCGGCGTCTCGTCCCACCACAGCCGGATCTGTCCGTCGCGCGCGATGGCCTCTGCCGTCCCCTCCGGCTGAGCGACTTCGGGCGGCAGCGCGCGCAGTGCTCTCGCCGCGTCGCCTGCCGGCAGGAAGATGTTGACGTCGATGTCGCTCGTCGCGCGCGGGTCGAGCGTCCAGTACGCGAGCGCGATCGCGCCTCCGAACGCGTGCGGGATGCGACGTCGTGCGAGCGCGCGATGAAGCGCGACGAGCCGCTCCGGGAGCGTCATGGCGAGGCGATGCCCCCGGGCCTCGGCCAGCGTGTCAGCGGCGGGAAGCGCAGCTCAGGCGTGTGGCGTGTCGGCAGCGCCTCCGCAAGCAGCATCACGTCCACGAGCGCGCGGCCGGCGCGAGCCAACTGCGCCTTCGTCGGACGGAGGACCGTCGTCGACGCCGGCTCGGCCTTCAACCGAACGCCGCTTGCCGCCAGCAGGCGGCTGAGCGTCTCCAGCGACGGCTCCTTGCGGCCGTGCTCGTACGCAGAGATCGTCGCCTGCGAGGTGCCGGCGCGGCGGGCGAGCTCCGCCTGCGTCAACCCGGCTCGCCGGCGGGCGTCGCGAAGGGTCGCGGCTGCGTCCATGGGCAGAGTATATCCAGTTGGATATCTCAGGCACTACGCCAAGAGAGTGGGACTCAGCCCCCGCTGATCGCGGCGATCACGTCGAGCCGCGCGGCGGCTGCGAGTGGCGTGTCGAGCTCCGCGCGCTCGCCGTCGACGAACACGCGGATGTGCGGGCGCAGCGTCACGCCGTCGGCGCCGGCCGACTCGCAGACGCGATCGCGCAGCCCCGGCCAGCGCGCGTCGAGCTGCGCGAGCACCTCCTCCACGTTCCCCGCCTCCACGTCGAGCTGCCGCGGCAGCCCCTCGAACAGCGGCGGCAACGTCGCCGGCAGGTGGACGTCGGCCATCGCGCAGCGCCTTCCTCAGTCGAGCACCGCGACCTCGACGGACGAGATCCCCGGCAGGTAGCCCGCGATCTCGCGCCACGAGTCGCCCTCGTCGGCGCTCGCGAACAGCTGGCCGGTGCTCGTGCCGACGTACAGGCCGGGCTGCTCCAGCGTGTCGATCGCCATCCCCTCGCGCAGCACGCCGACGTAGGCGGCCGTCTCGGGCAGCCCCCGCGAGAGCCGCTCCCACGACGCGCCGGCGTCGCGCGTGCGCCAGACGGCCGCACGGCCCTCCGGCATCACGCGCCCGTGGCCCCCGTCGAGCGGCACGACGTAGAAGCCGTCGCGATCGTGCGGGTGCGCGGCGGCGGCGAAGCCGAACTCGCTCGGCAGGCCGTCGGTGATCTCCGTCCACGAGCGACCGGCGTCGTCGCTGCGGTGCACGCCGACGTGGTTCTGCTGGTAGAGGCGCTCGTGGTCGACAGGCGACATCACGAGCTTGTGCACGCAGAAGCCGACCTCCTCGTGCTCCAGCGGCCAGTCGGCGCGCAGGCCGCGGTTGCGCGGTGTCCACGAGCCGCCGCCGTCGGTCGTCTCGAACGCGCCGAAGCCCTGCACGATCACCCAGAAGCGGTCGGGGTCGTCCGGGTGCATCAGCAGTCCGGGCATGCCGAGGTGGCCGGGCGGCTGGTTGCCCGACACGTTCCAGTCCTCGCGCCCCGGCTGGTCGTCGAGCGTCGACAGGAGCGACCAGGTGACGCCGCCGTCGCGGCTCTCGAACACGCCGGCCGCCTCGGCTCCGGCGAGCACGCGCCCGTGCCCGGCGGCGAGGCCGGAGACCTTCGACAATCTCAGCTCGCCGTCCTCGCCGTAGGACAAGCCCTCGCTCGAGTGCTCCCACCTCGTGCCCAGATCGGGGCTGCGCCACACGGCCGGGCCGTGCCAGTCGCTCGCCGCCGCCGCGTAGATCGCCGGGTGGGCGGGATCCGAGTCCGGATCGTGGACGACGTGGTACACCGACCAGCCCTCGCAGAAGGGACCGCGCAGCCTCCAGTCGCGCCGCTGCTCGTCGCTCTCCAGCAGGAACGCGCCCTTGCGGGTCCCGACCATCACGAGCACGCGCGGCACGTCGATCACCTACCCGTTCGGATTGCGCAGCCGATCGCGATCCTCGGACTCGCCGACCAGCAGGAACGCGAGCGACAGCAGCACCACCCCGCCCACCCCGAACAGGCCCCAGCCGATCGCCGACAGCAAGATCGGGTTCGCGACGAGGCCCAGCACGGTGCCGCCGACGAGCAGCAGCACGCCGACGACGAGGATGCGCGGATGAGCCATCCGCGCAGTCATACCCGCTCGACCGGCGGCTGAACGGCTCACGAGGCGATCGACAGCGCCGCCGCGAGCGCGAAGCCGAGCACCGTGACGAGCCCCGCCTGACGGCCGGAGTCCTGCGTCGCGTCGGGGATCATCGAGTCGACGAGCATCACGAGCAGTGCGCCGGCGGCGAAGCCGTCGATCGCCGCGCGCAGCTCGCCGGAGACGGCGTCGCCGAGCGCGTAGCCGCCGACGGTCGCGAGCGCGCAGCACACCGCGACGGCGGCCCACAGCCCGAGGATCGCCCGCACCGGCCGCCCCGCGTCGCGCATCGCGCTCGCCGAGCCGATCGCCTCCGGCAGGTTCGAGACGAAGATCGCGCACAGCAGCCCGACGCTGACCGCCTCGCCGCCGGCGAGGCCGATGCCGAGCACCAGCTGCTCGGGGATCCCGTCGAGGAACGCGCCGAGCGCGAGCGCCCCGCCGGCGCCCTCCCCGCTCGAATGCCGCTCGCGCGCACGGCCCGGGGCGCCGAGCCGCTCGACGACCCCGTCGAGCAGGTAGTAGGTGAGGCCGCCGAGCGCGAGCCCCGCCGCGAGCCATCCGAAGCCGCCGGTGTCGCTCCCCTCCAGCGCCAGCTCGAAGGAGACCGCGCTGATCAGCGCGCCGGCGCCGAACGCGAGCACGAGCCCGATCAGCCGTCTCGACCAGCCGCGCGCGAGCGCCGCCAGCGCGCCGATCACCAGCGACGACGCTGCGAGCCCACCCCATCCGATCGCGGCGCCCATGCGCGCAGGCTATCCGCGTCAGCGGCGCTCGACGACGCGCGTGAACCAGCGGTTCGCCGCGCGCATCGTCCACTCGTACGGTTTCGCCCACTTGCCCTGCAGCCAGAAGGCCCAGCGGATGTCGGGCGAGGTGAAGACCATGTAGCGATTGCGCACGACCCCGTCGAGGATGCAAGCTGCGACGTGCTCGGGCGAGACGGCGCGGCGCTCGAAGCGCTCGATCAGCGCTCTGATGTCCGGCCGCTCGCGGTCGACGCCGACGATCGTCACCGTGCCGGTGAGCGGCGTGCGGACGGCGCCGGGACAGACGAGCGTGACGCCGATGCGGTGCCGCTCCAGGTCGAAGCGCAGCACCTCCGAGACGCCGCGCAGACCGAACTTCGTCGCGCTGTAGGGCGCGTGCCACGGCAGGCCGAACAGCCCGGCGGCCGAGGAGACGTTGACGACCTGCCCGCCGCGGCCGGCGGCGATCATCGGCGGCACGAAGCACTCCAGCACGCTGATCGGCCCCATCAGGTTCACGTCGACGACGCGCTGCCAGTGGCGGTGCTCGAGCTGGTCGATCGTCCCCCACGTCGCGATCCCGGCGAGGTTCATGACGACGTCCATCGCGCCGTGCGCCGCGTGAATCGCGACGCCGAGCGCGACGACCGCCTCGTGGTCGGCGACGTCCGCGGCCGCGGAGTAGGCGACCGTGCCGCCGGCGGCGCGGACCTCCTCGACGACGCACTCGAGCGGCTCCTCCTGCAGATCGGTGAGGAACAGCTCGGCGCCCCGCGCGGCAGCCGCCAGCGCGGTCGCGCGGCCGATCCCGCTGGCCGCGCCGGTGACCAGGCAGCGCTTCCCGCGCAGCTCGCGGACCGGAGCGCGCCGGCGCCTCATGCGCCCCGCCTCGCCGCGGCCCGCTGCACCAGCCGCGCGAACGGCGAGCCGGCGGCGGCCCGCGGATCCGGGACGGCGTCCGGCTGCACCTCCAGCGAGCGCAGCGTCATCGCGAGCATCTCGTAGTGCCCGATCAGCAGGCACAGCTCGATCAGCTCGCGCTCGTCGTACTTGCGCGCGAGCGCCGCCCACAGCTCGTCGCCGATGCGCCGCTCGGCGTGCAGCTCGTCGGCGGCGCGCAGCAGCAGCGCCTGCCGCGGCGACCAGCCGGGCGCCGCCGCGCCATTACGCACGCGCGCGACCTCGTCAGCGCTCAGGCCCGCCCGCTGCGCGAGCCGCTCGTGCTGGACCCACTCGTAGTCGGAGCCGGTGTTGTGCGCGACGCGCAGGATCACCAGCTCGGCCTCCTCGCGCGGCAGCGTCCCGCCCGGCATCAGGCCGCCGGCAAACCACAGCCAGCGCCGGAACAGGCGGCGATGGCGCGCGAGCGTCGTGAACACGCGCGGCGGCTCGCCGCCGCCGGTCGCCGCACCGAGCACGCGCACGATCGCCGTGTTCAGCAGTCCGATCTCACGTCGGCCGCCGGGGGTGATGCGCGGTGCTGCAGGGGCTTGGGACATCTCGGGACCGTATCCGTAGCGACCCTGCGCTGCGCCGCCTCGGTATGCGCGCTTGTATGCTTCTATCGCATCGTATAGCCGAACTGGCTATAAAAATATATAAATGGCAAGAAACCTCTCACCCGACCGCCGTCGGGGAACGCACAACCCGTATACGCCTGACGCCGGCGCACGCCCGCCGATGCTCGCCGGCCGAGATGCGGAGCTGGCGCAGCTCGGCAGCATCGTCACGCAGCTCGCCGCGGGCGGAACGGAGCAACATGTGCTGATCACCGGGCTCCGGGGAGTCGGCAAGACCGTTCTGCTCAACGAGTTCGAGCGGCTCGCCCAGGATGCCGGCTGGCCCGCCGAGACCAAGGAGGTCGGGCGGAGATCCTCGGTCGCGACGCTGGTGGGACGCGTGGCGCGGCGAGCGTTGCTGCAGATGAGCACGAGGAAGCGCGTCGGCGACCGGCTGCGCCGCGCCATGTCCGTCTTGAAGTCGTTCGAGCTCGCCCTCCCCGGGGAGGTCTCGTTCAAGCTCGAAGTCGGACCAGCGTTGGGCGAAGCCGATTCGGGCGATCTCGCGGACGACCTGCGCGACGTCCTGGTCGCAGTGGGCGAAGCGGCCGCCGAAGCGGGCTCAGGCTTCGCGCTGATCTTCGACGAACTGCAGAACCTGTCCGCGGACGACTACGAGGCGCTCATCATGGCGCTGCACCGCGTCAAACAGAAAGGCCTGCCCGTGGCGTTTGTCGGGGCGGGGCTTCCTCTCCTTCCGACCTTGACGGCGGAGGCCAAGAGCTACGCGGAGCGGATGTTCGCGTATGCGACGCTCGGCCCGCTGAGCGAGCAGGCAGCACGCGAGGCGCTCGCCGCGCCGGCACGCGGGCAAGGCGTGCGCTGGGAGGACGGCGCAGTCCGGCATGTGCTCGCGTACACGGAGGGTTATCCCTATTTCCTCCAGGAGTACGGGCGCCGAGCGTGGGCACAGGAGACGGGCGCCGTGATCAGCACCCGCGACGTGCGCGCGACGCAAGTGCTGGTCGAGGACTTCCTCGACACCAGCTTCTTCGAGCCGCGGATCGGCCGCCTCGCGGAGTCCGAGCGCACCTACGCGAGCGCGATGGCCGCGCTGGGAGACGGCCCGCAGCAGAGCTCGGCAGTCGCCGGGCGCCTCGGTCGCGCGATCGGCTCCGTGTCCACGCTGCGCGATGCGCTGATCGCAAGTGCAGTGATCTACTCGCCACGCCGCGGCTACGTGGACTTCACGGTCCCTCACTGCGCGTCGTTCGTGCGCCGGCGCTACCCGCTCGGCGGCGGGTAGCGCAGCGCGGCGAACGCGTCAGAGCGCCGCCAGGTCCCCCACGACCTGCGTGAGCCGCAGCGCGTTGCCGGACGGGTCGCGGAAGCCGCAGTCGATCCCGTAGGGGCGCTTTTCCGGCGCCTCGCTGAACTCGACGCCGCGGCCCTTGAGCTCCTCGTAGGAGGCCTGGCAGTCGTCCGTTGTGAGGAAGACGGTGCCGGCGAAGCCCTTCGCCATCAGCGCCTTGACCTGGTCGGCCGTCTCGGCGTCCATCACGGGCGGGCCGGGGATCGCCATCAGCACGACAGAGAAGTCCTCGAGCTGGCCGGCAGGGCCGACGGTGAGCCAGCGGAAGTTGCCGAGCTCGGGCACGGTGACGTCGACGCCGACCTCCCAGCCGAGCTTCTGCGTGTAGAACGCGAGCGCCTCGTCCTGGTCGTGGACCCAAAGCTGCGCGTTGGCGATTCTGATCATGGTGGACCTCCGGGTGACATGGAACATGGTGCGGCCAGCCTAGGACTGGTCTCCGCCCCTGTCTTCTCGAAACGTGCGGCCATTCGGTGCGCGGGGCGATGCGCGCCGAATGAGGGGACGCCCGTACACGCGCACCACGCACCCCGGCACGACCATGTGCGCCGAAGCCGGCGGATGCGCCGCGCGGTAGGCGGTCGGTGACATCCCGAACGTGCGCGTGAAGCTCGTCGTGAACGAGCCGAGCGACTGCAGCCCGACCGACAGACAGACGTCGGCGACCGAGCGGTCGGTGGTGCGCAGCAGTGTGGCCGCGCGCTCGAGCCGGCGCGTCAACAGGTACGCCCGCGGCGACTCGCCGAACGCGTCCTTGAACGCGCGGCTGAAGTGCGCGCGCGAGAGCCCGGCTGCGCTCGCCATGTCCTCGACCCCGATCGGGTCGGCGTAGCGTGCGTCGGCGAGGTCCTTCGCTCTGAGGAGATGGCGGTCGGGCGGGACGAAAGCCATGCCGCCCGCAAGTATCGCGCGTGCGTGCTCCAAGCCGAACGTGAGCAGGCGCACACGTGCGGCCCCGGCGACTGCGTGGGGGAACGGGGTCGCCGGGGTCGCTACGTGTGCAGATGGCCCGTCATGTCTCGTCTAGATGGGGGATCGGACGAGACGGCACGCGCGGCGGGAGATCGCAAGATCGGCCGGACGCGAAGCCGACGTAGGGCCATCGGCCGGGAATCTTGGCTGAGCGGTCAGATTTTCGGTAGTCGGCTTTCCGAACGTTCAAATCGCGAGTATCGAACGTGACATGTTCCGGAAGCACCACCTTCAGGTTGCCTAAGACAGCCTTTCTTCATTACTCTCGGTAGACATCAGCATTTCTGTCGGGTGCGGGGGGGTCCGTGCCTCCGTGAGGTGAAGGAGAGCGTCGCATGACGGGGAGTGGCGAAGCCGTGCAAGCACCGGGTCTCGCCCGGTGAGCGAGATGCCCGTGCTCGCACTGGACCGCGTTACGCGGAGCCATCGCGTCGGACGTGAGGGGACCCCCGTGCTGGACGCCGTCTCCTTCGAGGTCTGGCCCGGCGAGATCGTCGCGATCCTCGGCCGGCGCCGCGCCGGCAAGACGACGCTGCTGCGCGTCGTCGCCGGGATCGAGGCAGCCGACGCCGGTACCGTCCGACTCGACGGCGAGGTGCTTGGGACCCTCCCCGCCTCGGCGCGGACGCGGCGGCTGCGCACCGTCGGGTTCGCGCCCAAGACGTGGCGCGTCGCACGCGGCAAGCCGGTGCTCGACCACGTCGCGCTGCCGCTGCTCGCCGAGGGCCGTCCGCTCGTGACCGCGTTGGCGAAGGCGCACGAGGCGCTCGAACGCGCCGGTGCCGCCCACTGCGCGGGGGTCATGGCAGAGGAGCTCGCGCCCGGAGACGAGACCCGCGTCGCGCTTGCGCAGGCGCTCGTGCGCGAGCCGCGCCTGCTGCTGGTCGACGAGCCCGGCGTGATGGCCGCCCCCGACGAGCGCGACGAGCTGCTGCGCCTGTTGCGCGACCTCGCCGCCGATGACCCGCGCGTCGCGCTCGTCATGACGGCCCGCGACGTCGCCGGCGTGGCGGGCGCCGGACGCGTTCTCACGCTCGACGACGGCGTGCTGCGCGGCGCGACCGAGCCGCCGAGCGCCGACGTCGTCCCGTTCCCCGGCGGGGTCGCCGCCGACGCCGCACCGATTCGATGAGCACGCTCGAGCTGGACGAGGTCGTCAAGCACTACGCGAGCGGCGGCGAAGTCGTGCGCGCCGCCGACGGCGTCTCGCTCACGATCGCGCCGGGCGAGATCGTCGCGCTCTACGGCCCGAGCGGCTCCGGCAAGACGACCCTGCTGCTGCTCGCCGCCGGTCTGCTCACGCCCGATGCGGGCGACGTGCGCTTCGGCGGACGCAGCATCGCCCGACTGTCGCGCGACGAGGGCGCGCGCTTCCGCCGCTCGCTCGGCTTCGTGTTCCAGTCCTTTCACCTGATGCCGTCTGTCCCGGCGATCGACAACGCGACGCTCAAGCTGCTCGCCGAGGGGATGAGCCCGGCGCGCGCTCGCAAGCAGGCCACCACGTGGCTCGCGCGCCTGGGCCTCGCCGATCGCGCCCACCACCCGCCGGAGCGGCTCTCGATGGGCGAGCGCCAGCGCGTCGCGATCGCCCGCGCGCTCGCGAACGACCCGCAGCTGATCCTCGCCGACGAGCCGACGGGAAACCTCGACAGCGTGCGCAGCCACCAGACGCTCGCGATGCTGTCGCGACTGTGCCGCGAACGCACCGTCGGGATGCTGCTCGTCACGCACGACCACGACGCGGCCCAGTTCGCCGACCGCGCCTTCGAGCTGCGCGACGGCCACCTCGACGAGCGCCGGGATCATCCCGAGGTGTCGTCGGTGAGTCGCACGCCAGCTGACGAAGCAACGCCGGCATGAGCCCCCGCACGCTCCTCTACCTGTACGGCTGGCGGCTGCGCGCGCACCTGTTGCAGGAGCTGCTCGCGGGCGCCGGGATCGCCGTCGGCGTCGCGCTGCTGTTCGCCGTGCAGGTCTCCAACACGAGCCTCACCGGATCGGTCGACCAGCTCGTCGGCGCGATCACCGGCCATGCGCAGGTCGAGCTGGCCGCCCGCGACGACCAGGGCTTCGACGAGCGGCTGCTGTTCGCGGTGCGAGGGATCCCCGGCGTGCGCGCCGCAGCCCCGTCGCTGGAGCGCCGCGCGATGATGGAGGGTCCGGGCGGGCGCAGCTCCGTCGCGCTGCTGGGAGCCGACACGAGCCTCGCGACGCTGGGCGGCACGATCACGCGCAACTTCGCTCCCGGCGGCCTGCTCCTCCCTGACAGAGGCCTCCTGCTGCCCGAAGGGATCGCGCGGCAGATCGGCGTGCACGCATCCGACACGGTCGAGCTCCAGACCGCCGGCCGCTCGTACCGGGCGCGCGTCGTCGCGACGCTGGGAGCCGATCAGATCGGCTCGCTCACGGGCAGCGGCGTCGCCGTCGGCCCGCTGGCGTGGGTGCAGCGGCTCGTCGGCACGCCGGACCGCATCTCGCGCATCTTCGTCCAGGCCGACGACGGGCGCGAGCAGGAGGTCGTTCGCGCGCTGCGCCGCATCTCCGCGGGGCGCTTCGACGTCGGGCCGGCCGACTCGACCGTGCGGCGGCTGGAGGGCGTGACCGCCCCGGACGACCAGTCGACCGCGCTCTTCTCCGCGATCAGCGCGATGGTCGGACTGCTGTTCGCGTTCAACGCGATGCTGCTCACGCTGCCCGAGCGCCGCCGGTTCGTCGTCGAGCTCCGCACGCAGGGCTTCACGCGTGCGCAGGTCGTCATGACGCTCATGTTCCAGGCCGTCGTGCTCGGCCTGCTCGCCTCGGCGGTGGGACTCGTGATCGGAGACGTGCTCTCGCGCAACGTGTTCGGTTCGATCCCGACCTACCTGTCGTTCACGTTCCCGGTCGGCACGCAGCGCATCGTCCCGCTCAGTGCCGTCGTGACCGCGGTTTGCGCGGGCGTGCTGGCGTCCGTGCTCGCAGCCTCCCGATCGCTCGTCGACCTCCGCTCGACGCAGGCGCTCGACGCCGTCTACGAGGACCACGGCGACGCCGGCGAGGGCCTCGACGAGACGCTGCGCCGGCGCCTGCTCGTCGCCTCTGGATGCTTCACGTTGCTCGCGACGATCCTCGCGGTGGCGGTTCCGCGGGCGACGATGGTCGCCGTTGCCGCGGTCGCCGGGGCGATCCTGTGCGGGATCCCGGCGCTGTTCATGCTGTCCATGCGCCTGCTGGACAGGCTCGCGCGCCGCTTCAAGCGGAACATGCTGGTCGTCGCGCTCGTCGGCGCCCAGTCGACCATGACGCGATCGATCGCGGTGGTCGCGATCGCGGCGATCGCCGTCTTCGGGACGATCACCCTCCGGGGCGCGCGTGACGACCTCATCGACGGTCTCTTCGCCGGCTACGCGGACCACCTCCAGACCGCCGACGTCTGGGTCACGACCGCGGGGCGCAGCCTCACCACGGACAGCTTTCAGCTCAGATCGCAGGCGCTCGATCGGCTGCGACGCGACCCTGCCATCGCATCGGCGCGTGTGTATCAGGGCGGCATGTACGACCTCGGGGAGCGGCGCATCTGGGTCATCGCACGACCGCGCGAGGACCGCGGGATCATTCCTGCGAGCCAGCTGCTGGAGGGCGATCTCGGTCAGGCGACCGCGCGCCTGCGCGACGTGGGCTGGGTCGCGCTGTCGGCGGCGCTGGCGCGCGAGTACGACGTCGGCGTCGGCGACGCGTTCACGCTCCCGACGCCGACGGGGTCGCGCCGCTTCCGCGTGGCCGCCGTCACCACGAACCTCAGCTGGGGGCCGGGCGCCGTCATCATCAACACCGACGACTACCAGCGCACCTGGAACTCGACGGCGCCCTCGGCGATCGAGATCGACACGCGCGCGGGCGTCACGCCCGCGGCCGGCCGGCGTGCGGTCGAGCGGGCGCTCGGCCCCGGGCACGCGTACGACGTCCAGACCGCAGCCGCGCTCGAGTCGGAGTTCGAGGGCGTGCTCGTCGAGGGACTCGCCCGCCTGTCGCAGATCTCGATGCTGATGCTCGTCTCGGCGGCGCTGGCGCTGTCGGCCGCGCTCGGCGCGTCTATCTGGCATCGGCGCCGCCGCCTGGCCGCCTACAAGGTGCAGGGCTTCAGCGAGCGGCAGCTGCGGCACATCCTGATGCTCGAGGCCTTCGCCCTGCTCAGCCTGGGCGTCGGCCTCGGCGCCGTGACGGGTCTCGTCGGGCACTTCCTGTGCGATCGCTGGCTCGAGATGACGACCGGCTTCCCGGCCCCCTTCTCGCTGCAGCTCGACGTGGCGCTCGCCAGCGCCGGGCCGGTGATCCTCGCCGCCATGCTGATCGTCGCGATCCCGGGGTACCTCGCGGCCCGCGTCCCCCCTGCACTGAGCTTCCAGTCCTAGCAAAGCAACCCCTCGTGATGTGGGAGGCGTCGCGAGCGGTCCGAGTCACTGTGGCACGTCCGCGATCCGTATCCCTCCGCTCAGCGGCCGCACTTGCCGCGTACTGGCTCCAGGTGTTCCCGCGAGCGCGCAGCGAGCTGCGCAGATGGGAGCTGCGCGCACGCGCGATCCCGGACCCCGAGCTGCAGCGCTTAGCGCTCGACAAGCTGCGCGACGAGGGTGTGTGCGCCGAGGGCGTCGCGGCGTTCGCGCTGCTCGCGGTCGCGTCGGAGCGGGCCGCCGTCGTGCGCTTCTGCGTCGCCTTCGAGGTGATGTACGACCTCGTGGACGGGCTCGGCGAGCAGCCGGCGCCCGACCCGCTGGCGAACAACCGCCAGCTCTCGCGCGCGCTCGTCGCGGCGCTCGATCCGGCCGCCCCACTGATCGACTTCTACGCCTTCCATCCCCGCGTCGGCGACGACGGATACCTCAACGAGCTGATCGCCGCATGCCGCGCCGTGCTGACGACGCTGCCGAGCTACCCACTCGTCGCCGAGGCCCTGCGGCGGGCCGTCGAGCGCGCCGGCGAGGCGCAGAGCCTGAACCACAGCGGGATGCTGGCCGGGAACATGCGGCCGCTGGCGCTGTGGGCCGCCGCGCAGGACGCGGAGCTCGCGCTGCGTTGGTGGGAGGTCGCCGCGGCCGCAGCCGCGCCGCTGTGCATCTACGCCCTCTCCGCGCTGGCCGGCCACGGCGACGCGACGGCGGACGAGGCGTCCTTGCTGGAGGCGACGTACTTCCCCTGGGTCGCCGGGCTGCTCGGTGTGCTTGAGAGCTTGGTGGACCAGGAGGAGGACGAGGCTGCAGGCACGCTCAGCTACGCGAGCCATTACGCCTCCTCGGACGAGGCCGCTGCGAGCGCTGCGCTGTTCGCGCGGCGATCGGCACAGCAGATGCGGGCGCTGCGGCAGCCGTGGGCGCACCGCGCGATCCTCGCCGGGATGGTGGCGACGAACCTGTCGCACAGCGGCGCGCGCGACGAGATGGCGCGCCGCGCCGGGTCGGAGGTGCGAGCCAGCATCGACGGCCCGGTCGGCTCGCTGCTCCTGCTGCTGCGCCTCCGCCGCCAGCTCAAGCGGCTCGGGGGGTGACGCTCAGCGTCAGCGGCGACCGTTGTTGCCGGCGCGCGAGCCGGACAGCAGGATCACGTTGCCGCTCTCTGCGCTCGCCTCGGCGCGCAGGATCCCGCCGCTGATCGTCAGCGCGCGGTCGACCCCGGAGACGCCCATCGCTTCGCCGGTCGTCATCAGCACGGCGGCGTTGCCGTCCGCGATGGAGCGCACGAGCAGCAGGACGGCCTCGCGATCCAGCAGGTCCACGTGCTGGGTGGGATCATCGATCAGAAGCAGGCACGGGCTGGTCACGAGCGCCTGAGCGATCGCGACCCGCACGTGCTCCGTCGGGTCGAGCTCGTGCGGTTGCAGCTGGGCGCACCCGGCTGCCCCGACGCGCTCGAGCTGGAGCAGAGCGCGCGCGCGAGCGACCTCCGGCGACGACGCGCGCGCCAGCAGCGGCATCGCGACGTGGTCGAGGATCGACGCTCCGCCGACGCCCGCAAGGCCTACCTGGACGAAACCGATCCCGAGCGGAAGGCTCACGTCCCGTCCTGCGGCGAGCGAGTCCCCGCGGAAGCGCACCGATCCGCCGTCCGGCTGCTCGAGCCCGGCAGCGATGCGCAGCAGCGTGGTGCGGCCCGAGCGCGGCACGCCCCAGATCGCGACGAGCTCGCCGGGTGCAATCGAGAGCGAGACGTCGTCGAGCGCGGTCACCTCCCGGCGGCCGCGGCGGTAGCGCTTGCTGACGCCCTCAAGCGTCAGCAGGTTCATCGGCCCCTCCCATGCGGGTCTGCTCGAAGGCCTCGATCTCCTTGCGCGCGTAGGCGATCCATGCAAAGTGCGCGTCGAGCAGGCCGCGACGCGCCTCCAGCACGAGTCGCTCGACGAGCTCCCCGGCGGCGACGGCCGGCGTCGCGCCGTCGCGCGCCGGCGGCAGCGGCAGCTGGCTCGCCTCCTCGACGCAGGCGCGCTCGTAGGCGTCGACGAGCGCGCGCATCGTGCCGGTGCGATCCACGCCGGCAGCGGCCGTGCCGGCGATCCGTCGCAGCATCTCGACGTGGCGCGGGTCGTCGCGCATCTGGTCGGCGACCCATTCTCGAAACGCGCGCGCGCCGCTCGCGGTCGCGCGGTAGTGGACCTTCGGCTGCCGCTTCGCGGGCGCGCGCAGGCGCTCCTCGCGATCGGCGGCCGCGGGCAGCTGCTCCAGCAGCGGCTCGATCAGCGACGCTCGCTCGAGTGCGTTGAGCGCCGCGTATATCTGCGAGATCGGCGGGTCCAGGACGCCGCCGTAGCGGCGTTCCAGGCGCTGGAACAGCTCGTAGCCGTAGCTCGGCCGCTCGATCACCAGCCCGAGCACCGCCCAGTTCACGGCCGACCTCATCCTCACCGCTGCTGCCACCCAGTCCCCATCCGTCGCTTGAGAAACGGTGAAGGGGACGCTATTCCACTTGACCGTCCGCACGCAACCGTTCAACTCGCTGCTCAGCGACTGGAACGTTCGAAGGTAGGGTTCCGCGGCATGACCGAGCCGGCCGTTCTGACCGAGGTGCGCGACGGCGTCCTGCTTGTCACGTTGAACCGTCCCGAGCAGCGAAACGCCGTGAACCGCGCCGTGGCGGAGGGGATCGCCGGCGCCTTGGAGCGCCTGGACGCGGAGCCGGATCTGCGGGTCGGCGTGCTTGCCGGCGCCGGCAAGGGCTTCTGCGCGGGGATGGACCTGAAGGCGTTTGTCGCGGGCGAGCGGGTCGGCGTCGAGGGGCGCGGGTTCGCGGGAATCGTGCAGCGCGCGTCGGAGAAGCCGCTGATCGCGGCCGTCGAGGGGTTCGCGGTCGCGGGCGGCTTCGAGATCGCTTTGGCGTGCGACCTGATCGTCGCGGCGCGCGGCGCGCGGTTCGGGATCCCCGAGGTCAAGCGCGGGCTGGTCGCGGCGGGAGGGGCGTTGCTGCGCCTGCCGCAGCGGATCCCTTACCACCAGGCGATGGAGCTGGCGCTGACCGGCGAGCTGATCGACGCCTCGCGCGCATACGAGATGGGGCTGGTGAGCCGGGTGGTCGAGCCGGGCTCCGCCGTAGATGGCGCGTTGGAGCTGGCGGAGAGCATCGCCGCGAACGGCCCGCTTGCGGTGACCGCCTCGAAGCGGATCTTGGTGGAGGCGCCTGGGTGGCCGCTTGCCGAGCGGTGGGCGTCGCAGGCAGAGATCACGGACCCGGTGAGAGCCTCGGCCGACGCGCGCGAGGGCTCGCTGGCGTTTGCTGAGAAGCGGGCGCCGCGGTGGACGGGGCGGTGAGCGGCGGCGGCCTCGCGGCTGGCGCTCCGCTCGCTGCGCTGCGGTAGCGCCTGCGTCGCCGGTCGGCTGGGGAGGGAGTGGCAGGTGCGGTGGCGCGGCCGCTCTTGGCGCCTCGCAGTCCGCGGCCCTCGCCTTTACGCAACCGCTCGCGCGCTTCGCGCAATCGCTCCGCAGCTTTGCGCAGCACGTGACGATCCGCCTTTATGCGTGACGAGAAATGGGTCTCATAGACCCGAAACTCGTCGCGCTTCCGTGCGCGGGTCTGGCGGACGGTGGGACTGCGCAATCGGGCAGGTGGATCGTCGCGGGAGGGAGCGCGCGGACGGTTGCAGCACTCCCTCTCCCCCTCCCCAGCCGACCGGCGCGCCGCTCGGATGCCGGCCCGCCCGAGCGGCGCGCCGACCACACTACTTGACATGTGACTAGATAGGGCGACTATCCCCTTGACGTAGGTAGGTAGTCATGGGAGAATGGTCCCCATGTCGAAGGTCGACCGAAACAACCCGAGACGTTCGTCGGCTTCGGAGTCGTCGTACTCGCTGATGGAGTTCATGCGGGACTTCCCCGACGATGCGACGTGCCTTGAGTGGCTTTGGAAGCAGCGGTTCGCGCGCGATGACGGCCGGACGTTCTGCCCGAAGTGCGACCAGGACCGCAAGTTCCACCGCGTGAAGGCGCGGCCGTCGTACTCGTGCGACACCTGCGGCCACCACATCCACCCCACGGCCGGCACGATCTTCCACCGGTCGGCGACTTCGCTGCACCTGTGGTTCTACGCGATGTACCTCATGACTAGCACTCGTTGCGGGATCTCGGCCAAGCAGGTTGAGCGCGAGCTGGGCGTCACGTACAAGACCGCGTGGCGGATGTGCAACCTGATCCGTAACGAGCTGATGAGACAGGACGACCGCGCGCCGCTGACCGGCGCCGTGGAGGCTGACGAAACCGCGTATGGCGGTCGGCCGAAGGCGTCCGCGACGCGCGGCATGACGATGTCGGAAGTGCAGAGATACTCGAAGGCGCGCAAGGTCGGCATCGTCGCGATGGTCGAGCGGGACGGGAAGGCGCGCGCGTTCGTCCAGCCGCGCGCAGGAGCGCTCGACGCGGTTAGCCTGCATGTGTCGCCCGAGGCGACCGTCTACACGGACGAGTGGGCCGGCTACCGGAAGCTGCGCGAGTCGCACCCTGCGCACTTCACGATCTGTCACGGGGACAGAATCTACGCGAGTGGCCACATCCACACGAACACCGTCGAGGGGTTCTTCGGGAACCTCAAGCGCGGCATCGCCGGCAACTACCACGCCGTGTCGAGAAAGTGGTTGCAGGGCTACGTCAACGAGTACGTGTGGCGGTACAACCATCGCCGCGACGGCCGGGCGATGTTCGAGACGCTGCTGTTGCGCGCCGCCGCGAGTCGGTAGCGGACTACTCGGTGAGCGAGAAGTAGACGCGCGGATCGTCGAGGCCCTCGCCGACGTCGTACATCACGAGTGACGCAGCGTCAGCCGCGCGAACCGACCAGCACACGTTGCCTTCGATGGTGCCGCCACCGAAGACCTCGGCGTCGGACAGTTCGTCCGGAGCGACGCCGCAGGAGTCGATGAAGCTGCGGTAGCCGACGTTCGAGTCGCCGACAGCACGCAGTCGGTAGCCGCCGTCGTAGGCGGCAGAGTCGGCGCCGAGGTAGGTGGCGCGAACGCGGGCGACGTAGAACTGCCAGCCGGGAGCAGGAGGCTCGTTGAACATGTTCTCAGCGAGAACCGCCGCCGTGGCATCCGGTGTGACGCTCACGACCCGGACCTGCCAGTCGCCGACGCGCGCATCGTGGCCGAACAGGATGGGGTTCTTGCGTGTCTCACCGGGCTTCGGGAGAGGCTCCAGCAGTACGACTTTCACTCTGCCGGCCAGGCAGTGCGCGACGATGCCGTAACGGGTCAGTTCCTGCCCGTGCGAGTCGGCACAGAACCACTGGCGTCTGGCAAGCCGGAAGTACTGGGTGCCGCGCCCGCTTCTCGGAAAGAACCGACGGACTGCACGACGGGCCGTGTTGCACGAGACGGCGCCAGCGCGGATCTGCACTGGCAGCTGATCGCCGTGGACGGTCAGCGAGCCGCAGTCGATCTTCGTCGCGTGCGCGACTCCCGCCGGCACGAGTGCAACCACGGCGAGGAGTGTCGCAAGCGCCGTCTTCATGGCCGGCAAGCTACGCCTCCGCCTGCGTGTGCGCAATGAGGAACCGTCGGCCGGGTCTACTGCTCGGCGAGTCGCGCGTCGAAGACGCGACCCAGCTCGGCCATCGGCACGTCAAGTGCTTCGGCCACGGCAGCCACGCCCTCGAAGCTCGCGCCACGTCGGCCGGACTCCAGCTCGGCGACGAACCCGCGTGAGCGTCCGGCGGCGTCCGCGAGCTGCTCCTGTGTCAGGCCGCGTCGGGCGCGCAGCTCGCGCACGGCGACCGCCAGGGCGCGGCGATGCTTGGACATCCCTCTGGCGGCCACGCGCGAAGCCTTCAAGGGTTCCCCCTTGACGACCATAGGCTTGATTGGACAAGATGTGCAAGGCAGCCGGGTTTCCCCCTAAAGGAGGCGGTGCGCGGTTGCTGGCAGGGGCGCACGGCGTCGAGCGAACGGTCCCCCACCCGCTCGACCCCGCGCGCTCCGGCGGCACGGTCGGCACCCCTCCCGAGGTCCGACCAGCCGCACACGGCGGGCGCCCGACCGACACCCCTCGTCGGGCGCCCGCCGGCTCGTTCCTGCCAATTTCCCCCCGTCTTGGCTACTAGACCGGCTAGTTTGAGCGTTGCGCTCAATCTGGCCGCTGGAGAACATGTGCGTTCCTGGCGAGGGTTCAGGGCGTGCCCGAGCCCATGCCTCGCGAGCGTCGTGCGCTCGCGACCACCGTCAAAGAACTCCGGGCACGACGTGGCCTCACCCAGGAGCAGGTAGCCGACGCCGCAGGCGTCAGCCGCGGCTACCTTGGCGAGCTGGAGCAGGGACGCCGCCGCGCGTCCTTCGAGGGCGTCGTGCGCGTCGCCCGCGCGCTCGACGTGGAACTCGCCGAGTTCGTGCAGACCTACGAAGCGCGCCTTCGCGAAGGCCGCTGAACCGCTACTCGGCTCTCTCGCGCTTCGATCTCGGCGGCGGGACCGGCGGCGCGACCTTCCGCAGATCGCTGAAGACGTCTTCGCGTCTTGGCACCGGAATCGGGTGCCCTCTCGGCGTCCGCTGCGTAGGCTCGCGCTTCGGTGTCTCAGCCATCCGACAAGGGTACTCCTGATCCGCCGACGTTCGAGCGCGGGGTGTGCGTCTTCTGCGGGTTCAAGGGGAAGCTCAGCAATGAGCACGTATGGCCCGACTGGCTCGCCGAGTTCATCATCGACGACGCAAGAGCGCCGTGGGTGAAGATCGGTAGAGACGGAGGCGTCGAGCGGATCTGGGACGCGCCCATGTTCCATCACAAAGTGCAGCGCGTATGTAGACCCTGCAACAACGGCTGGCTCTCGGACTTCGAGAACGAGATGAAGCCGTTCCTGCGCTGGATGATCCTCGGCCGGGACTGCCAGCTCGACCCCGATACGCAAGCGACGTTCGCCACCTGGTGCACGCTGCGCGCGTTCATGGCGCAGTTCGCGGTCGGCGAGTCGTCGGTCCCGCCGCACCACTTCCGCTGGATCTACGAGCACCGCGAGCCGCCTACCTCGGTCGGCGTATGGCTGGCGATCTACGGCGGCCGGCGCTTTCCCGTCTTCGCCGCACACAACTCGCTAACGATCTCGCCCGACATCTCGCGGCCAGACCACGAGCCGACTGGACACAACGCGTACTTCGCGACCTTCAGCGTCGGCCGACTCGTGTTCCAGGTCTTCGGCCACTACCTCGCCAACGCACGGCTGGACCTTCGCCGACCACCGGCCCATGCCGGGTTCGTGCAGCAGATCCGGCCGAGCGCGGCGACGGTGCGATGGCCGCCGCCGCGCGCGCTGAACGACCAAGGACTCCACGAGATCGCGCAGTTTGCGCTTCAGCCATGGAGAGGCCCCTAGAGCGAGTGCTTGCCATGCAGGGCGCATACTACCTACCCCAAGGGGATAGTCGCCCTAGATAGTCACCTATCATCCTCGCCATGGACGAGGTCTTCCGAGCGCTGGCAGATCCCACCCGCCGCGGCCTGCTCGACGAGCTGTTCCGCGAGGACGGGCAGACGTTGAGTGCGCTCGAGCAGCGGCTGCCGATGACGCGCTTCGGCGTGATGAAGCACCTGAGAGCGCTGGAGCAGGCGGGCCTTGTCGTCACGCGGCGGCGGGGCCGCGAGAAGCTGCACTTCCTCAACCCCGTCCCGATCCGACTCGTCCACGATCGCTGGGTGAGTAAGTACGCGGAGCCGTGGGCCGCCGGCCTGAGCGAGCTCAAGCACGACCTGGAGGGCAGGACCATGGAGAAGGTCTTCGAGATCTACATCAAGACGACGCCGGAGCAGCTGTGGGAGGCGATCACGAATCCGGAGCTGCGGGCGAAGTACAACTTCGGCGTCGGCGTGACGTCGGACTGGGCGCCCGGCTCGCGCTACACGTCGGTCCACACCCGCGCCGGCATGCCGATCGCCGAGGGCGTCAACGTAGAGGTCGACGCGCCGCGCCGGCTCGTGCAGACGTTCACCGCCCTGTGGGGCGAGGACGTGAAGGCCGAGGGCGAGTCGCGCGTCACCTGGGAGATCGAGGCGGTCGAGGACTCCTGCCGCCTCACCGTGATCCACGACCGGCTGCGCGAGGGCGCCAACGACCAGCTGTTCGGCGGCTGGCCGATGATCCTCTCCGGCCTCAAGACGCTGCTGGAGACGGGCGAGCTGCTCACCACCCCCGGCTCGCTGCGGTATGCGGGTACCGAATAGGGCGCGTGGTCCGCGCGCCAGCCGGGTAGTGATCCGCTCACAAGACGCGGCGAATAGGCGCCGCGCGTCGAGAGGAGACCGAAGATGCTTTGGCTGGTGCTTGGAATCATCTTGCTGGTCATCGCCATCGCCGGCGGTGTGATCGTTCACCCCATCCTGTTCGTGCTCGCGCTCCTCGCGCTCGTCTTCTTCTTCTTCGGCCGCTCCGGCCGCACCGTCTGACCTGAGGGGCTGCACGCGAGACGGCAGAGACCGGCCTACGCTCGCGTCTTCACGCGAGCGAGGCTGGCCTCCAGCGCAGTCAGCAGATCGGGCACCGGATCGGGCTCGGGCTCCACGTCCGGGATCTCGATCTCCCCTCCCCGCTGCTTTCTTCTGATCAATCTCAGCAACCGACTGCGATGGCAGTCCTCATAGCGGCCGGGGTCGAAGTCGCGCGTCATCGCCTCGATCACTCTCAACGCCTCGTCGACCTCTCTTCTTCTCGGCACCGCTCTGCGGCCTGAGGGCACCGCGTCGTTCGCTCTCGGGTCGCGGATCTCGTTCGCGAACAGCATCGTCGAGAGCGCCAGCAGGCCGTCGCGCTCGCGCACCGCCACGAGCTGCTCGCGCGAGCGCATCACGATCCGCCCGATCGCGACCTGCTCGGTCTCCGCCATCACGTCGCGCAGCAGCCGGTAGGCGCGTGTGATGCCCTCCGTCCCACCCTGCGGCAGCAGGTAGTAGGGGTGGTCGAAGTGAGCCGGGTCGATCTGCTCGAGCGGGACGAACTCCTCCACCTCGATCGTGCGCGTGCGCTCGGGCGCGGCGGCGGACAGCTCCTCGTCCGACAGGACGACGAGTCTGCCGTCGAGCTCGTAGCCGTGGCCGACCTCCTCCCACGGGACCTCCTTGCCGTCCTTCGCACAGGTGCGCTTGACCTCGACGCGCTGGCCTCTTTCGTCGACTTCGTGGAAGTGCACGTCGCGGTCGCGCACCGCGCTCACCAGCTCGACCGGGACGGCGACGAGCCCGAACGCGAGCGTCCCGCTCCACAGGCCGCGTGCCATCAGCGCGCCGCCCTTCTTCTGCCGTGCCCGTTGCCGCGCGAGCGGGCTCTGGCGCTGGAGCGTCTCCGGTGCTGTGCGCCGCGCGCCCGTCTTCTGGCGCCACCGCCGAGGCTCGCCTCCAGCGCGGCCGAGAGGTCGTCCGGCGCCTCCGGCTCCTCGCGCTCGGGCGCCTCGATCTCCTCGCCCTTCGCCTTGCGTCTGATCAGCGCGAGAACGTCCGCCGTGTAGCGGTCGCTGTGTCGCGCCGGCCTCCAGTGGTCGGCGAGCGTGTCCACGAGCCGCTCGGCCATCTCGATCTCCTTCGCCGAGGGCTCGCGCCGCAGCGGCGGGACTCTGAGGTCTCTGCGGTCGACGACCTCGTCGGCGAAGCGCATCGTGTGCAGCACGAGCGCTCCGCCGCGCGGGCGCAGCGCGACGAGCTGCTCGCGCGTGCGCAGCACGAAGCGGCCGATCCCGACCTTCCCGGAGCGCTCCAGTGCGGCGAGCAGCACGCGGTAGCCGCGCTCGCCGCCCTCCTGCGCGCCGACGACGTAGGGCTTGTCGTAGTAGACGGGGTCGATCTGCTCGACGGCGACAAAGTGCTCCAGCTCGATCACCTTCGGGCGCGAGCCGCGCGCGGCGGCGATCTCCTCGTCGGTGAGGATCACCTGCTTGCCGGCGCTCGTCTCGTACGCCTTCTGCGTGCTCCCGCGTCTGATCTCGCGCCCGGAGTCGGCGCCGACAAGGCGGTGCTCGATGCGGCAGCCGTCGCTCAGGCGCACCTCGCGGAAGTGGATGCGGTGATCCTCGGTCGCGGCGAACAGCTTGACCGGGATCGCGACCTCGCCGAACGCGATCGTGCCGTTCCACAGTGAGCGCGGTCTCGGGCTCATTCGCCAAGACCTCTCAGCGCGGGCAGCGACTGTCTCAGCGACAGCACGTCGGCGAACAGGTCGCCGCGCTCGGCAACGCGCGCGAGCACCGCGTCGTGCTCGAAGCGCAGCAGGTCCGGGTCGCCCTTCGCGCGGCAGCGCTCGACTTCGTCCCACGCGAGCGGCGTGGAGACGGTCGGGCGCTCCTTCGCGCGCATCGAGTACACGGAGACGGTCGTCTTGTGCTCGTCGTTCTGCGACCAGTCGATCAGCACCTTGCCCTCGCGCTCGCCGCCCTTCTTTCTCATGTCGGAGACGACCAGCTCGGGGCGCTGCTGCTCGAACATGCGCGCGACCGCGTGCGCGAACGGCTTGGTGTGCTCGTACCTCGCCTTCGCGACGTTGAGCGGGACGTAGATCTGCATCCCCTTCGAGCCCGAGGTCTTCGCAAACGCCTGCAGGCCGAGCTGCTCGAACATCCCGCGCAGCGCCAGCGCGACCTCGCAGCACTCGACGATCGTCGCCGGCGGGCCGGGGTCGAGGTCGAACGCGAGCGTCGCCGGCCGTTCGATCTCGTCCGCCCTGGAGAGCGAGGGGTGAAGCTCGATGTCCGCGAGGTTGGCGAGCCACACGAGCGTCGGCAGGTCCTGACAGAGCGTGTAGTGGATGTCGCGTCTGCTGTGGCGGCTGTAGACGGTGACCGTCTGCACCCACTCGGGCCGGTGTCTCGGCGACTGCTTCTCGTAGAAGAACTCGCCCTCGACGCCGTCGGGGTAGCGCTTGAGCGTGAGCGGGTGATCGCGCAGGTGCGGCAGCAGGACCGGCGCGATCCCGATGTAGAAGCGGATCAGGTCGCCCTTCGTGAAGCCGGCTCTCGGGTAGAGGACCTTGTCGAGGTTCGTGAGTCTGAGCGTGCGGCCCTCCAGCTCGACCTCGACGCCGTTGCGAATCTTGCGACCGGCGGCGACGAGCGCGTCGAGGTCGAGGTCGATTGCGTCACCGGTGGCGGCGGCCGGCTCGGCCGGCGACGGCGTCGCTCTCGGCGGTGCCTGCGCGCGCTCGCGCACGACCGCCTCCGCCGGCTTGTCATTGCGCAGGCCCTCGTAGCGCGGATGGCGCAGGCGACCGTCTCTCGTCCATTCGCCGAACTCGACCTCGGCCACAAGCATCGGCTCGACGAAGTGCGCCCCTCTCGCCGGCTGGCGTCCAGTGAACGGGGATCTTCCGCGCGCGAGCGGTCTCAGCAGCGCGCCGAGGCGGTCCAGCTCGGCTTCGTCGAAGCCCGTGCCGACGCGGCCCGCGTACTTCAGCTCGCCGCTGTCGGGATCGTGGACGCCGAGCTCGAGCGCGCCGAGGCGGCCCTGGCGCGCTCTTCTGCCCTCCGTCCAGCCGCCGATCACCAGCTCCTGCCGATGGGAGTTTTTGATCTTCAGCCAACTGCCGTCGCGGCGGCCGGGCGCATAGCGCGAGTCGAGCCGCTTGGCGACGACGCCCTCCAACCCCTGCTCGCGCGTGGCGGCGAGCAGCGCCGATCCCGCTCCCTCGTGGTGGGCGGGAACGCGCCAGTGCTCGCCGTCGAGCTCGAGCGCGGCCAGGCGCTCGCGTCGTTCGGCGTACGGGAGGTCGAGCAGCGAGTGGCCGTCGAGCCACAGCAGGTCGAAGATCACGTAGACGACCGGTCTTTCGGCGGCGCGCCGCTTGACCGCCGCCTCACCGCGCAGGTGGATGCGGGGCTGCAGCGCCTGGAAGCTCGGCTTGCCCTCCTCGTCGAACGCGACGATCTCGCCGTCGAGCATCGCGGAGTGCGAGCCGAGCGCGCGGTTGAGCGCGCGCAGCTCGGGATAGGCGGCGGAGACGTCGTTGCCGTTGCGGGTCGTGAAGCTGAGGCGGCCGGGCTCGGAGTGCGCGATCGCACGGACGCCGTCCCACTTGACCTCGAACGCCCAGCGCTGCTCGTCTCTCGGCATCGTCGAGAGACGAGCGAGCATCGGCTCCACGAAGTCGGGCATCTCCTCGGCGGTCGCGTCCGCGGGCGGATCCATGCGGTGGATCATCCAGTCCTTCTCGGATCTGCCGGCGTGGAAGAGCGCGTAGCGGCCGTGCAGCTTGCCGCCGTCGAAGGCGACGACGACCTTGCGCGGCTCCCATCTCTCGACCGTGTAGGTGCCGCTGTCCCAGATCGTCACCTCGCCAGCGCCATAGCCCGCCGGGATCGTCCCGTGGAAGTCGATGTAGTCGAGCGGGTGGTCCTCGACATGGACGGCCTTGCGGTTGTGTCTCGGGTCCTCGGGGATCCCGTTCGGGATTGCCCACGAGACGAGCACGCCGTCGCGCTCCAGGCGCAGGTCCCAGTGCAGGCGGCGTGCGTGGTGCTCGTGCACGACGAAGCGGCCGTCCGCGGCGGGCGCCGCGGGTCTGCTCGCGGCACGTCTTCTCGCGGCGCGTCTGCGCGCCCCGCGCGGCTCCGGCGTCTCGTCGAAGCGGCGCTTTCTGCGGTACTCGGCGAGTCCCCTCATCTCGGAGACACCTACCCCGCTTCGGCGCGAGTCGCACGCCGGACCGGCGGTCCGGGCGGACCGCGGCGGTAGCCTCGACCGCCATGCGGGTCCTGGTCACCGGAGCGAGCGGCTTCCTCGGCGGGTTCGCGTGCGCGGAGCTGCATGCGCGGGACCACGCGGTGACGGCGCTCGTGCGGCGGCCGGGCTCGGCGCCGACCGGCTGTGAGGAGATCCGCGCCGACCTCGCGGGCGAGCTGGCCGCGCTCGCGGAGGCAGTCGGCGCCGTGCGCCCCGACTGCGTGCTGCATCTCGCGGCCGAGATCGCAACGCAGCGCGACCTCGCGCGGATCGCGGCGGTCAACGTCGTCGGCACCGGGCACCTGCTGGAGGCGTGCGCCGCCGCTGGGTCGCCGAAGGTCGTCTTCGCCTCGACCGTCGTGACCGGCGACGCCCACGGCGCGCTGCTCGACGAGGACAGCGTGCTGCCGGTCGAGACCGCGTACGGGAGATCGAAGCAGGAGGGCGAGCGGCTGCTGCGCGCGTCGGGCCTGCCAGGCGTCGTCGTGCGGCCGTCGCACGTGTACGGGCCGGGCGGCTGGTTCGCCGACGAGCTCGTGAAGCGGCTGCGCCAGCCGGGCCGCTTCGCGGTCGTCGGGCGCGGCGAGAACTGGTGGGACGTCGTGCACGTGGAGGATGTCGCGCGAGCGCTGTGCGACGCGGCCGAGTCCGCGCCGGCCGGCTCCACCTTCCACGTCGTCGACGACGAGCCGATCCGCCTCGCCGACTTCGTCGCGACGATCGCGAGAGCGCTGGGCATCGGCGCGCCGCGCCATGTGCCGGTGTGGCTCGCGCGGATCGCCGCGGGCCGCGACCCGGTCGCCGCTGTGACGCGCTCGGCGCGCTCCGGCAACGCGCGCGCCAAGCGCGAGCTGGGCTGGGCGCCGCGCTACCCGACGGCTGCCGAGGGCGTGCCGGCGGCGGTCGCGGCGCTCGACGGCGGTCGCTGACGGACCAACACGCTCGGCGCGGCAGCCTCACGCGCTCGCCGGGACCGGCACCGGCGCCAGCGCCCGTCAAGATCCCGCTCGCGCATGGACCACCGTCGCCGCCGACCCTCCCCGCCGCACCTCGCGATCCGCCGTCCGCACCGCGCGCTGGCGCGGCGGCGCGGGCACCGCCTGCGGCTGGTCGCGCTGCTGGCCGTCGTCGGGCCAGGGCTGCTGGCGGGGCTGTCGGACGACGACCCGGCCGGGATCACGACGTACTCGATCCTCGGCGCGGACTTCGGCTACGAGCTGCTGTGGGTACTCGCGCTCTCGACGGCGGCGCTGATCGTCTTCCACGAGCTGGCGGTGCGCACCGGCATCGTGACCGGCAAGGGCCTGATGCGGCTCGTGCGCGAGCGCTACGGGACGCGCGCGACGACGTTGGCGCTCGGTGCGCTGGTGATCGCGAACGTCGGCACGATCTGCGCCGAGTTCGCCGGTGTCGCGGCCGGGATGGAGGTGCTCACGGGCAGCAGCCGCTACCTGACCGTCCCGTTCGCCGCGCTCGCCGTCAGCGTGCTCGTTCTGCGCGGCTCGTTCGGGCGCGTCGAGCACGTGCTGCTGGCGCTCAGCGCGATCTTCGTCGCGTACATCGTCTCCGGCGTGCTCGCGCATCCCGACTGGGGCGCGACCGCGCGCGGGCTCGTCGTGCCGACCCTGCCCGGCTCACGCCACGGGATCCTCGTCGTCGTCGCGACGCTCGGCACGACGCTCGCGCCGTGGGGGCTCGCGTTCATCCAGTCCTACGCGGTCGACAAGCGGCTGAAGGTCGCCGACCTCGGCTACGAGCGGATCGACGTCGTGGCCGGTGCGGTGCTGACCGGCGTGATCGGCCTTTTCGTCGTCGTCGCCTGCGCGGCGACGCTGCACGAGAGCGGCCTGCACATCGACGACGCGCGCGATGCGGCACTCGCGCTCGAGCCGCTCGCCGGCAGCGCCGCGCAGACGCTGTTCGGGCTCGGGCTCGTCGGCGCGGCGCTGCTCGCGGCCGCGGTCGTGCCGCTGTCGACCGCGTACTCCGTCGCCGAGGCGTTCGAGCAGCCAGCCGACCTCAACGACGGCTTCCGCAGAGCGCCGCTGTTCTACGGCGCCTACGGCGTCGCGGTCGCCGTGGCGGTCGCGGTCGTGCTGATCCCGGGCGCGCCGCTGATCCCGATCCTGTTCCTCTCACAGGCACTCAACGCGGTGCTGCTGCTAGCGATCCTGCCGTTCCTGCGCGCGCTCGCGCGCGACCGCGAGCTGATGGGCGAGCACCGCCTCGGCCGGCTCGACTCGGTGCTGACGGCGCTCGTGATCGCGCTCGTCGCCGTCTCCGTGGCCGCGCTCGCGGTGCTGACGATCGCGCGCTGAGCTATCCGCCGTGGCGGGCGACCTATCTGAGGTAGCGGCTGGGGCGGTCGGTCGGCGTCGAGCGCTGCTGCCGTCTGGCAGAGAAGCTCGCGTCGCGCTTCTTGTCTTCGCCTGCGGCCGCCGCACGGCGGGCCGCCGCCGCTGCCTTCAAGCGTTCCTGCTCCGCTCCGTAGCCCGCGATCCGCTCGGCCGCGACCTGCTGCCGGCTCGGTCCGAGCGGCTTGTTCATGGCTGCCATGGCTGCACGTCCTCCACCCGCTCCGCAAGGAGGTCGGCCATACGTCGGCTGGGAGCGGTGCGCCGGCGCGACGGAACCTCAGGTCCGATGGTAGTCGCTTTGGCTCACGACGTCGCGCCGCTCGGAGTCCTATTCCGATTGCTGTGCTAGGTTTTCGGGCACCCTAATCAGGCTTCCCTAACACGAAGGAGTCAGGACGTGAAGGTACGGATCAGCGCCGTGGCGGCGCTCGCGCTCGCCGGATTCGCGCTCGGCTGCGGCAGCAGCAGCGACGACAAGGCCGAGGAGGCCGAGCACAGCGCGACCCCGCAGCAGGCGATCGCGGAGATCGCGGCGGTGCGCAGCGGCCTCGCCGAGGCGCTCGCGACCTACCGCGCGGGCGACGTCAGATCCGCGGACGAGCAGGTCGGCGACACGTACCTGCAGCACTTCGAGCTCGTCGAGGGACCGCTGGAGAAGGTCGACCACGAACTCAACGAGCAGCTCGAGGACACGATCCGCGAGGAGCTGCGCGAGCAGATCAGAGCCGACGCCGGCGCGGCGCAGATCGCGAGACTCGTCAGGCAGATCGACGCGAAGCTCGACAAGGCCGAGCAGGCGCTCCAGTCGTAAGGCCCACCTAACTCGGGTGCCCTAACCTGTGCTCACGATGCGACGGGCCCTCGGCCTCATATCGCTCGCCCTGGTAGCGCTGGTGCTCATGCCCAGCGCCGCCTCGGCGAAGCTGAACGACCTCGAGCGCGGCCGTCAGGAGAACGCGATCGCGAAGGCGCTCGTCGACCGCTCGTTGGAGGCCGCCAAGGCCGGCGACTACGAGCGGGCTTACGCGCTCGCCCGCACCGCATACCTCGACCACTACGAGTACGTCGAGATCCCGCTGCGGCTGCGCGACCCGAACCTCGTGCTCGACACGGAGTTCCAGTTCGCCGACCTGCGCAACGACCTCGAACAGCGACGGCCGATCGACGAGATCCGCGCCGACGTGCGCGACGTGCGCGCGGGCATCCTCGCGACCGACCGGGCGATCGCCGAGAAGGGCGTCGCGGCGCCCGCGATCGCCTTCGGGTTCTCGTTCTCGATCCTCTTCCGCGAGGGCGTCGAGGCGGTCTTGCTGATCGCGATCCTGCTCGGCTCGCTCGCCGCCGGCAAGGCGAGCGGCTACCGCAGACCGCTGTCGCTCGGCGTGCTCGCGGCGTTCGGAGCGACGGCCGGCACGTGGCTGCTGACGACGCTCGTGATCGACCTCGCCCCCGTCAACCGCGAGCTGATGGAGGCGATCACCGCGCTGCTTGCGGTCGTCGTACTCGTGATGGTCAGTTTCTGGCTCGTCGCGCGGATCGATCAGCGACGGCGGATGGAGTTCATGCGCGCGCGCGTCGCGAGCGCGATCACGGCCGGCAGCGCCGGCGCGTTCGCCGCGCTCGGCTTCACCGCCGTCTACCGCGAGGGCTTCGAGACGGTCCTCTTCTACCAAGCGCTGCTGCTGTTCGCCCAAGGGCTCGAGCTGTGGATCGCGCTCGGTGCGATTACCGCGGCGGCGGCGCTCGGCGCGGTCGCCTACGCGATCCTGCGGCTCGGGCGCACGCTGCCGCTCAAGCCGATGCTGCTCGCCGGCGCCTCGATCCTGCTGCTGCTGTCGGTCGCGTTCGTCGGCAACGCCATGCGCTCGCTGCAGGGGGCCGACGTCGTCAGCGCGACGCCGGTCCACGCCGGCTGGGCGCGGCTGCCGGTGTTCGTCGCCGAGCTGACCGGTATCCACCCCACGCGCGAGAGCCTGCTCGCGCAGGGGATCCTGCTGGTGATCTTCATCCTCGGCGCGCTGTGGACGTTCGCCTGGCTCCCCGCGCGCCGCCGCCGGCGCGAGCGGCTTGAGCAGCAGGGCGCCGCAAGCGCGCCCGAGGCACCGGCCGAGCGCGACCCGGCCCCGTCGCCGGAGACGGTGGCGCGATGAGCGCCGCGCTGCGCGTCGGCGTCGACGTCGGCGGCACCTTCACGAAGGCGGTCGCCGTCGAGCCGCACCCGTTCGCGCTGCGAGCCCACGCGGTCGTGCCGACGAGCCATCGCCACGCCGACGGCGTGACAGCCGGCGTCGCGGAGACGCTCGCGCAGCTGTTCGCGGAGCTCGGCCCGGACGCACGCGGCGTCGAGCTCGTCGCCTTCTCCACCACGCAGGCGATGAACGCGCTGCTGGAGGGCGACGTCGCCGACGTCGGCGTCGTCGGCATCGGGCGCGCGCCCGACCTGCGCCCCGCGCGCAAGCGCACCGCCGTCGGCGACGTGGCGCTCGCGCCGGGCCGAGCGCTGCACACGCACCACGTCTTCCTCGACGCGACCGGCGGGCTGGCGGACGCCGACATCGACGCGGCGCTCGACCGCCTCACGGCCGCCGGCTGCACCGCCATCGCCGCCTCGGGCGCGTTCGCCGTCGACGCGCCGGAGGCGGAGCGACGGGTCGCCGAGCGCGCGCGCGAGCGCGGCCTGCCGACGTGCGCCGGCCACGAGCTCTCAGGCGCGTACGGGCTGGAGCTGCGGACCGTCAGCGCCGCGATCAACGCGTCGATCCTGCCGCTGATGGAGCGCACGGCGCGGATCGTCCAGAACGTGCTGGAGCACGCCGACATCGACGTCCCGCTGCTGGTGCTGCGCGGCGACGGCGGCGCGATGAGCCTGGAGGCGTTCGGCCGCGCTCCGTCGCTGTCGATCGGCGCCGGACCGGCGGCCGGCGTGGCGGCGGCGCTGCACGAGCTGGAGCTGACGAACGGGATCGTGCTCGAGTGTGGCGGCACGTCCTCGAACGTGTCCGTCGTCGACGGCGGGCGCACGGTCCTGCGCACGCTGAAGGTGATGGGTCGCCCGACGGCGATCCGCTCGGTCGACTCGTGGGTCGTCGGCGCGGCCGGCGGCAGCATGGCCCGCCTGCGCCGCCGCTCGATCGCCGAGGTCGGCCCGCGCAGCGCGCACGTCGCCGGTCTCGCCTACGCGTGCTTCGCCGACGTCGCGGAGCTGGAGGGCGCCGCGCTGGAGCTGATCGCGCCGCGGGCCGGCGACCCGGAGGCCTACGCCGCGATCCGCACGCGCGACGGCGCGCTGCTCGCGCTGACGGCCACCTGCGCGGCGAACGCGCTCGGCCTCGTGCCAGAAGGGAGCCATGCGTCCGCCGACCGCGACGTCGCGCTCGCCGCCTTCGCACCGCTCGCCGCACACCTTCGCAAGCGCCCGGAGCAGGCGGCGCGGGCGCTGCTCGACGCGGCCGTCGCGAAGATCGCGGGCGCGGTCGAGGAGGCAGCGAAGGCCCACGGCTTCGGTCCCGACGTGCCGGTCGTGGCGCTCGGCGGCTCGGGCCCCGCGCTCGCCGGCGAGGTTGCGCGCACGCTCGGCCGCCCGCTCCAGGCGCCGGCGCACCCGGAGGTGCTCTCGTCCGTCGGGGCGGCGCTGTCGCTCG
>JBJMLB010000094.1:0-36169 GCA_045805465.1 Conexibacter sp. | reverse complement strand
GCGCGGCGCGCGGTCGGCGGCGCGGCGCAGGGCGCGGCCGACGCGGTCAGAGCCGCGACCGGCACGACCAAGACGAAGGAGCGCGAGGAGCACCGCTCGCCGCTGCCGAACTACGACGAGCTGACGGTCGAGGACGTGACGAGAAGACTCGACAGACTCACGCCCGCGCAGCTGCGCCACGTCGCGACGTACGAGCGCGCGCACAAGCGCCGCCGCGGGATCCTCGACGAGGTCGAGCGTCGCGAGCAGGAGCACGAGCGCGAACTCGCCGCGCATTGAGGCGGAGCGCGCGGCGTCACGCGACGCCGCGCGCTGACCGCCCGCGCAACTTCTTCCGACTCCGGTGTTGTGAGTCTGCGTGGGTACGTCGCCGCACCGCGCGCTGCTGGTCCTCGCCTGTCTGCTCGCGGCGACGTCGCTGAGCGCCGCCGCGGCGAGCGCGGTCGAGCTGGGCATCTCCGACTCCGACGCGCCGACGACGACCGAGCCGTTCTGGGCGGGGCTGGGCGTCTCCCGCGCGCGGATCGTCGTCCCGTACGACATCGCGACCACCGGCGGCAGCGAAGGCCTGCAGCGGCGCGACAACTTCGAGAGATACCTCGCGAACGCGAGAGCCGCAGGCGTGAGCGTGCTGGTCGTCTTCGCGCCCAGCCAGGACGTGCGCGCGCCGGGCACGGGCGATCCGATCGCCCCGAGCGCGGATGAGTTCGCGGCCGGCTTCAGCGCCTTCCGGGCGCGCTACCCGGACGTCACGGCGATCGCGCCGTGGAACGAGCCGAACAACCGCGACACGAGCAGCTACGCGCTGGGCTCGCAGCCGCAACTGGCGGCCGACTACTGGCTGCGCGCGAAGCAGCTCTGCGCGACCGCCTGCACGCTGCTCGCCGGCGACTTCGCGGGGATCCCCGGCGACGACGAGTACGTCGACGCCTACCAGGCCGAGCTGGCCGCCAACGGCGCCGTCCCCGACGTGTGGGCCTTCCACGCCTATACCGACGTCAACCGCTTCCAGGTCGTCGGCGCCAGCGACGCGCCCGTCTCGCGCTACTACCTGAGCAAGCTGCAGGGACCGTGGGCCGCGTCGCGGATCTGGATCGACGAGATCGGCGCGCGCTACCGCGACGCGAGCGGCCTGATCTGGGGCGACGCCTCGCAGCGCGACGCGGCCGGCCTGCTGCTCGGGCTCGCGACGCTCGACCCGCGCATCGACGCGATCTACTACTTCAACTACTCCAACCAGTGCGGTAGCGCCGCCGGCTGCGCGGTGCAGGACCGCGGGCTCGTCTCGCCCGCGCCGCTGAACGGGGACGCGCCCGCCTACGACGCCCCCAACCGCAAGCGCGCCGCCTATGACGTGATCGCCGCGCGCGGACCGGTGATCCTGCCGGTCGCCGCACTGCCGCCCGCCGTCACGATCGACGCGCCGGCGCAGGGCGCCGCGCTGCGCACCGCCACCCCGGCCTTCTCCGGACGCGCAGCGATGACGATCAACAGCGATCCGAGCGTGACGCTGCGGCTGTTCCCGGGCGCGGGCGAGACGGAGAGCAGTGCGCCGGCGCAGACGCTGAGCGCGCCGGTCGCGAGCGCGGCATGGTCGGCCACGGCGGCGAGACTGGCCGACGGCGTCTACACCGCACGCGCGGCGCAGGCCGGCAACCCGGGCACGACCGGCATCAGCGCGGACGTCGTCTTCACGGTCGACACGGTCGCGCCGACGACGACGATCGTGAACGGGCCCGGCGCCGTGAGCGGCGCCCACACGCAGGCGATCGCGTTCGCAGCCTCCGAGCCGAGCGTCACCTTCACGTGGGCGGTCGACGGGCGCAGATCGAAGCCGTGCGCGTCGCCGGTGACGTTGCGGCACCTGCGGCTCGGCAGACATACCTTCGCCGTGCGCGCACGGGACGCCGCCGGCAACCCGCAGAGAACGCCGACGCGGCTGCGCTGGCAGGTCGTCTCGCTCGCTCGCGCGCTCGCGCCGCGCCTGGCTGGGATCGGCTCAGTGGTCGCCGGCGGGCTGCCCGTCGCGGCCGCTTGCGAGGACCGCTGTCGTGTGACCGCGCGGCTCGACCTGCGCGGCGTGCGGGGTCCGCTTGCGAGTGCTGACGTGAGACGCACGCGTGCCGGGGCCTTCTCCTTGCGACTGCGTCCGCGCGGCAGGGTCGCCGCCGCGCTCGCCGCGCGCTCCTCGGCAACCGCGACGCTAACGCTCGCGCTGCGCGCTCGCGGCGCGGAGAGACCCGTCGTCGTCAGACGCTCGATCACGCTCGTGCGCTCCGGCGCGCTGCGCTCGCTTGGCCGGCGAGGCCTGCCGGTCACGCTGGCCTGCAGCAGCGCCTGCTCCACCCGCGGAGCCACCCGCCCCCGCGCTGGCGGCGCCGACCTGCGGCTCACGCGTGGACGCGGCGCGTCAGTGCGGGCCGACGCCGCAGTCGGCGGCCCCGGCACCGACCCGCGCACGCTCACTCTGCGGCTGACGCTCCCGCGCTGACGCTAGGAGATCGCTCGTCGGGCCGTCAATCGGTCTTTGATTGCCAAATCCACGCGATGACGGGGAATTGCTGAAGTTATTCTTCGTAATCCTTGTAAACGTGGTCGGCGACCGATACATATGGCGCGATCTCGGCGCAGGTCGTCCGTGCGCCGACGAACATCAATGATCGACCGGTTAACGGTCGACTCACGCCCTGCTACAACCCGTCGTTCAAGTACCCGGATGTCGTTGATCACGGCCCCAATGCCCATACTGGCTATTGGGGCCAGTTCGTGACATCCACGAGCGACTGCTAGGGGTACGACCACATGCGCACTTCATCCACTTTGCGGACCGTTGCCGTCGCCCTCTCGGCGGCGATGGTCCCACTGCTCTGCCTCGCGGCCGTGATGGCCTTCGGTCCGAGCGAGAGGACCTCCTCGGGCACGCTCCGAGCGGACGCCTCGGCCGTGATCGACACCGCCGACGCAGGGGCCCTCGAAGATCGCTTTGCAGTTCTGTCCACGCCGCCGCAGCAAGAGAGCCCGCTGGGCGATGCCGCGGAGCACGCGCGCTTCGCCGATCCCGCCCGAGCGGTGTCGATCCAGGCGGCCGCAGACGCTCCGGCCTTCGCCGATGACTGGCAGGCATGGATCGCGCCGGGGTCGGATCCGGGCGAGATCTGCCTGCTCTCGATGCAGCCGCCGGCGATCGGTCCAGGCGGGGGATGCCAGACGCTGGAGTTCGCCGCCCAGGGTCTCCTGATGGTTGCCGCGGGCAACGTCGATGACGGCACGGTTGAGATCCTGGGCGTGATGCCCGACGGCGTCGACCACGTCACGCTGACCATGGCGGACGGATCGAGCCGGCGCCTTCACGTGGCCGACAACGCCTACCGCGCGGACGTGACCGAGGCGACCAAGAGCCTCTCGTTCACCCTTCCGGGCAGCTCGGAGCCGACCACCGTCGACGCGCTGGCCTACTCGGGCTAACGACGCGCACCCGGCGAGCCTTCGTGGCTCGCCGGGTCACACGTCGATCGACGACATGTCCGGGTAGCGCTCGCCGGCGGCCACGCCGGCGGGCGCCGCGTCGTCGAGCTGCAGCAGGTCGTCCGAGGTGAGCGAGATCGCGTTCGCCGCGACGTTCTCCTCCAGGTACCCACGCCGCTTCGTCCCCGGGATCGGCACGACGTCGTCGCCCCGCGCCATCACCCACGCCAACGCGAGTTGCGCGGGCGTGACGCCCTTCGCGTCGGCCAGCTCGCGCACGCGCTCGACGATCGCCATGTTGCGCTCGAAGTTCGCGCCCTGGAAGCGCGGGTTACCGCGGCGGAAGTCGCCCTCGGGGATCTCCTCCGGCGAGGACCAGCGACCCGACAGGAAGCCGCGACCGAGCGGGCTGTAGGCGACGAAGCCGATGCCCAGCTCGCGCACCGTCGGCAGGATCTTCCGCTCGACGTCGCGCGTCCACAGCGAGTACTCCGTCTGCAGCGCGCTGATCGGATGCACGGCGTGCGCGCGGCGGAGCGTCTCCGGAGCGGCCTCCGACAGCCCGAGGTAGCGGACCTTGCCGGCCGCCACCAGCTCGGCCATCGCTCCGACCGTCTCCTCGATCGGCACCTTCGGGTCGACGCGGTGCTGGTAGTAGAGGTCGATCGTCTCGACGCCGAGCCGCTGCAGCGACGCGTCGCACGCCTCGCGCACGTACGCGGCGTCGCCGCGGATCCCGAGCCGCTCGCCGTTCTCGCCGCGCACGTTGCCGAACTTCGTCGCCAGCACGACCTGCTCGCGCCGCCCCGCGATCGCTCTCCCCACGAGCCGCTCGTTCGTGAACGGCCCGTACATGTCGGCCGTGTCGAGCAGCGTCACGCCGAGCTCGAGCGCGCGGTGGATTGTGGCGAACGACTCCGCGTCGTCGCCTTCCCCGTAGAACTCCGACATCCCCATGCAGCCGAGCCCCTGTTGCGAGACCTCCAGGCCCTGCCCTCCGAGTCTGCGCGTCTCCATGGCCGTCTCCCGTCGTCGCTCTCTGCCGCCGAAGGCGTCTGTTCTAGCGCGTCATGCCCGCGATCCACGGGTCTATTCGCGGCCGCGCGATGACCGCAACGGGTAAGAGGATGTCCACCACCGCCCTGATCCCCGACCAGAGGAGTCCCCCCGTGCCCACCATCTCCAAGCTCGATTTCGTCGGCGTCCCCTCGCAGGACGCCGAGCGCTCACGCAAGTTCTACGGCGAGACGCTCGGCCTGCGTCCCGACGCGAAGGCCCAGTTCGAGTTCTGGGCCGGCGAGACGTGCCTCGGCATCTGGGAGCCGGAGAAGCTCGGCATGTCGTTCAGCCCGCAAAAGAACGGCCACCTCGCCCTGCACGTCGACGACGTCGCCGCCGCGCGCGCCGAGCTGGAGGCCAAGGGTGTCGAGTTCCTGGGCGAGACCCTGGACACCGGCGTCTGCCATATGGCGCTCTTCACCGACCCGGACGGCAACGACCTGATGCTGCACAGCCGTTACGCGCCGCGTGATTGACCCGGCTCGCCGCCGGGCGTAGGTTCGGCGCACCCAATTCCAGGAGGCGACGACGATGTATGCACGCGTGGCGAAGTGGGAGGGCGGCTCGGCGGACGCGATCCGCGAGTCGATCGCGCAGATCGAGGAGAACTCGAAGTCCGGGCCGCCGGAGGGCGTGCCGTCGACCGGCTTCACGTTCCTGGCCGATCCCGACGGCGGCAAGGTGATCGCGATCGGCCTGTTCGCGACCGAGGAGGATCTGCAGACCGGTCACGCGAAGCTCGAGCAGATGGAGCCGCCCACGAGCATGGGCACGCGCGTCTCGGTGGAGACCTACGAGGTGGCGGCCGACATCCGGCTCTGAGCCGGCTCCTCCGCTGCGGCCGGCGCCCGCTCGTCAGACTCCAGGCGATGCCGGAGATCACGAACGTCTGCGCCGGTCCGTTCGGCCTCTTCTACGACTTCTACATCGAGCGGCCCTGGCTCGCGCAGCTGATCGGACGCGCCGCGTGGGGCGCCGACATCGCGCCGCTCTACCGCAGCATGAGCGCGATCGCGGAGCTGCCCGACGACGCAACCGTGCTCGACGTGCCGTGCGGTGGCGGCGTTGCGCTGCGCGCGCTGCGGCCCGGTCAGCGCGTCCGCTGGATCGCGGTCGACGTCGAGCCGAAGATGCTCGCGCGCTGCGAGCGCCGCGCGCGCGAACGGGGGCTGCGCGACGGCGCGATCGAGCTGGTCGAGGCCGACATGCGCGCGCTGCCGTTGCCCGACGCGACCGCCGACCTGTGCCTCGCCTACAGCGGCCTGCACATGGTCGAGGAGGCGGAGACGGCGATCGCCGAGCTCGTCCGCTGCCTCAAGCCGGGCGGCGAGCTGCGCGGAGCGACCTTCGTCGCCGAGGGCAGCCGGCGCCAGCGGCTGCTGCTCGGGCACGGCGTTCGCACCGGGCAGAACGGCCCGCTGATCGCCGCCCGCGAGCTGCGCCGCATGCTCGAGGACGCCGGCATCGAGGACGTTGAGGTCTCGCCTGAGCGCGGCCTCGCGATCTTCCGCGGGACGCGTGTCGATTCCGCGGCCGCTCGCTCGTCGTAGGGGTAGCAGGCACTCACCGACAGAGGAGCGAACGATGCGCAAGCTGGTCGTCACCGAGTTCACGTCGCTCGACGGCGTGATGGAGGATCCCGGCGGCGCCGAGCAGTTCGAGCACGGCGGCTGGTCGATGAAGTTCAACGATCCCGAGGGGATGAGATTCAAGTTCGACGAGCTGATGGCAGCCGAGGCGCAGCTGCTCGGCCGCGTCACCTACGAGGGCTTCGCGAAGGCGTGGCCCACGATGAGAGACGAGGCCGGCTTCGCGGACAAGTTCAACACGATGAAGAAGTACGTCGTCACCTCGACATTGACCGAGGCGACGTGGCAGAACAGCGAGATCGTCGACGGCCGCGGCGACGTGCCCGCCGCCGTCGCCGCGCTCAAGCGGCAGGAGGGCGGCGACATCCTCGTGGCCGGCAGCCAGACGCTCGTCCGCACGCTCGCCGCGCACGACCTGGTCGACGAGTACCGGCTGATCGTCCACCCGATCGTCCTCGGCAGCGGCAAGCGCCTGTTCGACGGGGTCGAGACGCCGTTCACGCTGCGCCTCGTCGACTCGCAGACGCTCGCGAGCGGGTCGCTGACCCTCACCTACGCGCCGGCGCGCGGCTGAGCGGCGTCCCGGACACACGCCGTCGCATAGCGTGCAGTCCGTGCGACGGCTTCGGTCCTCGTCGGTCCCCTGTCTTGCGGCGCTCGTGCTCGTCGCGGCCGCCGCCGGTTGCGGGTCCCAGCGGCGTGAGCCGCCGCCGCCCTCGATCTACGCCGACCTGCCATTGCGCGGCACGCCCGGCGCGCAGGTGTTCGAGCGGTCGGGATGTGTGGCGTGCCACCGCATCGCGACGGTCGGAAACGCGGGGCCTGGCCCGCAACTGACGCACGTCGGAGCTCGGCTGAGCAAACGCGAGATGCGGCGGGCGCTCGTCGATCCGACGGCTCCGATGCCGTCGTTCCGGACGCTCACGCAGGCGCAGATGCGTGCGCTGTTGACGTATCTGTCGCGGCTGCGGTGAGCGGCGCGCTCAGGCGCCGAACCAGCGCGCGCGGCGCTCCGCGCCGAAGCGCTCCTTCTCCGCGCGCAGCTCCGCGGACGGAGCGCCGAATCTGCCGGTCGGCTTGGGGCCCGAGAGGAAGTCCACCTCGACGGCCCCGATCCGGCCGGCGCCGAACTCGATGTAACAGATGCCGCGCCCGTCGTAGGGGGCCGGCGGCTCGTCGCCGCGCAGCTGCGCGAGGATCCCCTTCGCGGCCACGCGCGCAGCGCCCTCGGCGAACACGCCGGCCTTCGGCACGCCCGCCGTCGTGACGTCGCCGACCGCGTAGACGCCCGGGTATCGCGTCGCGAGCGTGGCTGAGTCGACCGGGATGTATCCGTCCTCCGTCATGCCGCTGGCGATCACGACGTCGGGAGCGCGGTGCTTCGGCACGCCGAGGAACAGGTCGAACGCGAGCTCGCTGCCGTCGTCGTACACGGCGACCTTGCGCGCCGGGTCGATCGCGGTGACGCGCCGCCCCGGGATGAACTCGATGTCGCGCTCGGCGAACGCCTCCACGAGCGCCGCGGAGGTCTCCGGCGACGGCGGCACCGGCGATGGCAGCGGGATCGTGAACGAGATGCGGCAGTCCTCGCGCACACCGCGTCGCGTCAGCTCCTCGTGCAGCAGCAGCACGCACTCGCTCGGCGCCGGCGGGCACTTGAACGGCGCGCTGCAGACGCCGATCACCGCGTGGCCGGACGAGAAGGTCGAGATGATCGGCGCCAGCCGCTCGGCGCCGGCGAACGAGTAGAACTCGTTTCCGCCCTCGGCGAGGCCGGGCGTCGCGTCCATGTCGTAGTCGGCGCCGAGCGCGACGACGAGCACGTCGGCTTCGTGCACGCCCGCGTCCGTGGTGACGCGCCGCGCGTCGGGGTCGATCGCCGTGACCGTCTCTCTCGCGAAGCGGACGCCCGGCTTCGCGATGTCGCGGTAGTGCAGCCGCACCGCCTCGGCCGTCTCGCGGCCGAACATCACGTCGAGCTTCGCGAAGCCGAACGTGAACGCGTCGCCCTTGTCGATCAGCGTCACGTCCGCGTCGTCGCCGAGCTCCTCCGACAGGATCGTGCTCAGCTCCAGTCCGCCGAAGCCGGCGCCGAGGACGACGATCCGCGTGCTCATGAGGCCGACCCTATCCGAACGGGACGCCGGTCAGGCGCCGGGACGCAGTGCGCGCCGGTCGACCCACTTCGTGAGTTCGTCCGGGTAGATGTAGGCGCTGTGGACGACGAGCGCTTCCGCGGGGATCGACTCCCCCGGCACGCCGGCGCGGTAGCCGGAGCTCGTCAGCACCTCGAAGCCGCGGCGGTCCAGCGCCGCAGCGACGCGTTCGAGTATCAGCCGCGGCACCAGCACCGTGTTGCCGCCGGCTGCGTGCAGCCGCTCCAGCGCCTGGTCGAGCTGGTCCTCGGTGAAGACCGAGCGGCCGGTGTAGGGGACGACGTCCCGGATGTCGTAGGCGTCGGCGAGCAGGTGACCGGTGGCGGTGAGGAACGCGACCGGCGCCCCCGACCGGACGACGAAGCGGCCCTGGTCGTCGGCCGTCGAGCTGACGAAGCGCTTGAAGGCCGCTTCCCTCGGCGCCTCCAGCGGTTCGGCGTCGTCCGGCGCGTACACCGGGTCGCTTTCGATCCGCTCGACCTGCGTCCACGGCGCCAGCCTCGCGGGCGGCATGAAGACGAACGTCCCGATCAGCGCCATGCCGAACAGCGCAGCGAGGGCCGCGATCGACGGGATCCGTTCGCGCCTGCTCGCGATGTGACGCACTGCGACGATCGTCAGCAGCGCGAGCGACAGCCCCCACGCTGGGAACAGCGTCGCGACGGCCAATATCGTCGAGGCGCCCATGTAGTACGCGGCCGAGCCGAGGCCGAAGATCCCGCTCCACACGAGCATGCCGGTGAGCGTGCGGTCGGACGCGCCGCGCATCGCGCGCACGGTGGCGACGCCGATCGCAGCCGCGTACGTCAGGTAGATCGCGAGCGGCAGGCCGAGGATCCGCAATAGCGGCCAGACGCCGACGCCGGAGCGCGTGTAGATGCGCGCGAACTCGACCGCCTTCGCGGGGTTCGGCAGCGCTCCCGCGCGGATCAGCGTGACGAGGGCGACGAGCGCCCAGGCGCCCGCGAGGCCGAGCGCGAAGCTGCCGGCGAGGCGGCCGAGGCGCGCGCGGGTAAGCGGCAGCTCGGTCCACAGCAGCGCGGCGGCCGTCGCGCCGAGGGCGGCGAGGCCGAAGTCGGCGTTGTTGAGCGCGGCGAGGCCGGCGGCGAGCGCGAGCGGCCAGGTCGCGCCCCGCCCGCGGTCCAGGCGGCGCGCGACGAGCCAGGCGACGATGAACGGGCCGGCGGTGCGCATCGGCACCTGCTGGTAGATCGCTATCGGGTGGTCGAGGTCGCGCGAGCCGGCGTAGTACGTGAACGTCATGACCGGCAGGAACAGCGCGACCGCTGCGAGCGAGCTGTGCGTCGCGCGGCGCAGCACGCCGTAGATCGCGAGCAGCATCGCGACCGTGAGCGCCCACATCAGGATCGTCCACACGAGCAGCGTCTTGCCGAGCACCAGCATCAGCGGCGCGAACACGAACGGCCACAGCGACCCGTACGCGGCCGTGTGGTCCACCAGCGGCGTCAGCCCGTTCAGCACGGCGAACGTCTCGTCCGCCATGAAGGCGCTGTTGTAGCAGTCGCCGTACGTGCAGATCGTGTCCGCCGTCTGGATGTAGGAGAGGAACCAGACGCCGGTGAGGAGGACCGCGACGGCGGGGATCGCGATCCGCAGCCAGCGCGGCTCGGGGCGCCAGCCGGTGAGCCAGCCGCGCCGCGCGGCGACCGCGAGCGCGACGGCGGCGGCGCCGGCCACCACCACCTGCGCGCCGGTGAAGAATTCGATCCGCCATTCGTCGCCGAACTGGCGCACGAAGCACGCCGCGATGACCGCGATCCCGACGAGCTGGGCGACGACCGCCAGCGCGATCGCGGCGCGCCGCGGGATGCGCTGCGCCAGCCGCAGCCGCGGCGCCGCGAACGTCAGCGCGGCGGCGAACAGCACCGGCCCCAGCAGCGACAGCAGGTAGCGCGTGTCCTCGACCGGCTCGGGATTGTGTTCGACCGTCGGCAGGACCGGCAGCGTCGACGGGTAGAGCACCTTGCTCAGCGGCGGGCCGAGCCACAGGATCAGCACGATCGTCAGCGCCGCGCACGGCACCGCCCACAGCCACGCGACCGTCGCGAGCTCGTCAGACGGCGTGGCGTGATCGGTACCGCTGCGCGGCCGCGGCAGAGCGACCGCCGCTCCCCCAGAGCCGGCGCTTGCCATGCGGCCTAACGTAATGAAGCCGCGGGGAAAAGGAAAGCGGGAGCGGTGGGCGGGTCAGCTGCGGCGGCGCAGCCCGCGGACCCGGTCCCCGACCATGCGTGAGCTGCAGCCGGCGAGCGTGCGCAGCGGCGCATCGCCCATCAGCATGCGCGCGGTGAGCCGCAGGGTCGAGGCCCCCGCTTCATGGCTGCCAACGATAGGCACTCGTGAGCGCGCTCCCGGTAGGCCTCCGGGAACTGCAGCTAGCGGCTCGTCGGCGTGCGCAGGGCGGCCTCGACCGCGTCGGCTGCCGCAGTCTCGAGCGCCTGCGCTTCAGCGAGCAGCGCTGCCGCCTTCCGCCGGGCTTCGTCGTAACGCTCGCCGAGCGCCTGCTGTAGCGGAAGCGGCGGGAGCGGGATGGGGAGTCCCGTCACCGCGTTGCCGGAGATGCCCGCCAGGTTTGTGGTGATCTGCGCTTCGGAGATGAACCAGGCGCGCGCGAAGTCTGTCTGCAGGTAGGCGTTGAGAAACTCAGGGAGGAGTCTCGACCGTTTGCAGCGCACCACGAAGACATGGTCGTCGTGCGCGCACGGATCAATCTCACCTTTCCAGAGCGCCGCCTTGCCTACCCACTCCAGCGAGTTGTTGCGGCAGACGAGGACGTCACCCTCGACGAGTCGCACCGCGTCGAGCCGCTGCGGCGGGACGTCGATGTGCTGGACGTCGGTCAGGTCGACGATGCCGGGTTGGACGTTCGCGACGCGGATGTACGGCGTTGCATGGGTGCCGGGTCGATTGCGCGGCGACTTCGAGACGCCGCGCTGCAGGTCGGCGACATCATCGAGCTTCGCCACCGGGTATGCGGCTCTCAGGTCCGCGTCCACACCCTGGAGGACGACTGCGCTCTTGCGCGGAGTCCATCCGCGCGTCGAGGCGTGCGGGATCGCGAAGGCGAGTGGTGGGCTTGTTGGTCGGACGTAGTCGACGCCGAGCTCTTGGAGCACGTTTCCGGCGGCCGCCGGCACGAGCGATCCGGCCTCCGCGCGGTACTCGGCGGCCTTTGCCCGGAGCATCCGATGCTCGCCCGCGATCCGCTGTTGCTCGGGAAGGGCGAACGACCGGATCGTCAACCCCTCGAAGGCCTGGGGCGAGAGGCGTTTGCGGCCGCTGTGCCCGACCGCGAGCGAGTCGAGATGCGCGAGGACCGTGCGCGTGCGCAGGAGCAGCGCTACGAACTCGCGCGCCAGCCGCTCGGTGTCGATCTCGTAGACGACGAATTCGCTACTAAACGCGAGCTCGCCGACGTGCTCCGGCACCACGCCGATCGCGCCGTTCCGCGCGTCGATCTTCGAGAACACGAGGTCGCCTGGCCGGGCGACCCATGTCTTGCCGACGAGCTTGATCGACGCGTCTCGGAGCGTGATGGAGCCGTCGAAGTGGATCGAGCCGTAGCGCAGGCCGCCTTCGTGCGGCTCGCGTCGTCGCCTCGCCAGCTCGCCGAACGGGACCACCGCTGGCCCTGTACTGCGGCTCGCGAACGCAGCCTTGGCATCCCAGCGTCCGAGCGCCGAGAACGAGACGGGGCGAACGGTCGCGGTCACACGGCGCCTGCGACGGCGATGGAGACTTCGGCTTCGCCGCTCGCGTTCTCGGACATCGCGTTGAGCACCTCTTCTGCGAACGCAGCTGGATCCGCGTGGAATCGCCGGTAGAGATCCCGGACGTTCGGCAGCTGGTTCGGCACGTGTTCTCCCGTCTCGCCCGTCGCGGTGATCCCGGCACGGCGGACCTCCGCCATGAAGACGAAATAGTCGAACAGCTCCTTCGTTCGCTGACGGATGGCCGTCCGTCGTTTCTCGTCGAACGCACGACGCGCGCCGGCGACGTCCTTCTGCACGCGTCTAGCGTCACGGCGCTCATGCTCTGACAGGTGCTTGACGAGACGACGGCGCAGGGCTGTGGTTTCGCTCGCGTCCGCTGCGGTCTGCAGCTGCTCCACGAGTCGCCGAGCGTCGTCGAGCAGATCCGCCCGGCCGGGCGCCAGTGCGAGCGCCCACTCCTGTTCGAGCTGTCGGCGCTCGTCGGTGAGCTCGGCGTCGACTTGCTCGGTCGCGTCGGCGACCGAGCGCCCCCAGTTCTCCACGTCCACGTCGTCGAACTTCCGCAGGAAGACCAACGACGTCTTGACGGTCGCGTCGGACGATGCAAAGACGTCATAGGGGATCGACACGATGGCGACGAGGCGCGCGCGAGCCTCGACGTACTCGCGCAGCCATTCGCCACTCGGATTGTTGAGGATGCCGTCCGGCAGGACGATCCCCAGCCGACCGCCCGGCTTGAGCAGCTGCAGGCAGCGCTCGACGAACAGCATCTCGGTGGAGCGCGCACGACGAACCCTTCCCGTGCCGAACGGCGCGGCGATCGGATCGCGGCCGATGTCGAACAGCTCGAGGATCGGTGTGCGTTCCGCGGCCGCCTCCTGCATCCGCCGATGCGTGGTCCGGCACGCTTCCCCGAAACGGACGATGTCGGCTCTGATCGAATCGGGATCGGTCTCGACCTGTGTCTGCTCGGTGCTCCCGACGATCTGATCCCGTCCGACGGTGGAGCCGAACGGCGGATTCGTTATGACGACGTCGAATCGCCCGGCGAAGACGCCGTGCGTGTCCAGCAAACCATCGTGGTAGTAGATCCCGCCGTGCCCGTCCCCGTGCATGATCATGTTCATCTTCGAGGTGCGCGCCGCGCGCGCCTCGGCGTCCACGCCGAAGATCGAGTCGTGCGCGACCCGGTAGAGGCGTGAGTCGGGCCGCGTGACGTCGAGGTCTTGGTTGAGCTGCCGCTGGACCTCCTCGACGCGTGTAAGGCGCTTGTGCTCCGGCTTGTCGGCGGTCTGCTCGATCTCCGTCCGCGCTGCGTCCTTCGCGGCCTCGACGTCCTGCTCGATCTGCGATCGGAGATGCTCGAACACCTTGATCAAGAAGCCGCCGGTGCCAGCCGCCGGGTCGCAGACGATCTCGCCCTCCCGCGGATCGAGCATCTCGACCATGAAGTCGACGATCGGCCGCGGAGTGAAGAACTGACCGAGCTCTCCGCGGAACGTCTGACCGAGGAACTTCTCGAACGCGATGCCCTTGATGTCGTCGCCGGTGTCCGAGAGGTTGAACTTCTCGAGCAGCGCGACGATGCGTCTGAAGGTCGCGAGCGAGACCTTCAGGGCTTCGTCTTCGCCGAACAAATGGTCGGCTCTGTAGTGCTCCCGCATGTTGTGGAAGACCTGTCTGAGGACGGTCGCGTCGTCCTTCAAGATGTTCACACGAGCGATCTCGCGGAGCCGGTCAGTCGTGAAGACCTCGGATTGACCCATACGCTCGTAGGTCATCTTGATGAAGAGGATTTTGGAGATCTCGTCGAACGCTGCTCCGGGATCCATCTTGTGGTTGTCGCGCAGGATGTTGTGACATTCGTGCAGGAGTCGTTGGAACTCATCGCGCGTGAACGCCGTGGTCGCACGGCGAATCTCCTCGAGACGCCGTGCATTCGACAGCTCGTTCGCCTTCGGTATCCCGACGATCTCCACTCGCTCTCCGGGGGCTCCGGGAACGAGTCGGAAGAAGCGTGTCTCCTTTTGGTTATGCAGCACGAGGAACTCCGCGCCGACCGCTCGGGCGTATGACTCGCCCTGCGCGTAGTCGTCGGGAGTGATCGGCACGTTCTCGGCCTTCGTCTCGACGGCTATGCGGTAGTCGCGGTTCTGCCCCAGGGCGTCGGGTGACTCCGCTGCGACGAGGTCCGCCCGAGGAGAGCCGCGCCCGTGCTTCGTGCGCACCTCTTGCGCCATCTGCGCGAGCGCATAGCCCCACTGCGTGTGCAGACGAAAGATGAACTCTTGCCGCACCAGCTCCTCGGCGGAGGCGCGGAGCCAACATCTCTTCAGCGGGACCCAGACCCAGCCGCCCTTCCGGTGAAGGGGATCGCCCGAGTCCTCTTGGAAGTGCTGAGTGGGCGCGGACTTCGGACGGCCGTCCCGGTTGCGAGAAGAGATCTCCATACGCTGGCGTACTCTGCCAAAGCACCAGGACCAATAGGCATCTGTTTCGGGCGAGGGTCCGAGTTGTCACCCCTAGAAGGCTGACGGGGGCTCACGACCCCGTCTACACACGGGATATGTTCTTCCGGACAATTGCGAGCGAGCTACAAGGCCCGAAAACGCCGGAAGCCCCGCCGTAGCAGGGCTTCCGTCCGATGGAGCTAGGGGGACTCGAACCCCCGACCTCCTGGGTGCGATCCAGGCGCTCTCCCAACTGAGCTATAGCCCCGTGTGCTCGTCCGCCCATGTGGGCGTGGACGCACAGGTTCGCGAAGTGTACCCGCAACTCGTCCAGCGCTTCCGCCAGCCCTGGCACCCACCGATAGCCTCCCACCCGGTGGTGACGAGGGGATGAGCTTCCGCACCCGGCTGACGCTGTTCTTTGTGCTGATCGTCGTCGTGCCGATGATCGCGCTCGGGGTCGTCGTTGCGCGGATCGTCTCGGACACTCAGCACGCGAAGGCGCGGGCGCAGAACCGCGCCAGCGCGGCCGCGGCGCTCGCCGACTTCCAGCGCGTCGCCGCGGACGGCGCCGGTCACGCGGGCGCGCTCGCGCGAGATGCGGCGCTGGCCGCCGCGCTCCGCACCCCCGAGACGACCGACGATCGCGCTCGCGCGAGAGCGCTCGCCGGGCAGCGCGGCCTCGCCCGCGTCCGGCTCGTCGACGCGGACGGCAGCGTGCTCGCGGATGTCGGCGACCCCGGCGCGATCGCGCGCGGCTCCGTCCGCGTCCGCCCGGCGGCCGGCACCGACGCCAGCACCGGCGGCAACACACGCGGCCCAGTCACGATCGAAGCCTCCACGCTCACCGCCGACCGCTTCGCCAGAACCGCCTCGGTCCACGGCGTGCGCACGGTCGTCCAGCGCGACGGCACGCTGCTCGCCAGCACACTCCCGACCGCGCTGACGTCGAAAGCCGCCGCCCGCCTCCCCGACCACGGCACCGTCACGCTCGGCAGCACCGAGTACACCGCCGCCACCTTCCACGCCCGGGACTTCGGCGGCAGCTCCACCACCGTCCTCGTCCTCACCGACACGAGCGCTGCGGCCAGCGCCGCCATGCGCGGCCAGTGGATCGCGATTGGGCTGCTCGCGCTGTTCCTGCTGCTCGCGTTCTCCGGCGCGCTGCTGATCTCGCGCCAGCTGCACGGCCAGCTCGAGCGCTTCCTCGCCGCCGCGAAGCGGATCGGCGGCGGCGACTTCACGACCACCGTCCCGGTCGAGGGCAACGACGAGTTCGCCGAGCTCGGGCGCGAGTTCAACAAGATGTCGGGCGAGCTCGAACAGCGCGTCGACGAGCTCGCCGACGAGCGCGCGCGGCTGCGCGACTCGATCCAGCGCATCGGCGCCACGTTCGCCGCCAACCTCGACCGCGCCGCGCTGTTGGAGATCGGCACGCAGACGATCGTGGACGCGGTCGAGGCGCAGTGCGGGCGCGCGACGATTCGCGGAGCCGCGGATGGCCCGCTCATCGAGGCGGCTCGCGTCGGAGACCTCGCCGGCGCCGAGCAGGCGATCGCCGCGGCAGAGGCGCAGGCGCAGGCGCACGGCGGCGGCGCCGTCGCAACGGTCGGCGACACCTCCGCGCTCGCGGTCCCGATCGCCCAGCAAGACGGCGACGCCGACACCGCACCCCGCGGGATCGTCTCGGTCGCCCGCCGCGGCAGGCCGTTCACCGCCGCCGAGCGCGAGCTGGTCGCCTCCCTCGCGCGACAGACTGGCCTCTCGCTCGAGAACGTCGACCTGCACGAGCAGGTCAAGCGCCAGGCCGTCACCGACGAGCTGACCGGCCTCTCCAACCGCGGCCGCTTCCAGCAGGTGATCGCCGCCGAGGCCGCCGCCGCGCGCCGCTTCGACCAGCTGCTCGGGCTCGTGATGCTCGACGTCGACGACTTCAAGCGCGTCAACGACACGTACGGCCACCAGCAGGGGGACCTCATTCTGCGGGAGGTCGCGCGCGTCCTGCGCGACTGCTCGCGCGAGGTCGACGAGCCGGCCCGCTATGGCGGCGAGGAGTTGGCCGTCGCGCTGCAGCAGACCGACCTCGCCGGCGCCGAGGCGATCGCCGAGCGCGTGCGGACGCTCGTCGAGGCGCTCGAACTGGCCCGCCTCGACGGCGATGGGACGCTGCGCGTCACCGTCAGCTGCGGTGTCGCCGCCTCCGCCGACGGCGACCCGATCGCCCTCGTCGCGGCCGCGGACGCGGCGCTCTACGCCGCCAAGCGAGCGGGCAAGAACCGCACGGTGCGGGCGGGCGCCGCGCCCGTGGCGGCGATTCGAGGCGACGCGGCGCCGCACTGAGCGCTTCCTTGCAGGGCTCCGCGCGCCGGCGGAGGCCAGTAGCATTGCCCTCTCATGGGTCTGCTGGACGACGCGATCCGCGAGCATCTGGACCTCAAGCGCCGCCGCGGTGCCGACCCCTCAGAGGTCGCGCGGCTGGAGCAGGAGGCGCTCGGCCCCGTCCGCCGCGAGCCGGCGCCGGCCGAGCCCGCGGACGAGCACCACGACGAGCCGACTGCCGCGGAGCCGTCCGCGCCGCCGCACGCCGAGCATCCGCACCCCGCCGGCGAGGGCCTGCACCCCGACGACCGCACCCACGTCCTCGCCCCCGAGGACCGCCACGAGCCACCCCACGGCGACCCCCTGTTCGAGCAGCACGCTCACAACGTCGAAGCGGGCGGCACAGCCACGCACGAGCCCGAAGAGCAAGCAAAAGAGCTCGGCGGGGCGGCCGCGCCTGAGCCCGAGGTAGAGCCAGCCGACGCCGATCGGGCGGGTGGCGATGAGGATGCACGACCGGCCGCCGAAGGGCGGACGGGCGCGCACCCGGAGTCGTCAGGACCCGCCCGCCAGGCGGCCGAGCCCGAGCACGAAGAGCAGCAAGCGCAGGACCCCCGCCACAGCGACATCGTCGACCAGCCGACCACCGAGTACCGCGTCGAGGACCACCACTACCACGACGACGACGAGCACGAGGCGTCGGCCGCGCACGGCGGCCCCGAAGAGGACGTGCTCGAGGAGACGCCGGACTTCTTGCAAGAGACGCCGGAGCACGACCGGCTCTGGTTCGAGCAGCGCCCACCGCGCGACTTCGACTTCGACGGATAGAGCACGGGAGCACGGGGTGGGGGCCCATCGCTACACGCTGCTCGACGTCTTCACGGCCACGCCGCTGGAGGGCAACGCGCTCGCCGTCGTCCACGACGCCGACGAGCTCGACGAGCCGACGATGCTCGCGCTCGCGCGCGAGACGCGCCTGAGCGAGACGACGTTCGTGCAGCGCGCCCATGTCGCCGGGGCCGACTACCGCAACCGCATCTGGACGGTCGAGCGGGAGCTGCCGTTCGCCGGGCATCCGTCGCTCGGCACCGCCGTCGCGGTCGCTCGCGCCGAGCACGGCGAGTCGAGCGCTCCCCGCACCGCCCGCTACGTCCAGCAGACCGGCGCCGGCATGCAGCCGATCGACGTGCGACTCCACGACGCCCACACCGCGCACGCCTCGATGCTGCAGGAGCCGCCCGTGCACGGCGAGGAGCTGCCTCGCTCCGAGGTCGTCGGGGCGATCGGCCTCACCCCCGAGCACGCCGATCGCTCGTTGCCGCCGCAGCTGGTCGGCACCGGCCTGACGCAGCTGATCGTCCCGCTGCGCGACCTCGACGCGCTCGCCCGAGCCCGGCCCGACTGGCCGGCGGTCGAACGACTGCTCGCCGCCCACGGCGCGACCGTCCTCTACGCGGCCGTCTGCGATCCCGCGTCCGCGCACGCCCGCACGCGCTCGTTCGTCAGCGCCGCCACCGGCGAGGACCCGGCGACCGGGTCCGCCGCCGGCCCGCTGTGCGCCTACCTCGCCGCCCGCACCGGCACCGGCGCGGTGACGATCGAGCAGGGGATCGAGATGGGCCGCCCGAGCCGCCTGGAGGCGGCGATGGAGGGCGAGCGGCCGCGCGTCGGCGGCGACGTGGTCGTCGTGGCCGACGGCACGCTGAACCTGTAGCGGCTCGGACGAGCGCGTCTCAGACGAGCGCGGTCCGGGAAAGCAGTGGGGGCGCCCCCGGCCAGAGGCGCCCCCACCAAGCATCCGTGCATTTCGCGGCGAACCGTCCCGGCCAGAGGCGGTCCGCCGGCGTCCTTGCCGTTCCGAGCGGGTCGTCCTTGCACCCACCGGTGCTCTCGTCTTCGGCGATCGATCGGACCCGGATAACGCCTCTGCGCCAGATTGGACGTTCGTTCGAGCGCCTGCAGGAGCGTCAGGCTGCGGTCGCGTGCGGTGCGAAACACGCGCCGCGCAACGATCCCCACGCAGCTCGCCGCTTTCTGTACGGTTGAGGAAGCTGCGCGACGTCGGGGGAAACGATCGTCGCGCGGATCAGCTCATCGTCGCCGGGGGAAGGCGATCATCGACGTCACGCCGCATGGACCGACGCTCTTCTCGGTGCGCGACCGCACCGATGAGGCGCCGCGCGCGCACCAGGAGCCGGCCTACGCCTTCCTCGACCGCGCGGCGGGCACGCGCTGGGCACGCGTGCGCGGCGAGCTGGACGGGTGGTTCGCGCGACTGCCGGCGGCGGCTCGCGCTGACCTGCGCAACCGCTTCGCACAGGACGCCGAGCTCGACCACGCGGGCGCCTTCTGGGAGCTGTGGGTGCACGAGGCGCACCGTCGGCGCGGCTTCGAGGTGACCGTGAACATCGGCACCGAAGCCGGCGAACGGCGTCAGGACTTCGTGCTCGCGCGCGGGCGCGAGCGCTGCTGGCTGGAGGCGACCGTCGTCGGCGGCGACTCGCCGCTCTCGTTCACCGAGCGGCGGCTCGACGAGCAGCTGCGCGACATCGTCGAGACGGTGCGCGCGCCGCGCTTCTCGCTTGCGCTGGAGGTCGTCAGATACGGCGCCTGCTCACCGGGGCGGCGGCGGATCGTGCCGGCGCTGGAGCGCTGGCTCGGCGCGTTCGACGTGTGCGAGCTGCGCAGGCGGCGGGCGACAGGCGCCGCCGCGCCCGTCCAGCGGCTCGCGTTCGACGACTGGGTCGTCGACGTCGAGGCGATAGCGCTCGAAGACGCCGCCGCGCGCGCGTGCGGGTGCGCGCAGCTCGTTCCGCGAGGCGTCGGTGTCGGTGCGGGCGGCGCATCGGTGAACGACGTGCGTCCGCTGCGCCGCAAGATCAAGAAGAAGGCGGCGCGCTACGGCGATCTCGACCGGCCCTACCTGCTCGCCGTTCTCGCACTCGGCGACGCCGTGCGCGAGCACGACGTCGAGCGCGCGCTGCTCGGCGCCGGCGACCGCGACCACGCCGTCTGGCACGGTCCCGGCGGCCCCTGCAACACGCGCCTCTCGGGCGTGCTCGTCGCACGCGGCCTGCGCTCGACCGATCCGCTCGTCGCCGTCGCCGCTCCCTCGCTGTGGCAGAACCCGTGGGCGCTACGGCCCCTCGGCCTCGCGCTGCCGTGGCGGGACGCCGCTCCTGCCGCCGCTGCTGCCGTCGCATAGCGACACACCGGCACGAGACTGGCGGCATGCTGCGTGGAGCCGGCGGTGGATGCTCGAGATCTACCGCAGACACCGCGGCGTCCCCGCCGAGGTCAGGCGGGGAGTGGCGGCGCCAGCACCGCCTGCGGCAGCCGTCTCCGCATGACGGCGACCGCGTCGGCGCTCTCGTCGATCAGCACGTAACGGCGGCCGAGCTGCGCGGCGACCGCGCCGAGCGTGCCGCTGCCGGCAAAGAAGTCGAGGCACCAGTCGCCTTCTCTGGTTGACGCCTGCACCATGCGGCGCACGATCCCCTCCGGCTTCTGCGTGGGGTAGCCGGTCTTCTCGCGCCCGTTCGTCGCGACGATCGTGTGCCACCAGACGTCGGTCGGCAACTTCCCCTTCGCCGCCTTCTCGGGGGTGACGAGGCCGGGCGCCATGTAGGGCTCGCGGTCGACCGCGGCGGAGTCGAACAAGTACGCGTCGGCGTCCTTCACGTAGACGAGGATCGTGTCGTGCTTGGCGGGCCAGCGGCGTCTCGTGCGCGCGCCGTAGTCATAGGCCCAGATCAGCTCATTGAGGAACTGCTCGCGCCCGAACAGCTCGTCGAGCAGCAGCTTGCAGTAGTGCGCCTCGCGGTAGTCGATGTGGAAGTAGAGCGTGCCGCTCGCGCGCAGGAGCCGGTGCGCCTCGCGCAGGCGCGGCTCGAGGAACGCGAGGTAGTCCTCGAACGTGTCGCGGTAGCGCGACTCCGCCAGCAGTCTCGTGCGGTAGCGCCGCCCCTTGAAGCCCGTGCGGTCGCCGCCGTCGGCGTCGGGAACCATCGCAAGCGTCCGCCGCGACTGCGTCTCGCCCGTGTTGAACGGTGGGTCGATGTAGACCAGCTGGAACGCCTCCGCCGGCAGCTGGGGGAGGACGGCCATGTTCTCGGCGTGATGGATCGTGTCGCGGTCGAGGCTCGCCGGCATGCTCACCTTCTACGCCACCTGCGCCGCACGCGCGGCGACGATCCCGACGATCGCGTCGTGGACCGGGTCGTGCCAGCCGTCGTTGCGCGCCACGTCGCGGAGCCTCCGGCTCTCGACCAACGTCCGCTCCGTCAGCTCGGCTCGCACGCGCTCGAACGCGCGTGGCTGGAGCCCGAAGTCATGCGCGAGGTCGCTCCAGTGCGCAGCGCCGATCGCGGCCGGGTCGAGCTCGTCGCCGATCGCCATCGCCAGCTCGGTGCCGACGTCGTCGTACGCCGCCGTCGCAACGACGTCGTAGAGCGGCGCGAAGCGGACGCCGCCCGGCAGGTGCAGCAGCGCGACGTTCTTCGCGTGCGCGTCGGCGTTGCCGACGAGGAAGTGGAAGACGGCTGTGCGCGCCGCGGCAAGCCGGTCGAGTCCGGGCTGAATCGCGTGCCGGTCGAGCAGATCGGCCAGCGCGCGGTAGGAGGGCAGCTGCCAGTCGGCGTGCTGGTACTTGAAGTCCGGTGTGAGGCCGAGCGCCTGGCAGAGGTCCTCCTGATGGAGCCGTCGGGGCGGCCACTCCGTGCGGTCGCGGTCGAAGCGCTCGACCAGGAGGCACGGCCGCCCACCGGCCGCGACCAGCTCGACCGGTGCGGCCGGAAGTCCGCAGCGCACCGCGAGGCGCATGCAGAAGCACTCGTTGAGCGCGAGGCCGGGGAGGTCGTTTTCGCGCGGATCCGGCTTGAGGATGTGCGTGCTCGGCATGCCGTCGAGGGGCTCGCCGAAGCGGCCGGCGTCGTCGCGCACCAGCACAGCCTTTCGCTGCACGCCGGCGAGACTGAGTCGCAGGCGCTGGTCGCCGGCGCGCATCCCGAGCGGCCGCCGTGGGAGCTGCTCGACGAGCTCGTCCAACTCGCCGGCGTCGAGCCAGCGGGTCGTGGGCGCCGTCGGCGCCTGTGCGGCGGCGGAGATCTGGAGGGCCCCGGCGCAGTCGCGGCCGAGCTGCTCCAGCAGTCCGTACGAGTCGCCGGGTGCGACTCGCAGCTGTCGTGCGACCTGCTCGCGCACGGGACCCTCCGGCAGCAGCGCCTCGAAGAACGGTCGGCTCTCGGACGGCGCATACGGCTGCTCGCGCAGCGGGAGCGAGAGCGAGACCGGACGCGTCGCAGGCGGCGCGTAGCGGAACGCGTACTCGCGCGAGCGCTCGTCGACGCGCTCCAGCCGCCCGACCTCCGCTCCGTCCCAGCTGACGACGAGGCTCACGGCTCGCCGCCGCCGTGGACGTCCAGCCGCATGCCGAGCGCCGACAGCACGCGCAGCACGACGTCGAGCCGCACGGTCGGCTCCCCGTGCTCGACCCGGTGGACGGAGCGGACGGCGACGTTCGCGACGAGCGCGAGCGTCCGCTGGTCCATGCCCTGGCGGCGGCGCTCCCCGCGGACGCGCGCGCCGAGCCGCTGGGCGACGATGTCAATCTGTGTGCTCATCTGCGTGATCGCGCATCTCAGGCGTCGATGGGTGAAAAGTATCACTGAAATGCGAGATCGCGCACATTTTCTCGATCACGGCGCACCCCGGTGCAGATATGCGTGATCGCGCAAATGATGCAGCGGAGCACCCCGGCCCATGACTGGCCAGCCAGCCAGTACCATTCGCCCGACCACCCGCGCGCGAACGGAGGAGGTCCCGATGACATGGACTGACAGCGACCTCAGAGAGGTGCTCGTCGGCGATCCCGTCCACTGGGAGGACGGTCCCCCGCACGCGCTCTTCAAGGAGCTCCGGGGGGAGTGCCCGGTCCACTGGACCTCGCACATCATCGACTTCCCCGACGAGGCCGGCTACTGGTCCGTCACCAAGGCCGACGACGTGCACACCGTCAGCCGCGATTGGGAGACCTACTCCTCCGAGCTCGGCGGCATCACCGCGCTGACCGACTCGATCCTGCCGCTCGAGCTCTCGCGCGCGATGTTCATCGGGATGGACCCGCCGAAGCACGACCGCCTCAAGGCGCTCTTCCAGGCCGGCTTCACGCCGAAGCGGATCGCCGAGCACGAGGACGAGATCCGCGCGATCACGACCGGCGTGCTCGACCGACTCGACGGACGCGAGACATGCGACCTCGTGACCGACGTCGCGCAGCCGGTCGTCTCGCGCGTGATCGGCTCGTTCATGGGCATCTCGCCGGAGGACGACATCGTGTGGGCGCGGCTGATGAACTCGATCTTCGCCGCCGGCGACCCTGACGTGAACCCGGAGGGACTCGACACCGTCATGGGCCGCGACGTTCCGGAGATCTTCGAGCGCTGCCGCGCGCTGATCGCCGAGCGCCGCGCGCATCCGACCGAGGACCTCACGAGCGTGCTCGTCGACGCCGAGGTCGACGGCGAGAGACTCGCGGAGCACGAGATCGTCATGGGCTTCTTCCTGCTGATGGCGGCCGGCAACGACTCCACGAAGGCGACCTACTGCAGCGGCATGCGCGCGCTGCTGGAGGACCCGTCGCAGATGCGGCTCGTGCTCGACGACCCGTCGCTGACTCCGAGCACGGTTGAGGAGGCGCTGCGGATGTTCCCCGCCTTCGCGCACTTCCGCCGCACCGCGACGAGAGATTGCGTGCTCGGCGGCCAGGAGATCAGAGCCGGCGAGAAGGTGGTCATGTGGTACGTCTCCTCCAACCGCGACGAGTCGCGCTACGAGGACCCGGACCGCTTCGACGTCACGCGCAACCCCGAGCACCAGGCGTTCGGCGCCGGCGGGCGCCACTTCTGCCTCGGCACCGCGCTCGCGCGGCTGGAGCTGCGGATCCTGTTCGAGGAGACGCTGAGGCGCTACCCGCGGATGGAGCTGGCGGGCAGGCCGAAATACGTCGTCTCCGGCTTCGCGAACCAGCTGCAGACGCTGCCGGTCCGGTTGGGCGGGCGCTAGCTTCGGCGGGTCACCACGCGCAAGCCAACTTATGGTGCTTTATTGCACCAGTTCGTCTATGTTTGATCGATGTCGCTTGGGGGAGCGGTCACTCGTCCGCGGAGGGTCAGCCTCGCGGACCGCATGCCGGCGTGGAGCAGCGCAGCGTGGTGGGCGATCGGCGCCGCCTCCGCGTTCGTCCTGCTGACGTTGTGGTGGCTCACCCAGGACCGCGCCGTCCCGTACGGGGACGCGGCCGAGGAGCTGTGGGCCGCGTTCGTCTTCCGCGACCACCTGCTGCACGGGGACGTCGGGGCAATCTTCGACTACCCGGCGTATTACCCGCCGTACGGGATAGTCCTCGGCGGCGTGGTGGCGGCCCTCGGCGGAGTCAGTCGGAACGCCGTCGTGCTCGGCACGAACCTCGTGTGCGTGCCGTTGCTCGCGTTGAGCTGTTACCGGATCGGCCGGATGGTGGCCGGCCCGCTGGCCGGTGCGCTGGCGGTCGTGTTCGCGCTCGGCTCCCCACTGCTGATCGAGCAGTTCCACGTCTTCATAATCGATGCGCCCGAGGCGACGATCGTGGCCGTGTCGGTGTGGCTGATCTTGGCCAGCGAGCGGTTCGGCCGGCTGAGTACCGCTGCGTTGGCCGGGCTCGTGGTCGGGATCGGGATCGGCACGAAAGAGCAGTTCCCGTTCTACGTCGTCGGGCTCGTGCTCGCAGTCCTGCTGCGCGGCGGATGGCGCAACGCGCGCGGCTTCGCGGCGTTCGCCGGCATCGCCCTGCTGGTCGGCTCGCCGTGGTACATCCATCAGGCCGATCTGCTGGGGAAGATCTACAGCGCGTCGCGTTCGGGTGAGGGACTGCTGTTCCCCGTGCCGCCGCTTGCTCGGCCGGCGCTGCTGTCGACGGCGAACTTCGAGTGGTACGGGTGGGCGACCCTCAACGCGCTGCTGTTCGCTCCGCTCACGGCGTTTGCGGCGGTCGGCGTGGTGACAGCGACCTGGCGAGTGCGACGGCCCAGCGGGCGCCCGACCGTCGTCCCGGAGCTGCTCGGCGGCCTGTTCGGGTCCTGGCTGCTGCTGACGATCCTGACGCACAAGGACCTCCGCTACACGCTGCCGATGATTGTGTACCTGGCGGTGCTTGGAACGGCGTGGATCCCCGGTCTCGACCGGCTCGGCCGGCGGCTCGCGATCGGCGCGCTTGTCGTCGCGGTGTCGGCGACGACGCTCGGCATGACCTTCGGCGTCGGCGGCGCCATTCCGGATCGGATGGCGGGGAACCTGGGAACTGCGCTCGGCGTCGGAGTCCCTCCGCGCGATCGCGTCGTGGTCTACGCGAACCACGACTACCTCGTCTCGGGCCCGCGGACGAACGGAGGGGTGTTCAGGTTGCTGCAGGGGCTTCGGCAGGCGGGAGCGCGCAAGGTCTACTGGGACCCGGCCGCGTCCGGGCCGGAGCACAGGGACTTCAACGGCGCGGGCCTCACCGTGCTGGCGCGGATGGCCGGGTTGTCTGTTCCCACCCGCATCGCCCGAGAGGTGATTCTGCCCGGCTACGTCCTGCTGCTCTACCAGCCGATAACGCCCGGCTCGGAGCCATGCGTCCGCTTCGGCAACGGGATGGGCGTCTCGGCGCTGGTCGGAGCCGGCACCGCCGCGGTGCAGTACTGCCCCGACCGCGGGACGATCGGGAGCCCGATCGCGGTGCCGGCGATCAGCCAGGGCCTCGCGGGCATGGCGACGCTTCCGTGATGGCCCCGGCCCAGCCGTGCCAAGCGGCCGGAGTACGCGAGCCGTGTCTCATCGGTACCTCACGCGAGCACGAGACGTCACCCGTCGACGACTGCTCCAGCCCAGCTCCGGATGTCCTCGATCAGCACAAGCGCAGCGCCACGGTCGAGTGAACGAGCGCGTGCGTCCGTTCGTAGCGGACCTCGGACGCTGCGAGCACGGCCTTGAGTGACTTCTCGACAGCCTGCTGTGCGTGGAAGCCCACGATCGCGTCGAGGATGCCAGGGTCCTCGAAAACGGTTCGAACGAGCGCTATGTCGCCGTCGGCGCGGTTGAGCAGCACGCGCGCGAGGTCTCGCCGACTACGCGGCGGCAAACTCGCGACCTTCGGTCAGCGCCGCGTGGATGACGGTCCCCTCGACGCCGCCCCAGTCCTCGGCGTACGCCTCGCTGACGACGAGAACGTCGACCGGCACGCCGAACGACCGCAGCTCGCGCGTGAGCCGCGCCATCTCGGCATGCCGGTTCGGCACGTCGCGCTCGATCACGAGAAAGTCGAGATCGCTGTGTGCTCCCGCGTCTCCGCGCGCATGCGACCCGAACAGCAGCACGCGCGCCGGCTGACGGGCGGCCGCCGCGAGGCGCCGTCCCGCAAGCTCGATGACATCGCCGGGAACGACAGGCATGGGCAAACGGTATCGGAGCTTCAGGTCAGCGCAGCGTCGCTGAGTCGCCACGTAAGGCGTGCGCGCAGGCCACCCAGGACGTTGCTGCGGTCTCGGTACGCCCTTCGCGCTTCGATGGAGGCGGGGGGAATCGAACCCCCAACTCCGCCTTGCAAAGGCGGCGTGTTCCCGTTAGCACTACGCCCCCGGGACGGTTCGAGTCTATCCGGCGGGCTGGGGGGTTTGCGGCGTGGCGCGGTGCCGCGGCTTGCCGGTCTTGCGCGGGATCTGCTGTGATCCTGCGCGATGCTCGCGACGATTGCCGACGTGGTGCTCGGGCTCGTGCTGCTCGGCTCCGCGGGTGCGAAGCTGGCCGCGCCCGTGCGCACGCGTGCGGCGCTTGCCACGTTCGGGCTGAGAACTGCGCGTGCGCGGGCGGTCGTGTGGGCCGGCGCGATCCTCGCCGAGGCTGCGCTGGCGATCGGCGTCGCGCTCGGACTGGACGCGGCGGCGTGGGCGGCCTCGGCGCTGATGCTCGGCTTCGCCGCGCTCCTCGCGACCGCACTTCGCAACGGCCGCGCCGGCCAGCCGTGCGGCTGCCTCGGCGCGCGCTCGCGCGTCACGCCGCTCGCGCTCGTGCGCGCGCTCGTGCTCGCCGCTGCGTTCGCGCTGCTGCCGCTCGTCCCGGACACGGATCCGAGCACCGATGCCTGGCTGGCGATCGGGCTCGGACTCGCGCTCGCGGCGATCGTCGCGCTCGCGGTCCTCGTGCTCGCGCTCGCCCGTGAGGTCGGCGAGCTGCGGCTTGCGCTCCCGCCGCAGATGGCGCTCGAGATCGAAGGCGAGGGACCGGCCCGCGGCGCCCGCGCGACCGTGATCGAGCGCTTCGTCCCGCAGCCCTCGGCCCGCTTCGCGCTCGCCGTCTTCAGCTCCGACGGCTGCCCGATGTGCCAGGCGCTTGCGCCGGCCGTCACCGCGCTGCAGCGCGACCCGCTGCTCGCCGTGGAGGTCTTCGACGAGCGCGACGACGCCGACGTGTGGCGCGCGCATGGGATCCCCGGCAGTCCGTACGCGCTCGTCCTGAGCCTCGACGGCACCGTCCTCGCGCAGGGTACGTTTAACAGCGCGCGCCAGCTCGAGTCGCTCGTCGCGACCGGCGAGGCGCGGGAGCGGGAGCTCGTTCGTGCCTGACCACAGACCGCGCCGCCTCAGTGACGCGCTCGCCGGCGGCACCTCGCGCCGCGGCTTCCTCGGGCGCGCGGGCGGCTGGCTGCTCGCGACCGCGACCGGCGCCGCCGCGCTGCAGGCCGGCACCGACGACGCCGATGCCTACCACTTCTGCGGCCATACCTACACGACCGCCTCGTGTCCGCACCCGACGGGGATCCCGCGCGTCGACATCCACGGCTACCCGCTGCGCTCGCGCGACGGCAAGCCGGTCGACGATCTCGGCCGCCCCGTCGACCGCCACGGCCATCCGCTCGACGACCGCGGCCGCCGCCTGACGGACCCCGACGGTCGGCCGCTCCCGCGCGCACCGCGCACGCGCATCTGCCAGGACGGCATCCCCGACAGATATGGCTTCTCGACCCAGGTCGACGGCTCCTGGTACCGCTGCTGCGGCGGCAGAGTCCGCCGCCTGATGGACTGCTGCGCGCAGCACGAGACGCGCATCCAGGGCGACACCGCCCTCACCGGCTACTGCTACCAGGGCCGCAGAGTCTTCTGCGTCATGTACTTCCAGACGAGCGTCCCGTGCTGAGCCCGAGTCGATGACCGCCGCGATCCTCCTGCTCACCGCGTTCGTCGCCGGCGTCACCGGCGCGTGGTCGCCGTGCGGCTTCTCGATGGTCGAGACGCTCGGCAGTCGTCGCGCGCACGCCGGCGGGCGGATCGTCCTGACGAGCTGCGCGACGTTCGCGCTCGGCGCGCTCGCGGGCGGTGCGATCACGTTCACGGCGCTCGCCGCGCTCGGCAGCGTGCTCGGGGGCGGGAGCGAGGCCGCGCTCGTCGTGGCGGCGACGGTGGCGCTGTCGTGCGCGTTCGGCGAGCTGCGCGGCGTGCGGATCGTCCCGCAGATCCGCCGCCAGGTGCCCGAGCCGTGGCGGCGCACGATGCCGCTCCCGCTCGCGGCGGGCCTGTACGGCGTGCTGCTCGGCCTCGGCTTCACGACATTCGTGCTGACGCTCGCGGTGTGGGCCCTCGCCGGGATCTCCGTCGCGATCGGCGACGTGCAGGTCGGCCTGCTGATCGGGCTCGGCTTCGGCGCCGGCCGCGCGCTGCCGGTCGTGCTGATGGCGCCGCGCTACGCGACGCTCGGCCAGCGCCTGGAGCTGAAGATGGCTGAGCAGCCGGGGCTGCTGCGCCGTCTGCGACTCGCCGACGGCGCGCTGCTGGCCGTGCTCGCGGTCGCGCTCCTCTCGACCGGCAGCGCGAGCGCCGCGCAGCTGGTCGCCCCCGACGGGACCGACCCGTCCCGCGCCGGCACCACGCTTGCGTGGGAACGCCTCGGCGGCGCCGGGGCGGTGCTGCTCGACGGCGACGCTCGCAGCGAGCTGCCGGCGCAGGCCGTCGCGATCGGCGGCCGCTACGTCGCCACCCGCCAGGGCGACCATCTCGCCGTGCGGGACCGCGCGAGCGGCGCGGTCGTGGTCGAGCGGGACGTCCCCGACGCCACGCAGCTCGCCGTCTCGAACCGCTGGCTCGTGTGGCGGACGTCCCCGCGCGAGGGCGGCGACCGCCTGTGGGCGCTGCCGCTGCCGGTCGCGCAGGCGGTCCCCGCGCAGGATGCAGGGATCGCCCGGCTCGTCGCCGGCGTCGCGCGCCGGGAGGCGATCGACCGCCCGGCGCTGTCGGGCGACCATCTCGCGTACGCCGCCACCACCCGCACCGACAGCCGCATCGTGATCGCCGACCTCGCCGCGCAGAGACGCCGCCTCGCGCTGGTCACTCGCGGCGGCCGTCTGTCGCAGCCGTCGCTCGACGGCGGTCGCCTGCTGTACGTCGAGTCGACGTACTGCAGCCAGCGTCTGCGGCTGGTCCGCACGAGCAGTCTGGGCAGCCGCCCGCGCACGCTGCTGCGCCTCGGCGCGACCGCCCTCCGCGACGAGGGGCACGCGCACGGCTACACGACGCAGGGCAGCGAGCCGAGCCTCTGCCCGCATGGCACGCCGCGGCGCACAGACACGATCCTGTGGACGACCGCTCTCGCCGGCCGCGACGCGTACGTGACGCTGCTGCATCCGGGCGCCGGCGGCGTGCCCGCCGCCGCGCGCATCGTGCGCGTCGGCGCCTGACCTGTCATCGGGCGAACCTCACGGGGTTGCGTCCGGCGATGCGCTTCCGCTATTGTTAACCACATGGCTAACAGTCAGACCGCCGCGCTCGACCGCTCCTTCATCGCCGTCGCCCATCCGCTCCGGCGCGAGATCCTCGAGCGGCTGGCGAAGCACGACGAGCTGACGGTCGGCGAGGCGACGCACGACTTCCCGATCTCCAAGCCCGCGATCAGCAAGCACCTGAAGGTGCTCGAGGAGGCCGGCGCGATCGTCCGCGTGATCGACGGCCGCACCCACCGGCTGCGCCTCAACGGCTCCTCGCTCGAGGAGGCGTACGCGTGGCTCGCCAGACAGCGCGAGCTGTGGGAGCGCAAGCTCGACGTCGTCGAGGAGTTCCTCAGAGAGCAGCAGCGCGCCGCGGGCACCCCCAAGACCCCCAGACCGGAGGACAGATCATGAGCAACGTGGACGTGGACACCGGCACGGTGCGCGTGGAACGCACCTTCGAGGCATCCGCCGAGGCGGTCTTCGATGCATGGACGAACCCCGAGGTGCTGCGGCGCTGGTGGAGGGCCGACCCGAGCCACGAGGTGACGATCCCCGTGCTCGACCTGCGCGTCGGCGGCGGCTACCGCCTCGAGATGCGCAGACCGGAGGGAGGCGAGGACATGGTCGTCCACGGCACCTACCGCGAGATCTCGCGCCCCGACCGGCTCGTCTACAGCTGGGAGTGGGAGGGGACCGGCCCGAACGCCAACCACGAGAGCGAGGTCGCGGTGACGTTCGTGGAGGACGCGCCCGGCCGCACGACCGTCGTGATCGAGCACGCCGGCCTGCTCGACGACACCTCGCGCGCGAACCACGCCAGAGGCTGGAACGGCGTGCTGGACAGCTTCGCGGCCAGCGGGATCCCCGCGCGCTGACACCCCCGCAGCACCACAGGACCGACCACCACATCAGGAGGAACCCATGGCGAAGTACGTGCTGGCATACACCGGCGGCAACATGGCCACGACCGACGAGGAGCGCCAGGCCGCGATGGCCGCCTGGGGCGCCTTCCTCGGCGGCCTCGGCGACGCGCTCATCGACGCGGGCAACCCGTTCGGCAGTTCCACGGCGGTCGGCGCGGGCAACGGCAACAAGCTCACCGGCTACACGATCATCACCGCCGGCAGCCTCGACGAGGCGGCCGAGAAGGCGAAGGGCGCGCCGGTCGTCGGCAACGGCGGCGGCGTCGAGGTGTACGAGACGCTTGAGGTGATGTAGTCGGCCACGATCGCCGATCGGGCGGGTGGCAGTGAGGATGCACGTGCGGCCGCCGATAGGCGGACGTGCGCGCACCCGGATCTGACAGGACCCGCCCGCCGGCCACCTCCGGACCTCATACCGCACCATCGGCGCTGCGGCCGTGTTCCGGCCTGCAACGACGCGCCCAGGTTGGGCGCATGGCGGGGCCTAAGCTGCCTGGCTGGCCTCGCCGCCGCACCGCCGATGAACGCCGCCCGTCTTCGCATCTCCCGTCTCTCCGCGCGCGCGCTGCTTGGGCTCGTGGCGCTCGAGTGCGCCATCTTCGCGCCGACCGCCGATGCGGCAGCCGGCGCCGCCTCGGCCCCCCGCAATGGCCACCCGCGGATCGTCTTCGTGCGCTGCTCGTCGGACCCGTTCCCGTGCAAGTCGCACACGACCGTCACGCGCACGGGCAAGCTGCTCGTCGGCGCCGGCGGGATGAGCTCGCGCGCGAAGGTCGTCTTCCCGGTGCGCTCCAGAGCAGGCGGTCGCATCGGCCTGCGCGCCGTCGGCGGCCGCTTCCGCACGAGAACGCGGATCCTCGTGCGCGTGCCGGGCGACGCGATCAGCGGGCTGATCCGCGTCGCGAATCCGGGCAGGAAGTACTCGAACTCCGTCCGCGTCGGCGTCGTCTCCCCGCCGCCGAAGCCCAAGCCGCGCAGAGTCGGCGGGAGCCCGCCTGTCGGCCCGAGCGCGTTCGACGGCAGCGGGATGTGGATCTGGTACCTGTCGAGATCCGAGGCCGGCAGCCCGGCGCGCATCGCCGCGCAGGCGCGCGCACATGGCGTGCGCACGATCTATGTCAAGAGCGCGGACGGGGCCGGCGTTTGGTCCCAGTTCACCTCCACTGCCGTCGCTGCGCTCAAGGCGCAGGGCTTGCGCGTCTGCGGCTGGCAGTTCGTCTACGGCAACGACCCGACCGGCGAGGCGCGCGCGGCAGCGGCCTCGAAGGACGCGGGCGCCGACTGCTTCGTGATCGACGCCGAGGGCGCCTACGAGGGCAAGTACGCCCAGGCGCAGCGCTACATGGAAAAGCTGCGCGAGCTGGTCGGCTCCGACTTTCCGATCGGCCTGACCTCGTTCCCCTACGTGGACTACCACCCCGGCCTGCCCTACAGCGTCTTCATGGGCCCCGGCGGCGCCACCTTCAACCTGCCGCAGGTCTACTGGAAGACAATCGGCGACACGGTCGACGAGTCGCTCGCGCACACGTACGAATGGAACCTCCCCTACGAGACGGCGATCTTCCCGCTCGGCCAGACGTACGACGGGCCGAGGGCCGCCGACGTGCGTCGCTTCAACCAGCTGTCGACCGCCTACGGCGCGCGCGGCGTGAGCTGGTGGGTGTGGCAGTTCGCGAGCGACTCTGACTGGGACGCGCTCGGTGCGCCGTTCGCCGCGATCGCACGGCCGGACACGCTGTGGCCGACGCTGACCGTCGGCAGCGGCGGCAAGGTCGGCTCGCGCGGCGACCTCGTCGTGTGGGCGCAGCAGCATCTGCTCGCTGCCGGGCAGACGGTCGGCGTGGACGGCGCGTTCGGCCCGGGCACGGCGAGAGCGGTGCGCGGCTTCCAGACGGCGAACAACCTGCCGGTCACGGGACAGGTCGATCCGCAGACGTGGCCGATCTTGCTGAAGACCGCTCCCGCGGCGGTCGACTGGGTTGCGAAGGCGAAAGCCTCCGCCCGCGGCGCGCGCGCGGCCGGCGCGCGCGCCGCACAGGCGGGGGGCGGCCTGCCCGCCGGCCCGAACGGCCCGGCGTCCGCCGCACTCCCCGCGAAGCGCTACGAGATCCCGCCCGGCCCGCGCGGCTGAGCCGCGGGCGAGGCGCTCAGACTGAGCGGGCTGAGGACGCGGCGCGCTTCGCCGCGAGCTTCGCCGGGTCGACGCGCACGACGTCCCACGCGAGACCCGTCTTCTCCAGCAGCGAGATCACGCCGGCGGAGATGTCGAGCTGCCGGCGCTCGAGCCCGTGGCGGGCGGAGGTGGGGAAGGCGTGGTGGCCGTTGTGCCAAGCCTCGCCGAACGTCAGCGGGGCGAGCCAGGCGAGGTTGCGCGACTCGTCGTCCGTCTCGAACGGACGACGGCCGAAGAAGTGGCACAGCGAGTTGATCGAGTAGGTCGCGTGGTGCAGGACCAGCATCCGCACGAGGCCGCCCCACAGCATCCCGGTCATGCCGGCCTGCCAGGTGCCGCCGATCGCATAGCCGAGCGCGAACGCAAGCAGGAAGCCGGCGACCGCCCACAGGAAGAACGTGTCGTTGACCCACTTGACGACCGGGTCTCTGATCAGGTCGGGCGCGTAGCGCTCCTTGTTGCCGCGCTGGGTGTGGATGAACAGCCAGCCGACGTGCGCGTGGAAGAGGCCGCGCAGCGCGCCCTTCAGGCCATGGCCGTGGTCGACGTGCGGGCTGTGCGGGTCGCCTTCGCGATCGGAGAAGGCATGGTGCTTGCGGTGGTCGGCGACCCACGAGATGATCGGGCCCTCGATCGCCATCGAGCCGGAGGCCGCGAGCACTCCGCGGACCGCGCGGCCCGTCTTGAACGAGCGGTGCGTGAAGAGGCGGTGGAAGCCGACCGTGATGCCGAGGCCGGTGATCGCGTACATGATCCCGAACACGATCAGGTCGCTGATGCCAAGCCAGTCGCCCCACAGCTGCCATCCGACGAGGCCGAGCGCGAGGATCGGCACGACCGTGATCATGCCGGTGAGGAAGCGGTCGAGCGCCTCGAACTCCACCGGCTGGACGTCGTCCGGCGTCGGGCCGGCCGCGCGCTCTTGCTCCATTACCTGGTCGATGCAACGCAGCGTACAAGGTCTGCGGTACGGCACTGCTAGGGTGCTTTGCGTGTGCGGCGCCGCCGTGCACGGAGGTTCTTGCTCCTGAAGGCGCATCGCGCGGTTGGGGTCAGTCGAATCTCTCCCCACCACATAGCGTCCGCGCACGTTCGCGCTGGGCGCAAGGAGCACCATATGCAGCAGTCCACCTTCGCCGACCTCGGCGTGTCCAAGGCCGTGGCCAGCGCGCTGCGCGCCCGCGACATCGAGCGCCCGTTCGCCGTCCAGAAGCTCGTCGTCCCCGACGCGCTCGCCGGCCACGACGTGCTCGCCGAGTCGCCGACCGGATCGGGCAAGACGCTCGCGTTCGGGATCCCGCTCGTCGACACGCTCGACACCGGCCGCCAGGCCGGCCGCCCCGCCGGGGCGCCGGGCGCGCTCGTGCTCGCGCCGACGCGCGAGCTCGCCAGCCAGATCGTCGACGAGCTCGGCGCGATCGCTCGCGCCCGCTCGCTGTCGGTTGTCGCCGTCTACGGCGGCGCCGGCATCAACCCGCAGATGAAGGCCGCGCGCAGAGCCGACGTGCTCGTTGCGACGCCCGGCCGCCTCGTCGACCTGCTCGACCGCAAGGCCGTCACGCTCGGCCACGTCGAGGTGCTCGTGCTCGACGAGGCCGATCGCATGCTCGACATGGGCTTCCGCCCGGTCGTCGACCGGCTCGTTGCGCTCACGCCCGACGACCGCCAGACGATGCTCTTCTCCGCGACGCTCGCGGGCGAGGTCGACCGCATCGCCCGCGTGTACACGCATCAGGCCAGACGCCACGCGCACATCGCCGCCCCGCAGGCGCGCGGCAAGGTCGAGCACCGCTTCCAGAAGGTCTCGCGCGAGGGGCGCACCGACAAGCTCATCTCGGCGCTGACCGAGGACGAGCGCGGGCGCACGCTCGTGTTCGTGCGCACCAAGCGCGGCGCTGACCGGCTCGCGAAGCAGCTCAGCCGCGTGCCGACGCTCAAGGTCGCCGCGATGCACGGCGACAAGTCGCAGGCGCAGCGCGAGCGCGCGCTCGCGCACTTCGAGTCCGGCCGCGTCGACACGCTCGTCGCGACCGACGTCGCCGCGCGCGGGATCGACGTGCGCGACGTGACGCACGTGATCAACTTCGACGCGCCCGCCGCGACGGACGACTACGTCCACCGCGTCGGCCGCACCGCGCGCGCCGGCGCCACCGGCATCGGCATCACGTTCGTGCTGGAGGACCAGGTTCGCGACGTCGTCTCGATGGTCGCCGGCCTCGGCCTGCACCGCGAGCTGGAGGCCGGCGGCCTCCCGACCAGCGCACGCGCGACGAGCACGCCGTCGATCAGCGGCGGCGGCGCCCGCCGCAGACGCGGCCGCAGCGGCCGGCGCCGTCCGACCGCGGCGCGCAGCTAGTCGCCGTCCTGCGCCCAGTTCAGATACGAGCGCAGCGAGATGCCCTCCTCGCGGAGGGCGTCGCGCACGCGCGGATCGCACAGCGTCGCCGTCTCGACGGTGCGCTCGGCGCCGTAGGAGGAGCCAGACTCGTCGTCGATCGCCGGGTGACAGCCGAGCTCGCTCGCGCCCGGCGGCAGCGCGTGCAGCAGCTCGCACAGGGCCTCCGGCGCGATGCCCTCGGGCCACGGCTCGCCGCGCCCGCTCTGCCCGTAGAAGCCGCCCTCGTAGCGCAGGCCGGGCGTGAAGCTGCGGACGGGCACGCCGAGGCGCTGGCCGTGCTCGAGCACGATTGAGCGCGCCGGCTCCTCGCGGTGCGCGTGCTGGTGCGCGTCGAGGTGCGTCGGCTCGCGTCCCATGAGCGCGCAGAAGCGCTCGACCTGCGCGGCCACCTCGGCTCCGACGGCCGCCTCGTCGTCGGTCGGCACGACCTCGTAGGCGGCGACCCAGTGCTCGCCGGTGTAGCGCCACTCGCCGAGGTCGATGTGCAGGCCGACGCTCAGCGCGGGATGCGCGTGCGCGTAGACGGCGGCCTCGGGGGCGTGGCCGGCGCGCACCATCAGCGATGCACTCGTGAGGACCCCGTGCTCATGCGCCTGCGCGATGCCGCGGTTGACGCCGGCGCTGAGGCCGAAGTCGTCCGCGTTGACGATCAGGCGGCGCGCGCTCATGCGTTCGTGACCCGGTCGGCGACCAGCTCGGCGTCTGCGAGCCAGTCGCGCGCGTGCTCGGGCGGCGGGCTCCAGCGGGCCGGGGCGGCGAGCCAGTGCGCGGCCGTCAACAGACGGGCGGCGTCGAGGTCGGCGTGCAGTTGCGCGGACGACGGCGGGTCCGGCAGCGCCCGGCGGTAGGCCTCGGCGAGCCGCTCGACGGGGTCGTCCCACCCACCTGCGGTGAGCGCGGCGAGGTCGAGCAGCGCCGGACCGCGCGCGACCGTCTCCCAGTCGAGCACGCACACGCGATTGTCGTCTGCGATCACCACGTTCGCAGCGTAGAGCTCGCCGTGGATCACGGCGGGCGGCGTGGCGCCTGCGCGGGCGGCGGCGAGCTCCTGCGGTCCGGCGAGCGCCTCGATGCGACGGACGCGTTGGGGCGGGTCAGCGCGCTCGGCGGCGCGGGCGAGCAGCGTCGTCGCGG
>JBJMLB010000093.1:0-27381 GCA_045805465.1 Conexibacter sp. | reverse complement strand
CGTCGAGGCACGCCTGCTCATGCTCGTCGAGCATCTGCAGGAGCGCGTCGGCGTCGCGCGCCGCCCCGCACTGGAGCCGCACGAGCAGCTCGGCACGCGATGGGTCGGCGCTCATCGGCGTGTCGAGAAAGCGCCGCAGCTCGTCTGCGCCGGTGGGCGTGACGCGGTAGGTCGTCTTCGGCTGTCGGCGGCGCACGTCGCGCTCGGCAATGTCCACCGGCTCGATCAGCCCGTCGCGCTCGAGGCGATCGAGCGAGGCGTAGAGCCCTTGAGGTGAGACTCCCCAATGCGCGACGTCGAAGGCGCGCCGGAAGCGCACGAGCACCTCGTACCCATAGCTCGGCTGGTCGAGCAGCAACCCCAACACTGCGTACTTGGTGCCGACCTTCACGCGTTCTGCGCTCCCCGGACCGTCTGGTTCTCGGGCAGCCTAACGACGTCCGCCGCGGCATTCAACCAGTTGAACTTTCATTGTAAGACTAGATAGAGGGCTTTCATTGGTGAGACGCTGTACGGCGATGACACCGACGCACGTGCGTCCGTCGGGATCCGACTGCGGGCCCGGCGGGAAGCGTGCCCGCCGCTTGCAGGCCCCGGCGCTCGCCGTCCCCCCCTCGGCGTCGGGGCCGCAAGCTGGGCGCGTCGTCCGACTTCCAGCACCGATCGCCGCCGCCGGCGACGCGATGCCGAGGGGGGCGGCGGGCCATCGACGGCGGCTGTCGGTGCGGCCCGGGGAGGAGAGGCGGGGAGCCGACCCGGACCATTCCTTCGACCATCGATGATGGGCCCGCGTCCGGTCGATCACATCCGTCGTTGGCCGCGCACCTTCGCGGGGAATCACGGAGGGGAGCGACGGCATCTGGCACGGAGGCGGGAAGCCGCTCTCTCGACTCGTGGTCGGCAGCACGGTCGAGGAGCTCGTGCGCGAGGCGCCGTGCTCGCTGCTGCCCGTCCCGCGACCGGAGAAGGAGACGGCCGTCGAGCCGCCCACCGACGGTTGACCCTGCACCGCCGCTGCAAAGCTGAGATCCTGGTCGCCGAGCTTCATGCGGGGCAAGACGCGCGCCGCAGGCTCAGGCCCGACGACGGGGGATCGATCGGAAGCGAGGGGGACGGGATGGGGAAGTGGATGGACGGTCGACGGCTGCGCAGCGCGCTGCTGCCATTCGCATGCCTGCTCGCCGCAGTCGCGGCGATCGGGCTTGCGGCCGGCTGCGGCAACAGCGGCGATGCCGGCTCCGGTTCGACGGGCACCGTCGCGAGCGCGAGAAGGGTCGTGAAGGTGGTGAGGGTCAAGCAGGATCGCTGGACCTACGCGCGCGCGCGCTTCAACGAAATGTGCGCCGGCTGCCACACGCTCGCCGACGCCGGCGCCAGAGGGAGGCGCTACAACCTCGACGCCAGTCCGCCCGAAGCCGTCAACGAGACGCACGTCCGCTCCACACTCGCCGAAGGCGAACCAGGCATGCCCAGATGGCGAGACGTCCTGTCCGAACGCGAATTCGAAGAACTCGTCGCCTACGTCGTCGCCGTCGCTCGCCATTCGAGAGGCGACGAATACTGGCACGACCAGATCATGCTCCGTGGCGAAGCTCAGAACTGGTCGAGAGCGGACACGGACAAGCTCGAAGCGTACGCGAGAAGGCTGAGGGCACAGAGGGAATGAGGCGGCCGAAGCGGCGCTCCTCGGCGGGCCGGTGCCTAGAGTTCCGGCCATGCCGAACGCGCTCGTCGACCGCTCCTGGCCGCTGCTGCGCCACCTGACGGCCGCGCACGTCGCGCTCTACCGTCGCAGCGGCGGCCGTCTGGGACACAAGCCGCCGTTTGCGCCGCCGATGCTGCTGCTCGACCACGTCGGCGCGCGCAGCGGGATCAAACGCACCAGCCCGCTCGTCTACACCCACGTCGGCGACGACTACGTGCTGGTCGCCTCCAAGGGCGGCTATCCGAGACATCCGGCGTGGCTCCACAACCTGAGAGCCCATCCGGATACGACGATCCATGTCGGCCGCCACGTCGTGCAAGTGCATGCGCACGTCGCCAGCGACGAGGAGCGTGAGCGGCTGTGGCCGCGCTGCGTCGCGACCTACGGCGGCTTCGACGGCTATCAGGCGCGCGCGGGGCGCACGATCCCGCTCGTGATCCTCTCGCCGCGGACGTAGCCGGCTCGTCCCGCCAGGCGGCCGCGCGTGACGCGGTCCGCACGATTACGCAAACTTCTGTGCACCATTCGACAGACTTTGCGGTTGGAACCGATGCGCGATAGCGTGCCGGCCGGTACGTGGAAGCGGGAGCGAGCGGGAGCGCAGACGCATGGCAGAGCCCTTCTTGGGAGAGATACGCATGTTCGGAGGGGACTTCGCCCCGCGCGGCTGGGCGCGCTGCCACGGGCAGCTGCTCCCGATCGCCGACCACGCTCCGCTCTTCAGCTTGATCGGAACGACGTACGGGGGCGACGGCGTCGACACGTTCGCGCTGCCGGACCTGCGTGAGGACACCGCGCCGGCCGCGCCGCTGCCGATCACCTTCATCATCGCGCTCGCGGGCATCTACCCGAGTCGCCCGTAGGAAGCCGCGAACGGACTGGCGGTGCCGGGTCGATCTAGAGCTCCGCCACGGCAGGCTGCGGGAACGCGCGGACGCCGGATCGGCAGGCGCGCCTGATTCGCAGCTCCCCTTCTGGTATCAAGTCCTCCACGGCCCAGCGATTGATCCTTGTCCGGAGATCCGGAGCCGGTCGCGGGGACCACGGGAAGGGATGCGGCGATCACCAGCGAGGAGCTTGACGAGCAGCGGCTGCGGCGGCTGATCGAGGTCGGACGCTCACTCGTCTCCGAGCGCGATCTCGAGACGCTGCTCACGCAGGTGCTCGACACCGCGCGCGAGCTGACCGGCGCCCGCTATGCGGCGCTCGGCGTGCTCGACGAAGCGCGTCAGTCGCTCGCCCGTTTCGTCACGCGCGGGATCGACGCGCAGACGCACCGGGCGATCGGCGACCTGCCGCACGGCCGCGGCATCCTCGGCCTGCTGATCCAGGAGCCGACGCCGCTGCGCCTGCACGACCTGCACGCGCACCCTCGCTCCTACGGCTTCCCGGCGAACCATCCGCCGATGCACAGCTTCCTCGGCGTGCCAGTGCTGATCCGCGGCAACGCATGGGGCAACCTCTACCTGACCGACAAGCAGGGCGGCGACTTCGACGCGGCCGACGAGCAGACGGCGGTGATCCTCGCCGACTGGGCCGCCGTCGCGATCGAGAACGCGAACCTCTACCTGCGCCTGCAGCAGCGCCGCGACGAGCTCGAGCAGGTCGTGCAAGGGCTCGAGGCGACGACGGCGATCGCGCGCGCGGTGGGCGCCGAGACGCAGCTCGACCGCGTCCTGGAGCTGATCGTCAAGCGCGGCCGCGCGCTCGTCGACGCGCGCGCGATGGTGATCCTGCTGCGCGACGCCGACGAGATGGAGGTCGCCGCCTGCGCCGGTGAGGCCGAGCCCGGCGTCGTCGGCCGCCGCATCCCCGTGGAGGGCTCGACCTCCGGCGAGATCCTGCGCGGCACCAAGGCCGAGCGCATCCGCGACGTCGCGAGCCGCTTGCGCATCTCCTCCGACCGGCTCGGCGTGCCCGGTGCGCACACCGCGCTGCTCGTGCCGCTCGAGTTTCGCGGCCGCGCGCTCGGCGTGCTCGTCGCGTTCGATCGGATCGGCGCGGAGATGGAGTTCGGCGCCGAACAGGAGAAGCTGCTGCGGTCGTTCGCGGCCAGCGCGGCGACGGCGGTCGCGACCGCGCAGACGGTCGAGCACGAGCGCCTGCGCGAGTCGATGGCCTCCGCCGAGCAGGAGCGCCGTCGCTGGGCACGCGAGCTGCATGACGAGACGCTGCAGGGACTGGCCGGCTTCCAGGTGCTGCTGAGTTCCGCCCTGCGTCGCAGCGACGGCGAGACGCTCGAGCACGCCGTGCGCATGGCCGTCGAGCAGATCGGCACCGAGATCGAGAAGCTGCGCATGTTGATCACCGAGTTGCGCCCGGCTTCGCTCGACGAGCTCGGCCTGCAGCCGGCGCTCGAGTCGCTGGCGAGCCGCGTCGCCGCGGTCGAGGGCTTGGAGGTCGAGACGGAGGTGAGTCTCGGCGCCGAAGACGAGCGGCTGTCGCCCGAGCTCGAGACCGCCGTCTACCGGCTCGTCCAGGAGGCGCTGACGAACGTCGTCAAGCACGCGCATGGGAGCCGGGTCGCGATCGAGATCATCGCCCACGACGACCACGTCGACGTCGCGGTGCGCGACGACGGAGCCGGCTTCGACCCCACGCTCCCGCGCGAGGGCTTCGGCATCACCGGCATGCGCGAGCGCGTCGGCCTGACCGGCGGCACGCTCACGATCAGGAGCAGCCTCGGCGAGGGCACGACCGTGACCGCGTCACTGCGACGCGCGAGCGAGTCCGGGTCGCGCGGTCAGGCCGCCGTCGCCTGAGCCTCGCCGCGCGGCCGACGTCAGTCGCCGCCGGCCTCGATCAGCCCGTGGTCGAGCGCGTAGCGCACGAGCTCCGCGCGCGAGGAGCGCCGGACCTTCTGCTGGATGTGCGCGCGGTGGGACTCGACCGTGCGCACGCTGAGGTAGAGCTGCGAGGCGATCTCGCTGTTGGTGTGGCCGAGCGCGATCAGCTTCAGGACTTCCAGCTCACGCTCGGTGAGGTCGTCGGGCGGGCCGCTCGGCGGCGGCTCGGCCGCCATTCGCGCGCCCAGCTCGGGGTTGAGGTAGGTGCGCCCCTGCGTGGCCAGCCGCACGGCCTGCACGAGCTCGGCGTCGGCCGCCTCTTTCAGCACGTAGCCGCGTGCGCCGGAGCGCAGCGCCTCGCGCGCGAACGCCGGATCCTGCTGCATCGTCAGCACGACGATCGCCGTCTCCGGCGCCTGCTCGATGAAGCGCGGGATCGCCTGCAGGCTCGGCTCACCGGGCATGTTGAGGTCGAGCACCAGCACGTCGGGGTGATACGCCCGCACGGCGCGCAGCGCTGCTTCGACGTCGCCGGCCTCGGCGACGACCTCGATCCCCTCCTCTGCGTCGAGCACCATCTTCAGGCCCGTCCGCACGACGGCGTGATCGTCGGCGATCACGACACGCGTCGCGGCCTCGGCGGACTCCGTCGGCTCGGATTGCTCCTCGGGTGCGCTCATGGCGGGCGACGATATCGGTCCTCCGCGACTTGGCGCGACCGCAGACCGCACGGGCACGTCATCCGTCCTTTCCACGGACTGCGCGGCGCACGCTGCACGGCAGCGTCAGCACGCCGGTCCTCCGTGGCGCCTCGTGCCCGCAGCTGCCGCTTCCGTACGGCTCCGTAGTCGCCCGCGCGCAAGGTCGGCACACCCCCGATGGCACGCCAGCCCCGGCTTCATAGCCTGGCTGCATGACCTCACCACCGCGCACCTCGCTCCGCCCGCTGCACGTCGTCGTCGCCGGCGGCGGCATCGCGGGCGTCGAGACGCTGTTGGCGCTTCGCGCGCTCACCGGCGACGCGCTCTCGATCACGCTTGTCAGCCCGGCCGAGCAGCTCCACTACCGCCCGTTCGCAGTGCTCGAGCCGTTCACCTCGCGCGCCATCCGCCGCTACGACCTCGACGAGGTCTGCGACGACCTTGACGTGACGCACCGCCTCGACGCGCTCGCTGCGGTGGACCGGGCCGAGCGCACGATCCTCATGGAGGGCGGCGAGCGGATCGCCTACGACGCGCTCGTGCTCGCCCCCGGCGCTCACGCCAGCTGCGGGCTGGGCCGCGCGCACACCTTCTTCGCCGACGCCGACCCCGGCAGCCTCCACTGGATCGTGGCGGAGCTCGAGCAGGGGATGACACGGCGCGTCGCGTTCGTCGTGCCGCCCGGTCCGACGTGGCCGCTGCCGCTCTACGAGCTCGCGCTCATGTCGGCAGCACGTACCCGCGACATGGGCGTCCGCGACGTCGAACTGACGCTCGTGACACCCGAGGACTCGCCGCTCGGCTTGTTCCACGGCGCCGGCAGCGCGGCTGTCGCAGACCAGCTGTCGCAGGCTGGGATCGCCTTCGCCGGCAGCACCTACGCACACGACTACGACGGCAGGACGCTCGTACTGACGCCCGGCGAGCGGACGCTCGCGGCCGAGCGCGTCGTCGCGCTCCCGGTCCTCTCCGGACCCGCGATCGGAGGGGTCCCGAGCGACGCCGACGGCTTCGTGCACGTCGACGAGCACGGTCGCGTGCCGGGCGTCCCCGACGTCTATGCGATCGGCGACGCGACGACCTTCGCGATCAAGCAAGGCGGCATGGCCGCCCAGCAGGCCGACGCGGTTGCGACGCTCATCGCCCGCTCGGCCGGCGTGAGCATCCCCGAGCCGTCGACGCGCCCGCTGCTGCGCGCGATGCTCTTTACGGGCGACGGCCCGATCTACCTGCGCGCGACGATCGCCGGCGGCGAGAGCGTCGTCTCGAGCGCCTCGCGGCACTGCCCGTGGTGGCCGCCGCACAAAGTCGCGGCGCGCTACCTGGCGCCCTATCTGGCCGACCGCGACGAGAGCGATCGCTCGACTGTCCGCCGCCATCTGCGCGCCGTGCCGGCTGAGGGCGTGGGCACAGGTCCCGCGGCAGTGGTCCACCACGACGGCGACCCCGGCGGCATCGAGCTGCTCGGGCGCGACCGGCAGTAGGACGATGTCGGATCTCCTGCGGCGGATGGACGGTCGCGCCGCCGCGCCGCGCGTCCTGATCGCCGGCGGCGGCGTCGCCGCGCTCGAGACGCTGCTGGCGCTGCGCGACCGCGCCGCCGAACGCCTCGAGCTGTGCGTGCTCGCGCCGACGAGGGACTTCGTCTACCGCCCTCTCAGCGTGCTCGAGCCGTTCGCCTCGGATCCGTCCGCCCGCGTGCCATCGCTCCCGCTCGCCGACGTCGTCGCCGAGCACGGCGCGACGTTGATCTCTGGGGCGCTCGCGGGCGTCGACGTCGACGCGGGCATGGCGGTCACCAGCGCCGGCGAGCGGATCTTCTTCGCGGATCTCGTCGTCGCGGTCGGCGCGCGCGCGGAGCCGGCCGTCGCCGGTGCGCTGACGTTCGGTGCGCCGCGGGACGCGGCGGGGATCGTCGAGGTCGTGCGCGGTGTGCGCGCCGGCACGATTCGGCGCGTCGCGCTCGCCGTTCCGAGCGGCGTCGCCTGGACGCTGCCGCTGTACGAGCTGGCGTTGCGACTCGGCACCGAGCGCGACCCGCAGGGACGCGCCCCCGAGCTGCTGCTCGTCACGCCCGAGCAGCGGCCGCTCGAGGCGTTCGGCCCCGACGTCGCCGTCGCGGCGCGCGAAGCGCTCGAGGAGCGCGGCGTGCGGCTGCGCACCGCGAGCGAGGTCGACGTCTACGAGGACGGCCTGCTGTGGATCGAGCTGGAGGGCGGCGCCGAGGTCGACGCGCTGATCGCACTGCCGCGCCTGCGCGGTCCCGCGATCGCCGGGCTGCCGGCCGACGCGGACGGCTTCATCCCGGTCGACGGCTTCGGGCGCGTCGTGGGGGAGGAAGGCGTGCACGCGGCGGGCGACGCGACGACCAGCCCGCTCAAGCAGGGCGGCCTGGCCGCCCAGCTCGCGGACGTCGTCGCCGGCGACGTCGAACACCGGCTGCTCGGGGGCCCGCGGCCGGCGCCGTTCGACCCGGTGCTGCGCGCCGTCCTGCTCACCGGCGGGCCTTCGCGCTTCCTGCGCGCGCACGTCGCGCGCCGGGGCGAGGAGCACGACGGCGAAGAGGTCGCAGACGAGCCGCTGTGGTGGCCCCCGGCGAAGATCGCTGCTCACCACCTCGCGCCCTACCTCGCCGAGCGCCTGTTGCGCGAGTCCGCCTGACGCCAGTGCACCCTGATAGCATTGCTTGCAATGACAGCAATGCCTGCACATAGTTCGACATTGACGGTGCGCAACCTCGACGATGCGGTCAAGGGGCGGCTGCGTGTACGAGCGGCCGAGAACGGCCGCTCGATGGAGGCCGAGGCGCGCGCGATCCTGCGCGACGCGCTGCTCGGGCCGGATGCCGCTGCGATGCCCCTCGGCAGCCGCATCCACGAGCGCTTTGCTGCCCTCCGCGGCGACACGCTCGACCTCCCGCCGCGGAGCGAGCTGCCGCGCAGGCTCGACCTGGGCGCATGATCGTCCTGGACACGAACGTCGTCTCCGAGCTGATGCGGAGACGACCGGCCGAGGCCGTGCTCGGCTGGGTCGACGGGGAAGACGCGCGCAGCCTCGCGATCACGGCGGTCACGGCGGCGGAGCTGTTGCACGGTGTCGCACGCCTGCCGGGCGGCGCGCGTCGCCGCAAGCTCACCGTCGCGGTCCATGGCTTGCTGGCCGAGGACTTCGCCGGTCGCATCCTGCCGTTCGACGGCAGCGCCGCGGTGCACTACGCCGACCTCGTCACGGCCCGCGAGCGCGACGGAAGGCCGGTCAGCGTCGCCGACGGCCAGATCGCCGCGATCTGCCGCCACCACGGCGCGACGCTTGCGACCCGCAACGTGCGCGACTTCGAGGCGACCGGCGTGGACGTGCTGGATCCCTGGCGCGGGGCGCCGGCCTGACGTCGCGCCGACCGTGCGCCGCTCCGTCAGTCGTCCAAGTCGCGCTCGTGTTCGCGTTCGCGCTCGTCGCGGCGGCGGTCGGCGGTCCGCTCGCGCCCGCGTCTGGCATGCGGGCTGAGCTCCTGGCCTGCTGACGGCGGCTCGGCGGACAAGCCGATCCGCTGGCTCGACAGCTGCGTCGCCGCGTACGTCACGCCGGCCGCGAGTGCGAGCCCGACGAGCCCGACCGCGATCCAGGCGAACAGCGTGCGTGCGCGCATCGACACGACGCTAGCGCCCCTCCGGCAAAGCGACGGTCAAGCGGGGGAGGAGCAGCACGGCGCACGCGCCGAGCGTCGCCGCGGCGTCCGGTCCGCCGGCCCCGCCCACGCGGTTCGCGATCGTCACGTCGCCGGCCCAGCGGCGCGCGAGCGTGCGAGCGATCGTCAGCCCGAGGCCGGTGCCCCCGGGCGTGCGGCGTCCGGCTGCGCCGCGGTGGAAGCGCTCGAAGACCGCCTCGGCCTCGTCGGGCGCGATGCCGGGCCCCTCGTCGAGCACCTCGATCGTCTCGCCGCTCGCCCGCAGCTCGACGGTCGAGCCCGGCGGCGTGTAGCGCACCGCGTTCTCGACGAGCGCGTCAAGCGCGCGGTCGACGTCGGCACGCGCCGCGGAGACGACCGCCGGGGCGTGCGGGTCCGCCAGCACCACGCGTCGTCCCTGCTCGCGCGCGAGCGGCTCCCAGCGGCGGTGCGCCGACGCCACGGCGACGGCGAGGTCGATCGGCTCGGCGGACGTGTCCGGCTCGCCGGCGCTCGACAGCACGAGCAGCTCGTCGACGAGCTGGGCGATGCGGTCGACCTCCCGCTCGCCGGCCGCCAGCTCGACCGCGGCCTCGGGCGAGACGCCGGCCGCCTCCGCCTCCTCCATCCGCAGCCGCAGCGCCGCGAGCGGCGTGCGCAGCTGGTGCGAGGCGTCGGCGACGAACGCCTGCTGGCGCGCGAGCATGTCGCGGATCCGATCCGTCATGTCGTTGAACGAGCGCGCGAGCGAGCGCTCCTCGGTCGAGCCCTCGAGCGCGACGCGCGTGTCAAGGTCGCCGGCCGCCACGCGTGCCGCCGCCGCGCGCATGTGGCGGATCGGGCGCACGACCTGGCCGGCGATCGCGCCGCCCGCGAGCAGGCCGAGCGCGAGCACGATCGCCCCGACGAGCAGCAGTCCGGCGGTCGAGCGGCGCACCGCGCGGCGCACGGCCGCGACGCTCTGCGTGATCCGCACCGCGCCGACGACCCGTCCGTGCGTGCCGCTCAGCACCGGAGCCGCCGTCGCGAGGATGTTCTGGCCGAGCGTCTGGCTGCCGCGCTGGCTCTGGAACGAGCGTCCGGCCAGCGCGACGCGCACCTCCGGGCGGTTCGCGTAGCTGGTGCCGAGCTGGCCGTGCGCGGAGTCCGCCAGCAGCCGCCCGTGTACGTCGAGCACGATCACGCGGCCGCGCACCGACCGCGCCGCCGATGCCGTCAGCTTCCGCAGCGCGCGCTCGCGCGGCGGCGCGACGAGGTCGGCGGCCGAGGCGGCGACGACGTCGGTCTGGCCGCGCGCCTGCGTGCGCACCTCGGCCTGCACGCGGTCGTTGAGACTGAAGATCAGCGGCACCTCCAGCGCGACAACCGCGAGCAGCAGCACGTACGCGAGCGCCAGCAGCAGGCGCGTTCGCAGGCCTACGGTCTCAGCTCCTCGTCCGCGGCGAAGCGGAAGCCGACGCCGCGCACGGTGTGAATGAAGCGCGGTGCGGCCGGGTCGTCGCCGAGCTTGCGCCGCAGCCAGCCGACGTGCACGTCGAGCGTCTTCGTCGAGCCGAACCAGTTGACGTCCCACACGTCCGTCATCAGGTCCTCGCGTGAGACGACGCGGCCGGCGTCGCGCATCAGCCGCACGAGCAGGTCCATCTCCTTGCGCGAGAGCTGCAGCTCCTCGCCGGCGAGCCGGGCGCGGCGGGCGGCCGCGTCGAGCTCGAGCGGGCCGACGTGCAGGACCTCTTCCGGCACGCCGTTCCCCTGGGCCGTCGCTCCGGCGCCGCCGCCCGTACGCCGCAGGACGGCGCGGATCCGCGCGATCACCTCTGCGCCGCTGAACGGCTTGACGACGTAGTCGTCGGCGCCCAGCTCGAGCCCGACGATGCGGTCCGTCTCGGTGCCGCGCGCGGTCAGCATCACGATCGGCACGTCGCCGCGTCGGCGCAGCTCGCGGCACACCTCGCGTCCGTCCCCGTCGGGGAGCGTGAGGTCGAGCAGCACGAGGTCGGGTGCGATCCGCGCGGCAGTCTCCAGCGCGCCGGCCGCGGTGGCGACCGTCGTCGTCGCGAAGCCGGCGCGGACGAGTGCCCGCGTGAACGGCTCGGAGATCGACGGCTCGTCCTCGACGAACAGGATGCGGGGGCCGGCGCCTTCCGTCATGGAGCGGAGGCTAGCGGGCTCAGCGCCCGTCGCGACGGTGGTTCGCCGCGTTTCGCTGCGGGTTTTGCCAGGTCTTCACCCGCCGTTGGCGGACGCTTGAAGGCGACCACGACAGGCTGCGCACACCTCCGACCAGCAAGGGAGTCCTATCGATGACCGTTCGCCTCACGCCTCGGCCCCGGGCCGTCGTCCGCCGCCCGCAGCTCTTCGGGCGAGCTGAAGCGAAAGCCGACGCCGCGCACGGTGTGGATGAAGCGCGGTGCGTCCGGGTCGTCGCCGAGCCGGCTGCGCAGCGTTCCGACGTGCACGTCGAGCGTCCGCGACGAGCCGGCTGCATCCTCCCCCCAGACGTCGTGCATCAGCGCCTCGCGCGAGACGGCGCGTCCCGCTTCGCGCATCAGGCGCGTCAAAAGCGCGAACTCCTTCGGCGGCAGTCGCAGCTCTCTGTCGCCCAGCCGCGCATGGCGCAGGAGCGTGTCGAGGGTCAGCGGTCCGGCGCGCAGGATCTCTCGACCGCTCGACCCTCCGTGCCCGCTCGCGACGACGCGTCGCAGCACGCCGCGCACCCGGGCGACTGCGTCCGGGGCGCGCACCGGCTTGACGATGTAATCCTCTGCACCGGCGCTCCAGGCGCCGCGGTCGGCGTCCCCGACGCTCTCGGTGAGCATCACGATGGGTGTGTCGGTGCGTTCGTGCAGCGCGTCGCACAGCTCGTGGCCGTCTGCGTCGGGCAGCGTGCCGTCGAGCAGCACGAGGTCGAAGTGCGTCCGGGTCGCCAACGCGAGCGCGTCTGCCCCGCTGGCGATGGTCGTCGTCACGTAGCCAGCGCGTCCGAGCGCGCGCGCCAACGACTCGGCGATCGTCCGCTCGCTCTCGATCAGCAGGATCCGCTGGCTCGACACTCTACTTTCTGGCATCTTACCTACGGTACGCCTTCCGGCACGTCTGGGCGACCTTGGTTCTCCTTCGCCCCGTCGCGCGCCTCCACGATCGCCGCGGTGGTCGATCGCGGAATGCCGCAGGGCGAGCACGGGCTTTCGCGTTCACGGCGGCAGCGGATGGAGGCCTAGCGTGTCGTTCGTTCCCGATCGCACGGCGCAGGCCGGCTCACGCCGCGCGCGGCTGCGCTGGTGGGCGCCGCGCGTCGCGCTCGCGGCGGTGGCCGCGTTCGCATTGATCCAGCTCGTCCCCTACGGGCGCGCCCACGCCAATCCGCCGGTCCGATCCCAACCCAGATGGGACAACCCGCGCACGAAGGCGCTGTTCGCGCAGGCCTGCGGTGCCTGCCACAGCAACCTCACGACGTGGCCGTGGTACAGCAACGTCGCGCCCGTCTCCTGGCTCGTGCAGCACGACGTCTACGACGGCCGCGCCCGCTTCAACGTCTCCGAGTGGCGCCAGCAGACGCAGCCTGAGGCGGGTGAGGCTGCCGAGGTCGTCCGCGCGGGCGAGATGCCGCCGTTGCAGTTCCGCGTCGTCCACGGTGAAGCGCGCCTGTCCTCCTCCGAGAAGGCCGCGCTCGCGGCCGGACTCGCGCGCACGTTCGCGAACAGTCCGCCATTGCGCGCCGCCGAGCACGACGGCGACGAGGGCTGACCCCCGCCGCTCAGCCCCGCAGCGCCGGCGCCGGCGCTGCGGGGGCGATCGGCGTCACGCGCACGCGCGCGTCCACGACCACCGCGCCGTCCGGATGGGCGATCACGGGATTGCAGTCAAGCTCGGCGACCTCTGGATGCGCGTCGACGAGCGCGCCGATGCGCAGCACGACCTGCTCCAGCGCCGGCAGGTCGACCGGCGGATCGCCGCGCGCACCGCGCAGCAGCGGGGCGATCGACAGCGAGTCGACCATCGCACGCGCGTCGCGGTCGGTCACTGGCGTGAGCCGCACCGCCACGTCGTGGACCAGCTCCACCGCCCGCCCGCCGGCGCCGCACGCGACGACCTGTCCGAACAGCGGGTCCGCCGTCGCACCGACGAGCAGCTCCTGTCCGACAGGCGCCATCGTCTGCACGACGTAGCCCTCCAGGGTGTGCCCGGCGGCCGCCACGCGCTCGCGCATCTCCTGCGCCGCCCGCCGCGCCGCCGCCGGCGAGCCGAGGCCGAGCGCCACGCCGCCGGCGTCGCTCTTGTGCAGCAGACCCGGCGCGATCGCCTTCAGCGCGACCGATCCCGGCCCGAGCTCCGCCGCCGCGCGCGCGACGGCGGTCGGGCTGCGCACGATCTGCTGCGGCGCGAGCGGCACGCCGTAGCAGGAGAGCAGCGCATGCACGTCATGGGGCTCCAACCAGGTGCCGGCGGCGGCTGAGCCGTCAGCGCCGAGCGCCTCCGCGATCGTTGCCGCGGCCTCGTCGGGGCGCACGTCGGAGAAGGCGGGGACGCTGCCGCGCGGCTCCGCTCGCCAGCGCGCGTGCTCGACGGCACGACCGAGCGTCCGCGCCGCGTCCTCGGGGTAGCGGAAGGAGGGCAGGGGAGGAGCGTCGGAGTCTCCGAGCCGCTCGTGCAGCACCGCCGGCGCTCTGCCCGTCGTCATGAAGCACGTCAGCAGCGGCAGGGCGCCGACGAGCGTGCGGCTCGCTGCGCGGACCGCGGCCGCGATGTCCTCGGCCTCCGTCACGAGCGGTGGCACGAACACGACGACGATCGCGTCGACGACGCCGGACGCGCCGATCGCCTCGATCGCCGCGCCGAACGCTTCCGGTGCCGCGGCGGCCAGCAGGTCGACCGGATTCGCGAGCGACGCACCTGCCGGGACGACCGCCCCGATCGCCTCGCGCACCGCGTCAGGCAGCGCCGGAAGCTCCAGTCCGGCCGCGATGCAGGCATCCGCGCAGAGGATCCCCGGTCCGCCGGCGTTCGTCACGATCGCGACGCGCGGCCCGGCCGGCAGTGGCTGGTGCTCCAGCAGCGCCGCGAGGTCGAACAGCTCGCCGAGCGTGTCGGCGCGCAGCACGCCCGCCTGGCGGAACAGCGCGCCGACGGCCGCCTCCGAGCCAGCCAGCAGCGCGCCGGTGTGCGACGCGGCCGCGCGCGCCCCCGCCGCCGAGCGCCCGGCCTTCACCGCGACGATCGGCTTCGTGCGTCCGACGCGCCGCGCGATCCGCGCGAACTTGCGCGGGTTTCCGAACGACTCCAGGTACAGGAGGACCGCGCGCGTGCGCTCGTCCTGCTCGCACCACTCGAGGAAGTCGTTGCCCGACAGGTCGGCCTTGTTGCCGACCGAGACGAAGGCTGACAGCCCGATCCCGAGCGCGTGCGCCTGCTCCAGCAGCGCGATCCCGACCCCGCCGCTCTGCGACAGCAGCCCGAGGTGGCCGGCCGGCGGCGCCGTCGGGGCGAAGCTCGCGTCGAGCCGCACGTTGGGGTCGGTATCGATCACGCCGAGGCAGTTCGGCCCGATGAGCCGCATCCGCCCGGCGCGGCAGGTCGCCAGCAGCTCGTGCTGCAGCGCGAGCCCCTCCTCGCCCATCTCGGCGAAGCCCGCCGCGAGCACCACGAGCGCGCGCACGCCGCGCTCCGCGCACGCGCGCGCGACGGGGATGCACTGATGCGCTGGGACTGCCAGCACGGCAGCCTCCAGCTCGCCCGGGATCTCGTCCACGGATCTGTAGCAGCGGTGTCCGAGCACCTCTTGGCCGCTGCGGTTGACCGCGTGGAGGTCGCCTGCGAAGTCGCCCTCGACGAGCTTGCCGAAGACCGCGCCGCCGATCGTCCCCGGCTTCGGCGACGCCCCGACGACCGCCAGCGAGCGCGGCCGCAGCACGCTGTTCATCGCGGCGACGGCGGCGATCGAGTCCCGTTGGGCGAAGCGCTCGCGCGCCTCCTCCGTCAGCGCCGTCGGCATCTCGACGCGCAGCACCCCCGGCTCCGAGCGCACGTGCAGCGGCAGCCCGCTGTCGCGGAAGACGCCGAGCATCGCGTGGTTCTCTGGCAGCACCTCGGCGACGAACGTGTTGATCCCCTGTGCACGGGCGCCGAAGGCGAGGTGCGCGAGCAGGATCGTCGCGAGGCCGCGGCCGTGCATCGCGTCGGCCGTCTCGAACGCGATCTCCGCGCGGTCGGAGCTCAGCCGCACCCACGCGGCATGGCCGACGATCGCTTCGACGCCGTCATCGGCACCCACCGTGCCGGTGAGGGCGATCAGACCGTCACGCTCGCGCCGGTCGACGTCGGCCGCCCAGCGCGCGGCCGCGTCCACGTCGGTCGCACCGGTGAACCAGCGCAGCCGCTGCGACGAGGGGGAGAGCGCGCCGAGGAACGCGCGCAGCGCCGGCAGGTCGTCCGACCGCACCGGCCGCACGTGCACCGGGGCACCGGCGCGCAGCGCGACGTCGACCTCGCGCGCGGCCAGCGCCGCGTCGCTCGGCGGTGCGAGCACATGCCCTCCAGTGGCCGTGGCGCTTCGCTCCATCGGTGACTCGATCGTACGCCCCGAGTGCGCCGTCGGAGAGCGCGAGTCTCCGTGGGAACCCTGCGCGCGCCGGCGTCAGTCCCGCCCGTCCTCGTCATCCAGCCGGCGCGCGACGACGAGCGCGATCACGGCCGTGAACAGCGCGACGGCGACGATCGCCGCGGCCACGAAGCCCCACGTCGGCCCCGACGCGAGCCACACGACCATCCCGATCACCGCCAGCATCGGGATCAGGAACAGGAACAGCAGCGGCGCCGCGGTCGTGTCGCGGTGCGTCTGCGGGTTGAGGAAGGCATGAAAGGTCGTCATCGCTGCTCCTTGTCGGATGTGGCCGAGACGATCTCGCTCCACGCGCTCGCCGGCAGCCGTGCGCCCCCGCAGCCTGCGACCGGAAGACCACGGACCCGCGGGTGGTGATCTCCCGATGGCGCGAGCGCCGCCCGCGGGAAGAATCCAGCCATGGCCCACCGCCTCCGCACGCTCGCGGCAGCCGCCGCGCTGCTCGGCACGCTCGCCGGCGGCGTCTGCCACCTTGCCGGCGCGACGGCCGTCGGTGACGCCCTGTGGATCGCGACGATCGCCGGCACACTGATCCCCGTCAGCTGGTCGGTCGCCCGCGCGCTCGTGCGCGGCGACGTCGGCGTCGACGTGATCGCATTGCTGGCGATGGCGGCGGCGCTGGTCGGCGGCGAGCTGCTCGCCGGCTCCGTCGTCGCTGTGATGCTGCTCGGCGGCAACGCGCTCGAGGCCTACGCATCGGGCCGCGCCGAGCGCGAGCTGACCGCGCTCCTGCGCCGCGCGCCGCGGATCGCGCACCGCCGCACCGGCAGCACCTGGGAGGAGGTCGCCGTCGAGGCGGTCGTCCCCGGCGATCTCGTGCTCGTGCGCAGCGGCGAGGTCGTGCCGGTCGACGGCGCGCTCGCAAGCAAGCGCGCGGCGGTCGACGCGTCGGCCGTCACGGGCGAGTCACTCCCAGTGGAGCAGCACCGCGGCGACGCGCTGCGCAGCGGCGTCGCCAACGCCGGCGAGGCGTTCGAGCTGCGCGCCACGCGCGCGGCGGCCGACAGCTCCTACGCGGCGCTCGTCGCGCTCGTCGCAGCCGCCCAGCGCGAGCGCCCGCCGTTCACGCGGCTCGCGGACCGCTATGCGGCGATCTTCCTGCCGCTCACGGTGCTGCTCGCCGGTGGCGCGTGGGCGGCCAGCGGCGAGTTCGTGCGCGCGGTCGCGGTGCTCGTCGTAGCGACGCCGTGCCCGCTGATCCTCGCCGCGCCGATCGCGCTCGTCTCGGGCCTCTCGCGCTGCGCGGGCGAAGGCGTCGTGCTCAAGGGCGGCACCGCGCTCGAGGGCCTCGCGGCGGCGCGCACCGTCCTGCTCGACAAGACCGGCACGCTCACGCTCGGGCGCCCGTCCGTCGAGCTGATCGTTCCGTTCGACGGCGTCCCCGGGGAGGAGGTCCTGCGCCTTGCCGCCTCGGCCGAGCAGCTGTCCGCGCACGTGCTCGCCGAGGGGATCGTGCACGACGCGCAGGCCCGCGGCCTGCGGCTCGAGCAGCCCGACGACGCGCACGAGGATCCCGGCGACGGAATCGAGGCGACCGTCGCTGGCCGCCGCGTCGCGGTCGGCGGAGAGCGCTGGCTGCGCACGCGCGGCTTCGCTGCGGCCGATGGCGTCGCGACCGCAGTCGACGGCGCCGCTCCCGGCCGCGCGCTCGTCCACGTCGGCGTCGACGGCGCGATCGTCGGCGCCTTCGTGATGGCCGACCGCCTGCGCCCCGACGCCGCCCAGCTCGCCCGGAGCCTGCGCGACGCCGGCGTGCGCCAGGTCGCGATGGTCACGGGCGACAGCGACGCCGTCGCGCAGGCGATCGCGCACGAGGCCGGGCTCGACCGCGTCTACGCCGAGTGCACGCCAGAGCAGAAGCTGGAGGTCGTGCGCGCGATGCGCGCGCGGCCGGAGCTGCGGCCGGTCGTGATGGTCGGCGACGGCGTCAACGACGCGCCGGCGCTCGCGCTCGCCGACGTCGGCATCGCGATCGCGGGGGAGAGCCAGACCGTCTCCAGCGAGGCGGCCGACGCCGTCATCACCGTCGACCGCGTCGACCGCGTCGCGACCGCGGTGCGGATCGGCCGCCGCACGATGCGGATCGCACGCCAGAGCGTGATCGCCGGCATGGCGATGAGCCTGATCGCGATGGGCTTCGCCGCCGCCGGCTACCTCCCGCCCGTCGCCGGCGCGCTGCTGCAGGAGGGCATCGACGTCGCCGTGATCCTCAACGCGCTGCGCGCCCTGCGCCCCTGACCGGCCCGCCCACCCGTCTCGCGGCTAGCCTTCTCCGCGATGCCCCGCGTCCTGTTCGTCTGCCTCGGCAACATCTGCCGCTCGCCGACCGCCGAGGCGGTGATGGCACGGCTCGTCGCGGAGGCCGAGCTCGACCATGCGATCGAGCTGGACACCGCCGGCACGGGCGCCTGGCACGTCGGCAGCCCACCCGACGAGCGGGCGACGGCGGCCGCGGCCGCCCGCGGCATCGCGATGCGCGGCGCCGCCCGGCAGGTCACGGCCGAGGACTTCGAACGCTTCGACCTGCTGCTCGCGATGGACGCGGACAACCACCGCAACCTGCGCGAGATTGCACCGCACGCGGAGGCCGCCGCGAAGGTCCGCATGCTGCGGGAGTTCGACCCGGCCTCCGTCGCGGCCATCAGCCTCGACGTGCCCGACCCGTACTACGGCGGCGAGGACGGCTTCGACCGCGTGCTCGACCTCGTCGAGGCCGCCTGCGCAGGCCTGCTCGCCGAGCTGCGCCCCGGCGTCGCGTGAGCGACCTCGCGTCCGCGCTCTCCGCCGCCCTCGGCCGTCGACCGGCTCGTCGGCCGCCTCCGCGATCTCGCCGGTTCGGCGGAGCCGCCCGCCCGCGTCCACGGCGACCTGTGGTCGGGCAACGTCCTGACCGATCGCGACCAGCGACCCTGGCTGACGACCCCGCCGCCCCCGGCGGCCTCGACCTCGCGATGCTGCGCCTCTTCGGCGGTCCGTCCGAGCGCTGCTTCGCCGCCTACGAGGAGCGGCAGCCGCTCGCATCCGGCGCAGCCGAGCGCGTCGCCCTCTGGCAGCTCGCCCCGCTGCTCCTGCACGCCGCGCTCTTCGGCCCGAGCTGGGGAGCCCGCGCGACGAGCGTTCATCCGTCGCTACGTCTGAGCGCCCGGCCTACGCACCCGCGGGCCAATGCTCCATCACGAGCTCCGGCATCGGGAAGTGCCTCGGGTTGCCCGTCGCCAACCGCGCTCCTACGCCGACGGCCGCGGCCGCGATCAGGCAGTCGGCCTGGCCGAGCGTCAAGCCTCTGCGGGCGAAGTCTCGCCGCCAGCGGCCGGCGAGCTCGGCTTCCGCCCGGCCGAGCGGCGCGAGCCGCAAGCTGTCGAGGAACCGACCCACCGTCGTCTCCTCCGTCTCGCGGACGCCGCGGTACAGCTCCTCGACGTTGATCGCACAGATCCACGGGATCGGCTCCCCACTCGTGCGGAGGTCGCGCAGGCGCTCGCCGGCACCGCGTCCTCGCAAGACGTCGATGAGGACGCTCGTGTCCAGCAGCAAGCGCACCGCTCAGCCGACGCGCCGTGCGTCCGCAGTGCGCTGCTCGTGCACCCACGCGGCGGGATCCGCGTCCCACTCATGGGTGGTGGCAGAGAGCGAGGCGATTCCGGCCTCGATGTCGTCCCACCGCGTCTCGTCGTCGAGCGCATGGCGAACTGTCTCGGCGATGAACGCACTGCGCCGGCGCCGGCCGACTCGGCGGTCGAGCTGAGCGACGAGATCGTCTTCGAGGCTGATGTGCAGACGCATGGCCACAAGCTAACACACAGCGTTGGCGCCATCTCACGGCCGCTCTCGGCAGGGCAGCCTCGGCGCTCGTTCAGACTGGAGTGCGCTACGCGCCGCGCACGAGCGCCGGCCCGCCCGGCGCCTCCCCCGGCGCAGGACCGCCCGGCAGCGCCGCGCGCACCTGGTAGATCCCGGTGAAGCCGGTCAGGAAGCCGTTGCGCGCCGCGCGCAGATACAGGCGCCACACGCGGATCCGCTCCTCGCCGGCCAGGCGGGTCGCCTCCGCCAGAGAAGCGTCGAGCCGCTCGACCCAGTGCCGCAGCGTCTCCGCGTAGTCGGCGCCGAAGCCCTCGACGTGCTGCGTCACGAAGCCGGCGCGCTCAAGCGCGAGCAGCACACGGCTGAGATGGAGCGGCTCCGCGTCGGGGAACACGTAGCGCTCGGAGAAGTCCCCGGCGTCAGGGTCGCTGTGACGCTGCCGCGTGATGCCGTGGTTCAAGAGCCGCCCGCCCGGCTTGAGCAACTCCGCGAGCCGCGCCGCGTAGGTGTCGATCTGCACCTCGCCGACGTGCTCGACCATCCCGATCGAGGCGATCGCGTCGAATGGCTCGGTCCGCAGCTCGCGGTAGTCGGCGATCCGGATGTCGACCTTGTCGGCGAGCCCGGCCTCCGCCACCCGCTGTCTCGCCAGCTCCGCCTGCGCCGGAGAGAGCGTGATGCCCGTCACGTGCACGCCATGCCGCGCCGCCGCATGCAGCGCGAATGCGCCCCAGCCGCAGCCGACGTCGAGCACCCGCTCGCCCGGCTGCAGGCCGAGCTTCGCGCAGACGAGCTCCAGCTTCGCCTCCTGCGCCTCCTCCAGGGTTCTCGCGCCGGACCGCGCCCACACGCCGCAGGAGTAGGTCATCGTCGGCCCGAGGAACAGCTCGAAGAAGTCGTTCGAGACGTCGTAATGGTGGCGCACGGCGCGCGCGTCGCGCTGGCGCGAGTGGCGCGTCCCCTGTGGGACCAGCTCGGACACCGGCGGTCTCGGCGGCCGCGTCAGCCCCATCGCCGCGACCGCGGCGAGCATCAGCCGCACGCGGTCGCGCCCGTCGATCGGCGGCGGCTGCCACGTCTCGAGCAAGCGCATGACGGCGTCGATGTCGTCGACCGCAAGCTCCCCGCTCACGTACGCACGTCCGAGCCCGAGCTGGCCGGGCGCCCGCACGGCGTGCGCGACCGCACGCGGGGAGCGCACCGTGAAGGTCGGCGCAGGACCGGCGCCGTTCCCGCCCCCGGCGGTCGCAGGCAGCTCCGTCCCGTCCCAGAAGCGCAGTGCGAACGGCCGCGACGGCAGCGCACGCGCGACTTCTCTACGCAAAGGACCGGTGACCGCAAGCCCCATCCCATGGGACCCTAGCCCAACGGCCCGCCGGACCCCGCTTCCACGCTACACTGCGTGGCTCGCGCCGGCTGGCGGTCCGTTGTCTGTCCGCCACCCGGTCGCGGACACGTGCCCATACCGACCTTGGAACGCCAATGGCCCGCGGAGACGTTCGGATCGCAGTCACGCTCGCGTGCGAAGACTGCAAGCGACGCAACTACCAGACGAACAAGAGCAAGCGCAACGATCCCGAGCGGATCCAGCTGCGCAAGTACTGCCGTTGGTGCAAGTCGCACACGGCGCATCGGGAGACTCGCTGAGCGAGACCGATCGTGGCCCGCGACCGCAGACGAGCGAAGCAGCGCCGAGATCGCCAGGCACGTGCCGCGGGCGGCGCTCAGGCACGCCCGGCCGACGCCGAGGCGCCCGCTGCGCCTGCGCCTGCACCCGACGCGGAGCACCTGCACGAGCATGAGGCGCCGGAGCTCGCGAGCGGCGAGGTCGACCTGGCCGAGGCGCAGCTCGAGATCGGCCGCCCCGAGCTGATTGACGCGACGCCCGCGGAGGTGCCCGACGTCGTCGACGACGACGTCGACCTGCCGGAGCTCGCCGACGAGGAGCAGTTCGAGGAGCTGGAGGATCGCGTCGACGACGCCGAGCAGGCGTTCGAGGAAGGCGCCAACGGCCACGTCGAGGACGGGGCCGAGGTCGTGGCCACGCGTCGCCGCCGCGCCGCGCGCGCAGGCGAGCCGCGCGAGGGCAACCGCCTGACCACCTTCCTGCGAGGAAGCTGGCGCGAGCTGCAACGAGTACAGTGGCCGGATCGTCGGCAGGTTGGCCAGGCCACAGCGGTCACCATTGGCTTCGTGATCGTCGCCGGCGCCTTCCTCGGCCTTGCGGACTTCCTCGCCAGCAAGATCGTCGACTACATCATCTGAGCCAGGCCCCGTCCCGCCCGACCCCGAAGGATTCCCCCGCATGTTCCGCTGGTACGTCGTCAACACCTACTCCGGTCACGAGAACAAGGTGAAGCACAACCTCGAGCACCGCGTCGTCTCGCTCGGACAGAAGCGCGCCGTGCGGCAGGTCGTCGTCCCGACCGAGTCCGTCTCGGAGATGAAGGACAACGTGAAGGTCGTGACGGAGAAGCGCACGATGCCCGGCTACGTGCTGGTGAACATGGACTTGAACGAGGACTCGTGGGCGCTCGTGAAGGGCACCCCCGGCGTCACCGGCTTCGTCGGCGCGTCGAACGAGCCCGTCCCGCTCACGCAGGCGGAGGTCGATCGGCTGCTCCATCGCGAGACCGCCGAGCGCCCGCGCACGCGTGCGCAGTTCTCGATCGGCGAGGCTGTCAAGGTGGTCTCCGGGCCGCTCTCCGACTTCTCCGGGGAGATCTCGGAGATCAACGAGGACGGCGCCCGCCTGAAGGTGCTGGTATCAATCTTCGGCCGCGAGACCCCCGTCGAGGTCGGCTTCGACCAGGTGAAGAAGATCTAATGGCCAAGAAGGTAATGACAGTCATCAAGCTCCAGGCTCCTGCAGGTCAGGCGAGCCCGGCGCCACCGGTCGGCCCCGCCCTGGGTCAGCACGGCGTGAACATCATGGAGTTCGTCAAGGCGTTCAACGCCCAGACGGCCTCGCAGCAGGGCACCGTCATCCCGATCGAGATCACGGTCTTCGAGGACCGCTCCTTCACGTTCATCACGAAGAGCCCGCCGGCTGCCGTGCTGATCAAGAAGGCGCTCAACCTCGACAAGGGGTCGGCCGAGCCGAACCGCAACAAGGTCGCCTCGATCACCCAGGCCCAGCTGCGCGACATCGCGCAGACGAAGTTCGAGGATCTCAACGCGAACGACCTCGACCAGGCCGCGAAGATCATCGCCGGCACCGCCCGGTCGATGGGTGTGGAGGTGAGCGACTGATGGCCAAGCACGGCAAGGCCTACCTCGAGGCGCGCCAGCGCTTCGACCGCGAACACGAGTACGCGCCCGCCGAGGCGATCGCGCTCGTCAAGCAGCTGAAGTCGGCCAGGTTCGACGAGTCGGTCGAGGTGCATATCCGCACCGGCCTCAACGTTCGCCACGCGGACGAGCAGCTGCGCGGCACGATCGCGCTCCCGCACGGGCTCGGCAAGAACGTCAAGGTGGCCGTCTTCGCCCAGGGCGACAAGATGCAGGAGGCGATTGACGCCGGCGCCGACCACGTCGGCGCCGAGGACCTCGCGAGACAGGTCGAGGAGGGCTTCGACGACTTCGACGTCGCGATCGCCACGCCCGACCTGATGCCCGTCGTCGGCCGCCTCGGCCGCATCCTCGGGCCGTCCGGCAAGATGCCGAACCCGAAGGTCGGCACGGTCACGATGGACGTCAAGAAGGCCGTCGAAGAGTCGAAGGCCGGCAAGGTCGAGTACCGCACCGACCGCACCGCGATCGTCCACCTCGTGATCGGCAAGTCGAGCTTCGACGAGCAGCTGCTGCTCGAGAACTACGCGGCGGTAATCGAGGAGATCGTCCGCGCCAAGCCGTCCGTGGCGAAGGGCAAGTACATCCACTCGATCACGCTCGCCTCGACGATGGGGCCGGGCGTGAAGGTCGATCCGTCGCGCACGCGCGACATCGTGGAGGAGGCGCCGCTCGCGGCGTAGCCTCGTTCCAAGAGCGCCCTGCCCGAGACCCCCGGCGGCTGTAAGTCCGGGGCAGGCGGTGCCTCGAAGGTCGGACCGACTGCGGTCCGCTCTCTCGACGCCCGCCCTGTGCGGGCGTTCGCATTTTCAAGAAGAGAGCGAACCAAGACCATGAACAGAGACGAGAAGGCAGCGGTCATCGATCGCATCGCCGAGGAGCTTGAGGCTTCTCAGGCGGTCTTCGCGGTCGACTATCGCGGCATCACGGTCAGCCAGGTTGCCGATCTGCGTGCGAGATTGCGCGCGGCGGACGCGACCTTCAACGTCGTGAAGAACTCGCTGACCGAGCGCGCCGCCGACAAGGCGGGCGCCGAGGCGCTCAAGTCCGTGCTGCAGGGCCCGACCGCGCTGACGTTCGTGCGCGGCGACGCCGCCGCGGCGGCGAAGGCGCTCAGCGATGCACAGAGAGTCACCGAAGTGCTGGCCTTCAAGGGCGGCCTGATGGACGGCCAGGTCGTCTCGGCAGACGAGATCAGAGCGATATCCAAGCTGCCGTCGCGCGACGTGCTCTACGCGCAGCTCGTCGGCACCGTCGCGGCGCCGCTCAACGGCCTCGCACGGACGCTGAACGCGCTCATCTCCGGCATCGCCGTGCAGCTCGGCCAGATCCGCGACCAGGATCTTGTCAGCGGCACTGCTGCGCCGGCGGCCGAGGAGGCGCCGGCCGAGGCCCCTGCAGCCGAGGCGCCCGCCGAGGCCGAGGCGGAGGCTCCCGCCGAGGAGGCCCCTGCAGCCGAGGCGCCCGCCGAGACTGCGGAGGAGCCGGCCGCCGAGGCCGAGGCTCCTGCCGAGGAGGCCCCGGCCACAGAGGCCGAGGCTGCGCCGGACACCGATTCCACCACTGAGAACCAGACGGACGCGACGGCGGAAGCCGACCACGCTTCCGACGCGAAGGAGGACTAGACATGGCGACCACACAGGAGTGGATCGACGAGCTGAAGGCGATCTCCGTACTCGAGCTCTCCGAGCGCATCAGAGCGCTCGAGGAGGAGTTCGGGGTCTCCGCGGCGGCCGTCGCGGCTGCCGCACCGGCCGGCGGCGGCGCTGCCGGCGGCGACGGCGGCGCGGCCGAGGAGGAGTCCTCGACCGTCAACGTCGTCCTCACGGGCGCCGGCGACAAGAAGATCCAGGTCATCAAGGTCGTCCGCGCGGCGACCGGCCTCGGTCTCAAGGAGGCCAAGGCGCTCGTCGACGAGGCCCCCAAGCCCGTCAAGGAGGGCATCGAGCGCGACGAGGCCGACAAGCTCAAGGCTGAGCTGGAGGAGGCTGGAGCAACCGTCGAGCTCAGATAACGCCTCGTCGCGCCTGGCGGCGTCATCGGGGTTCGGAGTACCTCCGGTACACCTTCACCCCTGCTTCCTTGCCAGGCACGACGATCCGTCATCTGCCAGTTGGAGAAGGGCCGGCTCTCATGCCGGCCCTTCGTCGTTGCGGAGCGCGCTCCGCCCGCGCGCTGGTCGAAATGCCCGCTCACCGGTACAATCCGCCGGTCGGCCGATAGTCGCAGCCGCCCATCAGACCGAAGACCGCGCCACATACGCGGGCTTCCAGGGCGGGGTCCGTGAGCGCTGACAGCCCCCGAGTGGCTTCGCCACTGAGGGCAGCGATGCCGTGTGCTATCTTCGCTGGTCGCGCTTTCGCGCAGCCTCTCTGCTCGCTCTCCATCGCTCGAGGAGTCGCCGTCTTGGCACCTGTTGACGCCCCCCGGACGCGCCGTAGCTTTGCGCGCCTCCCCAAGGCCCTTGATGTTCCCAACCTGATCGACATCCAGAAGAAGTCCTTCGCCTGGCTCACCGACACCGAGAACGGTGGCCTGCGCGAGACGATCGACGACATCTCGCCGATCGAGGACTACACCGGCAACCTCGCCGTCCAGTTCGGCGAGTTCGTCTTCGACGAGCCGGTCGCCTCCCTGGACGAGTGTCGCGAGAAGGACCTCACGTACGCGCGTCCGCTGACCGTCACGGTCGCCTTCGTCAACCGCGAGACGGGCGAGATCCGCGAGCAGTCCGTCTTCATGGGCGACTTCCCGTGGATGACCGAGCGAGGCACCTTCATCATCAACGGCACCGAGCGCGTCGTCGTCACGCAGCTCGTGCGTTCGCCGGGCGCCTACCTGATGGAGGCGAAGGACCGCGAGAAGCAGGTCTTCATCGCCAACCTGATGCCGGCCCGCGGCTCGTGGCTCGAGCTCGAGATCGACAAGAAGGGCAAGGTCTACGTCCGCATCGACCGCAAGCGCAAGCTGCCGGTCACGGTCCTGCTGCGCGCGATGGGCTACGCGACGGACGAGGAGATCGCCGCCCTCTTCGAGGACTCGCACTACATCCGCAACACGATCGAAGCCGACCCCGAGGTCACGAAGACCGAGGAGGGCGCGCTGATCGAGCTGTTCAAGAAGCAGCGTCCGGGCGAGCCGCCGTCGGTCGACGCCGCGAGAGCGCTCCTGCATCAGCTGTTCTTCGACCCCAAGCGCTATGACCTCACGCGCGTCGGTCGCTACAAGCTCAACAGCCGCCTGCGCCTCGACATCGACCTCGAAACGCGCACGCTGACGCACGACGACATCATCGCGCTCGTCAAGGAGCTCGTCTCCCTGCCGCGCATCCTCGGCATGCCGGAGCAGCCCGAGGTCGAGATCAGAGACTACGCCGCGGAGGCCGTCAGCTACCCGCGTGAGCCCGTCGCCGACCACCTCGACGAGTACGAGCACTTCGGCAACCGCCGTCTGCGCACCGTCGGCGAGCTGATCCAGGAGGCGTTCCGGATCGGTCTCTACCGCATGGAGCGCGTCGTCCGCGAGCGCCTCACGACGGAGGACGCTGACACGATCACGCCGCAGACGATCGTCAACATCCGCCCGGTCGTGGCCGCGCTGAAGGAGTTCTTCGGCTCCTCGCAGCTGTCGCAGTTCATGGACCAGACGAACTCGCTCGCGGGCCTCACGCACCGTCGCCGCCTGTCGGCGCTCGGCGCCGGCGGCCTCACGCGCGAGCGCGCGCCGATCGAGGTGCGCGACGTCCACCCGACGCACTACGGCCGCATGTGCCCGATCGAGACGCCGGAGGGTCCGAACATCGGCCTGATCGGCTCGCTCTCCTCCTACGCGGAGATCTCCGAGCACGGCTTCGTCACGACGCCCTATCGCGTCGTGAAGGACGGCAAGCTGACCGACGAGGTCGTCCGCCTCGACGCCACGCAGGAGGAGGAGGCGAAGATCGCGCAGGCGAACACGCCTGTCGACGCCAACGGCAAGCTCACCGGCGGCGAGATTGTCTGCCGCACGCAGGCCGGCCAGTACGTGACGGTCGCGCCGAGAGACGTCGATCTCATGGATGTCTCGCCGGAGCAGATCTGGTCCGTCGCGACGGCGATGATCCCGTTCCTCGAGCACGACGACGCCAACCGCGCGCTGATGGGCTCGAACATGCAGCGCCAGGCCGTCCCGCTGCTCAAGACGGATGCCCCGCTGATCGGCACGGGCATGGAGCGTCGCGCCGCCGTCGACACCGGCGACGTGATTCTCGCCAAGCGCGCGGGCACGATCGCCCACGTCGACGCCGACCAGATCGTCGTCGAGGCGAGAGACGGCGCCAAGGACGAGTACCTGCTGCAGAAGTTCATGCGCTCCAACCAGGGGACGCTGATCCATCAGAAGCCGCTCGTGCGCAACGGCCAGGCGGTCAAGGAGGGCGACGTGCTCGCCGACGGCTCCGCGACCGACAACGGCGAGATGGCGCTCGGCAAGAACCTGATGGTCGCCTTCATGTCCTGGGAGGGCTACAACTTCGAGGACGCGATCATCCTCTCCAAGCGACTCGTCAAGGACGACGAGCTCACCTCGATCCACATCGAGGAGTACGAGATCGACGCGCGCACGACGAAGCTCGGCGACGAGGAGATCACGCGCGACATCCCGAACCGCTCGGAGGAGTCGCTGCGCAACCTCGACGATCGCGGCATCGTCCGCGTTGGCGCCGAGGTCGGCTCGGGCGACCTGCTGGTCGGCAAGGTCACGCCGAAGGGCGAGACCGAGCTGACGGCCGAGGAGAAGCTGATCCGCGCGATCTTCAAGGAGAAGGCGCGCGAGGT
>JBJMLB010000092.1:0-9335 GCA_045805465.1 Conexibacter sp. | reverse complement strand
CGAGCAGCGTCGTCGCGGCGGGGAAGGACCAACGCGGCGGCCAGGCAGGCGCGTCCCGCGCCGCGCCGGCGGCGGCGAGCGCGTCGGCTCGCGCGGTCAGCTCCGCATGCGCGCGGGCGAGCCAGCGCGCGGTCGCCTCCCACGCGTCCGGGTCGCCGACGTGCTGCAGCCGCGCGCCGCGCACGGCTTCGAGGAACAGCCACGTGTGCTCGGGCTCGTGCAGCGCGGCGACTAGCCGCGGCGTGTGGAGGCCGGCGCCGCCGAGCAGCTCGTACGCGCGCAGCTCGCGGACCGGGTTGGGCGCGGCGCCGCCGCGCGCACGGCGGGCGCCGGGCAGCAGCGCGCTCTGCGAGAGGTCCTTCCACATCAGCGTGTGTCGGGCGCCGTCGCCGTCCTCGACGTCCAGCGTTTCGAGCCGGAAGCTCGACGCGTACGGCGACTCCCGCCGCGCGACGATCCGCACCGGCGCCGGGAGCGTGCGCTCCAACACGGCCGCGAGCGCGGCGTCCTCGGTGAAGCGTCCTGTCCTGGGGTCGTCCTGCGACACCAGAACAGGACGCTTCGGCGGGCGGTCGCTCACGCGAGCCCCACCTCCAGCAGCGCCGGCAGCACGCGCCGCGCGTCGAGCCGCTGCTCGGCGAGCGCGCGCGCGGCGGCGGCGTGGCGTGCCGGCTCGGCCGCCACCGCTGCAAGTGCGTCGGCGGCCTCCGCGGCGGTGTCGAAGCCGAGCAGCCCCTCGCCTTCGGGGAGCACCCGCTCCCAGCCGGTGCGCTGCGCGACCACCGGGCGCCCGCTCGCGAGGTAGCAGGCACTGCGATCGCTGAACCAGCCGCAGCGGCTGACGACGTAGCCCTCCTTCGCGACCCCCAGCTCGGCCGCCGACGCGCGCACGAAGCGGGCGTAGGACGCGGGCGTCTCCGTCTCGCGGGCGGCGTCGATCAGCACCCAGCCGTGCCGGTGCAGATCGGCGATGTCCCGCGTCTCGGCCGGGTCGATCAGCAGCGCGAAGCGCGGCGGCTCGGCCGTCAGGCGCGGCAGGTCGATCAGCGCGCGCACGCTGTGCGCCTTCTGCCCGTAGCGCACGCCGTCGTGCTCGATCGTGCCGTAGGAGCGCCAGTTGGCGATCGCGGTGACGCCCTCGGTCGGCTCCTCGGAGGCGACCGGCCAATGCTCGAGCGCGATCGGCGGCAACGTCGGCTCCCAGCGCACGCCGCCGTCCGGCACGGCGCACTCCTCTCCGTGCAGTCGCAGTCCGACGGACGCGAAGCGGTCGTGCGCCGCGATCCCCACGTCGACCCCCTGTGCGTGCCACAGCTGGGTGAAGGCGGGATCGAGATCGACGAGCAGCCGGCGCGGGACCGCCTCCAGGACGCGCGGGTCGTGCAGCGTGCCGGCGAGGTTGATCAGCAGGTCGGCGCCGCGCGCGAACGCAAGCACGTCGTCGTAGGCCATGCCGAGCGCGCGGCCGCCGCCGGTCAGCAAGGCGGCGCGGCCCTCCAGGCCGAACGCTGCGACGATGCTTCTCAGGCACACCTCGCGCGCCGCCGGGTCTCCAGGGCCGCGCACCTCGTCGAGCAGCAGCACGTCGTGACCGAGCGCGCGCAGCCCGAGCGCGTATTGCAGTGCGGCCCACGTCGCACCACCGTGCCCGGGGACGCCGGCCGCCATACCAGCGAGCACCAAACGAAGGTTAACCCTGTTACTAATGCCATTCATTTTGCTGGGGTCCTCACCCTAAGTCCGAGGGTGAAACCTCACCATCGTTGATCAACTCGCTCGGACGGGCGTCCAGGGTGGCGTCGACCTCTCAAGCAGCCGTGCCTATGGTCGCCCGCCCCCTTCGAAGCGTGAGCGATGACGACGCACCTCGGCACAGCGGCCCGACCGAGCCGCCACCATAACGGCACTTCTGCACCACGGCGGCAGCCGCTGCTCGTGCGGGTCGACGAGCCGCTCGCCGGCCCGCGACCGTGCCCGGACGGTCCCCGCCCGCGGGTCGACGGCAAGTTCCTCGCCGTCGGCGCACAGCGCCTATGGATCGCGGGGGTCACGTACGGAACGTTCGCGCCTGGCGAGGACGGAGCGGCCTACGGCGACCGCGACCGGGTCGAGGCGGACTTCCGCGCGATGACGGAGAACGGCGTCAACGCGCTGCGCACGTACACCGCGCCGCCGCGCTGGCTGCTCGACGCGGCGCTGCGCCACGGGCTGTGGGTGACCGTCGGCCTGCCGTGGGAGCAGCACGTCACGTTCCTCGATTCGCGGCGCGGCGCCGCCGCGATCGAGACGCGCGTGCGCGCCGCCGTCCACGAGTGCGCCGAGCACCCGGCCGTGCTCGGCTACCTCGTCGGCAACGAGATCCCCGCTTCGATCGTGCGCTGGCACGGGCGCGGGCGCGTCGAGCGGTTCGTCGAGCGGCTGCGGCGCGCCGTCAAGCAGGAGGACCCGGACGGCCTCGTCACCTACGCGAGCTTCCCGAGCACCGAGTACCTCGAGCTGCCGGGGCTCGACTACGTCTCGTTCAACGTGTACCTGGAGGACCCCGAGCGGCTCGCCGCGTACGTCGCGCGGCTGCAGAACCTCGCCGGCGAGCGCCCGCTCGTGATGAGCGAGCTGGGGCTCGACAGCCGCCGCCACGGCCGCGAGACGCAGGCGCGCGCCTTGGGCGACCAGGTGCGCACGAGCTTCGCCGGCGGCTGCGCGGGGGCGTTCCTGTTCGCCTGGACGGACGCATGGCACACCGGCGGCGCGGAGGTGACCGACTGGGACTTCGGGCTCGTCGACCGCGAGCGGCGGCCGAAGCCGGCGCTGGCGGCGGCACGCAGCGCGTTCGCCGAGCTGCCGCTGCCGAGCGCGGAGACGGCGTCGCCGCGGATCTCCGTCGTCGTCTGCTCGTGCAACGGCGCCGCGACGATCGGCGAGACGCTCGACGGACTCGGCGGCCTCGACTATCCCGACTACGAGGTCGTCGTGGTCGACGACGGCTCCACCGACGACACCGCGTCGATCGCCGCCGACCGCCGCGGGGTCCGCCTCATCTCGACGGAGAACCGCGGACTGAGCGCGGCGCGCAACACCGGCCTGCGCGCGGCGAGCGGGGAGATCGTCGCCTACGTCGACGACGACGCCTACCCCGATCCGCAGTGGCTCGACTACGTCGCGCTCGCGCTGCGCGACGGCGTCCATGCCGGCGTCGGCGGGCCGAACCTGCCGGTGCCGGACGACGGGCTCGTCGCCGAGAGCGTCGCGAACGCGCCGGGCGGGCCCGTGCACGTGCTGCTGAGCGACACGGTCGCCGAGCACATCCCGGGGTGCAACATGGCCTTCCGCAGAGACCGCTTGGAGGCGGTCGGCGGCTTCGGCGAGCAGTACCGCGTGGCGGGCGACGACGTCGACGTCTGTTGGCGCCTGCAGGCGCGCGGCTGGACGCTCGGCTTCCATCCCGCGGCCGTCGTGTGGCATCACCGCCGCGGCAGCGTGCGCCGCTTCTGGCGCCAGCAGCGCGGCTACGGGCGGGCCGAGGCCCTGCTCGAGCGCGCCTGGCCGGAGAAGTACAACACGCCGGGCCACCTCGCCTGGGGCGGGCGCATCTACGGCCGCGGCAGCGTGCCACTGCGGCGCCAGCGCGTCTACTACGGACAGTTCGGGTCGGGCGCGTTCCAGCCGGGGATCGAGCAGCCGCTGCCGCTGCTGCTCGCGCTCGCGGGGGCGCCCGAGTGGTGGCTCGTGGTCGCCGCGCTCGCCGTGACGAGCGCGCTCGGACTGCTCGCGACGCCGCTGCTCGCCGCGCTGCCCTTGCTCGCGGGCGCGCTCGCGCTGCCGCTGTGGCAAGCGCTTGCGACCGCGCGTCGCTGCGACGTGTGCGACCGCCCGCCGCACCTCCGGCTCGCGGGCGGGGCGCTGACGGTGCTGCTGGTGTTGATGCAGCCGCCGGCCCGACTCGCGGGGCGTGTCGAGGCCGGCCTGACGCCGTGGCGGCGCGGCTGCCCGAACGGCTCCCGCCGTGCTGGCTTCCGCCTGCCGCGCCCGCGCGTCGTCTCCTGCTGGTACGAGCGCTGGAGCCCGTTGACGGAGCGCGTCGAGGCGCTGGAGCGCGGGCTGCGCGACGGCGGCCTGCGCGTGCGGCGCGCGGACGGGTGCGAGCGCTGGGAGCTGCACACGGCCGCCGGCGCGTTCGGCGGCGTGCGCCTGCGCGCGGCCGTCGAGGAGCACGGCCGCGGACGCCAGCTCGTGCGCGTACGCGTGCGCCCCCACCTGCCGCGGCTCGGAGGCTGGGCGCTCGGCGGTCTGGCCGCCTGCGCCGCGCTCGCCGCCGCGTTCGGCGACTGGACGACCGCCGCGGTCGTCGCCGTGCCGCTCGCGCTGCTGCTCGCGTGCGCGACGCTCGAGTGCGGCGCCGCGACGGCCGTCGCGCTGCGCGCGGTGAGCGGGTCGGAGGAGCGCGCATGAGCCGCCTGACGCTGCTCCCGCGCCGCGCGCTCGCCGCCGTCGGCCGCCTCGTCACGATGCGCCGCAAGGACGACGCCGAGAGCCCGTTCGCGTTCCTCAAGGACTTCCGCCGCATCGGCCCCTACCTGCGCCCGCACAAGGGGCTTGCGATCACCTCGCTCGTGCTGATGGCGCTGTCCGCGCTGATGGCGCTGCTGGCGCCGTGGCCGCTCGCGATCCTGCTCGACACGGTGCTGGGCGAGAAGCCGCTGCCGTCGCTGCTCGGCTGGATGGACGGCCTCTCCACGTACGAGCTGCTCGCGTTTGCGGTCCTCTCCGGGCTGTTCATCACGGCGCTCGAGCATGGACTCGCGGTCTACGACAACTACGTCAACACGAAGCTCGACCAGAGCATGGTGCTGGACCTGCGCAGCGACATGTTCAGACACGCCCAGGGCTTGTCGATGGCCTACCACGACAGCAAGCAGATGGGCAAGCTGATGTTCCAGATCAACACGCAGGCGTCGGCCGTCGGCGCCGTCACCGTGTCGATCCCCCCGCTGCTGCAGAGCGTGCTGACGCTCGTCGGGATGTTCGTCGTGATCGAGCAGATCCAGCCGGTGCTGGCGCTGCTGTCGCTCACGGTCGTGCCGTTCGTCTACCTGTCTGCCGGCTACTACACGCGCCGCATCGAGCCGCGCGTCTACGAGGTGCGCAAGCTCGAGGGCGACTCGCTGACGATCGTGCACGAGGCGATGTCGATGCTGCGCGTGATCGTCGCCTTCGGGCGCGAGCGGCACGAGTACGGCCGCTTCCGCGCGCAGGGCGAGGAGGCCGTCGCGGCGCGCGTGCACCTGACCGTGCGCCAGACGATCTTCACGCTCGCGGTCACGATGATCACGGCGATCGGCACCGCGCTCGTGCTCGGCTTCGGCGCGCACCACGTGCTGCAGAAGGACATGACGGCCGGCGAGCTGGTCGTCGTCATGGGGTACATCGCGTCGATGTACAAGCCGCTGGAGCAGATCTCGACGACGTTCAGCTCGCTCCAACAGGCGTTCATCAGCCTGCGCTCCGCGTTCGACCTGCTGGAGACCGAGCCGGAGATCGACGAGCGGCCGGATGCACTGCCGTTGGAGCGCGTGCGCGGCGCGGTCGCGTTCGAGCATGTCGACTTCGCCTACCGCGGCCGGCACGGCACGCTGAGAGACGTCACGTTCGAGGTTGCGCCCGGCCAGTGCGTCGCGATCGTCGGCCCCACGGGCGCCGGCAAGTCGACGCTGCTGAGCCTGCTGACGCGCTTCTACGACCCGGCGGCCGGGCGCGTGCTGCTCGACGGCCACGACGTGCGCGACCTGCAGCTGCAGGCGCTGCGCGCGCAGATCAGCGTCGTGCTGCAGGAGCCGCTGCTGTTCTCGGCCTCGATCCGCGACAACATCCGCTACGGCCGGCTGAGCGCAAGCGACGAGGAGGTCGAGGCGGCCGCGCGCGCCGCCAACGCGCACGACTTCGTCGCAGCGCTGCCGAAGGGCTACGACACGCGCCTCGGTGAGCGCGGCGCGCTGCTGTCGGGCGGCGAGCGCCAGCGCATCTCGGTCGCACGCGCGTTCCTGAAGGACGCGCCGCTGCTGATCCTCGACGAGCCGACCTCGTCGATCGACTCGAAGACCGAGGCCGTGATCCTCGACGCACTCGCGCGCCTGATCCGGGGTCGCACGACGTTCGTCGTCGCGCACCGCCTCTCGACCGTGCGCGACGCGAACCTGATCCTCGTCGTCGACCACGGGCAGGTCGTCGAGCAGGGCACGCACGCGCAGCTGCTCGCGCGCGGCGGCCTCTACGCGGAGCTGTTTGACGCGCAACGCGGCGCGGCGCTGCCGGAGGCGCCGGTGACGCTGCAGCCGGAGGCGATCGCGGAGCTGCGCGAGCTGGCGACGCGGCGGATCCGCAAGGACGATCCGCTGGAGCCGGCGATCCGCGCGGCGCGCAGAGTGCTCGGGGACCTGGGCCTGTGGGAGCCGCGCGAGCAGCCCCACCTGTCGATCGTCGCGGGAGGCGAGCGATGAGCGGCGGCGCTCGCAGACCGATCGTGCTGCTGGGGATGATGGCCAAGATGCCGGTGCCCGGCGTCATGTGGCAGACGATCCACTACCTGCTCGGCTTCAAGGCGCTCGGCTTCGAGCCCTACTACGTAGAAGCGCACGGCCGTCATCCGGGGATGCTGATGCGCCACCCCGGCGACGACGCGGGCCTGCGCGCCGCCGAGCTCATCGCGCGCACGATGCGCCGCTTCGACCTCGGCGATCGCTGGGCCTACCACGCGCTCCACGACGCCGGCGCGCCGGTCCACGGCATCGGCGAGCGCGCGCTGCGCGCGCTCTACCGCGACGCGGAGCTGATCGTGAACCTGCACGGCGGCACGCCGCCGACACCCGAGCACGCCGCGAGCGGCCGGCTCGTCTACCTGCAGACGGATCCGGTGCAGCTGCAGGTCGAGCTGCACGAGGGCCGGCAGGAGAGCATCGACTTCCTCGAGCCGCACGTCGCCTTCTTCACGTTCGCCGAGAACCTCGGCGCGCCCGGCTGCGGGCTGCCGGTGTCCGATCGCTTCCGCTTCCGTCCGACCCGCCAGCCGGTCGTCTGCGACCTGTGGGACCGGGTCGACGCGCCGTCGTCCGGCGCCTACACAACGGTCGGCAACTGGCACCAGGCCTGGCGGCAGGTGACGATCGACGGCCGCGACTACGCCTGGAGCAAGGACCGCGAATGGACGCGCTTCCTCGACCTGCCGCGCCGTACCGGCCAGCGCTTCGAGCTCGCGCTCGCCAGCTACAAGCCGGAGCACCGGGCGCAGCTGGAGGCGCGCGGCTGGGGCGTGCGTGACGCGCTCGCCTTCGACCTCGACGGCGACGCGTACCGCCGCTACGTCGCCGGCTCGCGCGCCGAGTTCACCGTCGCCAAGGAGCAGAACGTCGCGCTGCGCAGCGGCTGGTTCAGCGACCGCTCTGCGACCTACCTCGCCGCCGGCCGGCCCGTCGTCACGCAGGACACCGGCTTCGGCGCCGTGCTGCCGATGGACGCCGGCCTCTTCGCCGTCACGACGCTCGACGAGGCCGTCGCCGCGGTGCAGGAGATCGAGGCCGACTACGCGCGCCACCGGCAGGCGGCGCGCGCGATCGCACGCGAGCGCTTCGAGGCGACGCACGTGCTCGGGGATTTGCTGGACCAGCTCGGGATCGCCGCCGGGCGCACGCACACCACCACCACCACGACAACGACCAATCCGAAGGACGCGAGGGACCGCACGATGACCGCCATGGACCAAGGCGCGGGGAGCAAGGCAACGCTGAGCGAGGGCCGTCGGGAGCGGCACAAGCTCGGCAGGGAATCGCGCGTGCTCGCGCTGATCCCGCACTACCAGTGCGAGGAGTGGCTCGACGACGCGCTCTCCTCGCTCGAGGAGCAGACGCGCCCGCTCGACGGCATCGTCGTGATCGACGACGCCTCGGAGGCCCCGCCACTGGACATCGTGGAGCGCCACCCGCGCGTGACGCTGCTGCACGCCGAGCGCAACGTCGGTCCCTACCGGCTCGTGCAGCAGGTGATCGAGGAGACCGACTACGACGCCTTCCTGTTCCAGGACGCCGACGACTGGTCCGCTCCCGACCGCCTCGAGAAGCTGCTCGCAGCCGGCGCGAAGACCGGCGCGGAGCTGATCGGCACGCAGGAGATTCGCGTCTTCTGCGAGGAGCCCGAAGTCGCGCCGATCGCCTGGCCGCTCGACGTGCATAAGCAGTTCGCCGCCAAGCCGACCGCCTTCCCGCTGCTGCACCCGACCTCGATCGTCACGCGCGACCTGCTGGAGGAGCTGGGCGGCTTCTCGTCCGGCCTGCGCTTCAGCGGCGACGCCGAGATGCTGCGCCGCGCGCGCTTCATCGCGAGAGTGACGAACGTTCCCAACCACTGCTACTACCGCCGCATCCGCGAGAACTCGCTCACGACGGCGAGCGCGACCGGCCTCAGATCGCCGATCCGCCAGCAGGTGATGGAGATGCTGTGGGACGCGGCCAGACGCAACGCCGCGCGCGTCGCCGCCGGTGAGGCGCCCGACCTCTCGCCGATCAGAACGGCGCCGCCGGTGCGGCTGCGCCAGCTCGCCGGGCCGGCCCTGAGCGGCCGTCCGGTCGACGGCTTCTCGGTCTCGCCGCGCCCCGCACCGCCGGCCGCGCCCGAGCGCAAGGGCGGCGCGCCGCGGCCGATCTTCGTGATCGGCGCCCCGCGCTCCGGCGTCAGCGCGCTCGCATGGGCGCTCGGCCAGCACCCCGCCATCCCGGCCGCGATCGACACCGCATGGCTGGCCGAGCTGGCGAAGGAGCTGCCGGCGATCCACGCGCGCACCGAGCCCGAGGGCTTCGGCTCCGAGCGCTTCTCGCGCGTCTTCGGGCGCGCGGCCGCGTCGCTGATCGGCGACAAGCTGGAGCGCTGGGTCGACGGCGCGCCCGAGCACACGTTCAACGTGCCGGTGCTCGCGCGGCTGTTCCCGGAGGCGCGCTTCGTGCACGTCGTGCGCGAGAGCGACGCCGTCGTGCGCTCGCTGTCGGACCCCGCCCTCAGCTCGGCCGGCGCGACCGGCGGCACCCAGATCCCCGCGCACCTGCGCGAGCGCCTGTCCGAGGGCGAGGCGGCCGACCGCTGGATGGCCGGCGCGCGCGCCGGGCTGGAGGCCGAGCGCACGCTCGGCGACCGCGTGTTGCGCGTCACCTACGACCAGCTCGTGGACGAGCCGGAGGCGCTCGTGCGGCGCGTCCTGGAGTTCGCGAAGGAGGAGTGGGACGAACGCTGCATGCGTCCGCTGCGCGAGCTCGCGCCGGGCGCGGCGGCGCAGGCGCCGGCGGACGGGGCGGCGG
>JBJMLB010000091.1:0-34645 GCA_045805465.1 Conexibacter sp. | reverse complement strand
CGAGGCCGGCTACGTCGGCGAGGACGTCGAGAACATCCTCCTCAAGCTGATCCAGGCCGCCGACTACGACGTCAAGAAGGCCGAGACGGGGATCATCTACATCGACGAGGTCGACAAGATCGCGCGCAAGGCCGACAACCCGTCGATCACGCGCGACGTCTCCGGCGAGGGCGTCCAGCAGGCGCTGCTGAAGATCCTCGAGGGGACGACCGCGTCGGTGCCGCCGCAGGGCGGGCGCAAGCACCCGCACCAGGAGTTCCTGACGATCGACACGACGAACATCCTGTTCATCTGCGGCGGGGCGTTCGCGGCGCTCGACCAGGTGATCGAGCGGCGCATCGGCAAGCAGGGGATCGGCTTCGGCGCGGCGATGGAAGAGGTCGTCGAGTGGGATCCGGGCAACATCTTCGAGAACTGCCTGCCCGAGGACCTCGTCCAATACGGCCTGATCCCCGAGTTCATCGGCCGCCTGCCGGTGATGTCGGCGGTCCACCAGCTCTCCCAGGACGAGCTGATGACGATCCTGACCGAGCCGCGCAACGCGCTCGTCAAGCAGTTCCAGCGCTTCTTCCAGTTCGACGGGATCGAGCTCGTCTTCGCCGACGAGGCGCTCGTCTCCGTCGCCAACAAGGCGCTCGAACGCGAGACCGGCGCCCGCGGCCTGCGCTCGATCATCGAGGAGACCTTGCTCGAGGTGCAGTTCGAATTGCCCTCGCGCCGCGACGTCAAGAAGTGCGTCGTCACCAAGGAGACGATCGAGCGCGGCCAACCCCCGACGCTCGTCACCGAGGCCGTCCCGCCCGAGGCCGCCGACGAGGGCGACGACCTCCGCGAGGAGTCGGCCTAGTCTCACGCCGCCCCGACGGGCGAGCCATCATCCGGTCTGCGCAAGCCCACGCGCGAATCGGCAATACACTTGCGCCTCATGTCCATGCTGGAGGCCAAGACGCGATACGACGCTGCGGAGGTGGAGCCGCGCATCGTCAGACGCTGGCTCGACTCCGGCCTCTTTCACCCCGAGCCCGAGGGCGAGCCGGGGGAGAACTACTCGATCGCGGTGCCGCCGCCGAACGTCACCGGCGCGCTGCACATGGGTCATGCGCTCAACGGCTCGATCCAGGACGTGCTCATCCGTTATCACCGCGCGCGCGGGAAGCGGACGAAGTGGATCGCCGGCACCGACCACGCCGGCATCGCGACGCAGAAGCAGGTCGAGAGACGGCTGCTCGACGAGGGCTCCAGCCGTGCGGCGATCGGACGCGAGGCGTTCGAGGCGCGCGTGTGGGAGTGGCGCGAGGAGTTCGGCGGGACGATCATCGAGCAGTTCCAGCGGCTCGGCGCCTCGCTCGACTACGAGGACGAGCGCTTCACGCTCGACGCGCGCTATCACGACGCGGTCCTGAAGGTCTTCGTCGACCTGTACGAGAAGGGCTTCATCTACCGCGACAACTATCTCGTCAACTGGGACCCGGGCAGCGGCTCGGCGATCTCGGACCTCGAGGTCGAGAACAGAACCGTCGTCGACACGCTCACCTACGTCGCGTACCCGATCGCCGGGACAGCGGACGAGACGATCACCGTCGCGACCGTTCGCCCCGAGACGATGCTGGCCGACACGGCTGTCGCGGTGAACCCGGCCGATGAGCGCTACGCCCACCTGATCGGCAGGACGGCGGTCCTGCCGCTCGTCGGCCGCGAGCTGCCGATCATCGCCGACGACTACGTCAAGCCCGAGTTCGGCACCGGCGCGCTGAAGATCACCCCGGGCCACGACCCGAACGACTTCGAGATCGGCCGCCGTCATGGGCTGCCCGAGCTGACCGTGATCGGCGAGGACGGTCGTATGAACGCCGAGGCGGGCGAGCGCTTCGCCGGCCTCACGGTGAAGGAGGCGCAGGCGGCCGTGGTCGAGGCGCTTCAGCAGGAAGGCCGACTCGTGAGAGTCGAGCCGTACGAGCACGAGGTGCCGTTCTCTCACCGCTCCGGCGAGCGCGTCGAGCCGCTGATCAGCCTCCAGTGGTTCATGCGCATGGACGAGCTGGCGCAGCCGGCGATCGACGCGGTGAAGGACGGCCGCGTGAGGATCCACCCCGAGCGCTGGACGCGCGTCTACCTCGACTGGATGGAGAACATCCGCCCCTGGTGCGTCTCGCGCCAGCTGTGGTGGGGCCACCGGCTGCCCGTCTGGTACCGCGGCGAGGAGACCTACGTCGGCGCGACGCCGCCCGAGGGGGACGGCTGGGAGCAGGACCCCGACGTGCTCGACACGTGGTTCTCCTCGGCGCTGTGGCCGTTCGCGACGCTCGGCTGGCCCGAGCAGACGCCCGAGCTGAAGGCCTTCTACCCGACCGTCGTGCTCTCAACGGCGCGCGACATCCTCTTCCTGTGGGTCGCGCGGATGATCATGATGGGGCTGGAGTTCGCCGGCGACGTCCCGTTCGACGACGTCTACATCCACTCGGTCATCCAGGCGCCCGACGGCCGGCGCATGAGCAAGTCGCTCGGCACCGGCATCGACCCGCTCGACGAGATCGAGAAGCACGGCGCCGATGGCGTGCGCTTCGGCCTGCTCGCGATGTCCTCCTCGCAGGACGTGCGCTACTCAGCCGAGAAGGTGCAGCAGGGCGAACAGCTGACGAACAAGCTGTGGAACGCCTCGCGCCTGATCCTCACCCGTGTCGATCCGGATGCCCGCGCCGACGCCCGCCCGCGCGCGATCGAGGACCGCTGGATCCTCTCGCGCCTCGCCGCCGCGCGCGCGACGGTCGACCAGCACGTCGCCGCGTTCGACTTCTCGCACGCCGCGCTCGCGCTCTACGACTTCGTCTACGGCGAGCTGTGCGACTGGTACCTGGAGCTGGTGAAGCCGCGCCTGTACGAGACGGAGGGGGAGGAGCGCGCCGACCTCGACGCGACGCTGCTGCACATCCTCACCGAGACGCTGCAGCTCGCGCATCCGGTGATCCCGTTCGTGACCGAGGAGATCTGGTCGTTCGTGCCCGGCGCCGAGGGGCTGCTGGCGGAGCGGCAGGTGGAGGCCGCGAGCGACGCTCACGACGAGGAGGCCGAGCGCGCGCTCGCCGACGCGATCGCCGCCGTGCAGGCGCTGCGCGGCTGGCGCGACGGGGTCGGCGCCGCCGCGGGCGCGCGCATCCCCGCGCGCCTGGAGGCCGCTGGCTACGAGCAGACCGCGGCGCACGTCGCGCGGCTCGCCCGCATGGAGCTCGGGGAGGCCAACGGCGCGGCCGACGCCGCCATGATCGCGATCCCGGGCGGCGCGATCGTGGTGCACGCGAGCGACGCGGTCGACCTCGGGGCCGCCGAGCGCAAGCTGACCGAGCGCCGCGCGACGTTGGAGAAGGAAGTCGTCCGCTGCGAGGGCAAGCTCGCGAACGAGGGCTTCGTCGCGAAGGCGCCGGAGGCGGTCGTCGCCGCCGAGCGCGAGAAGCTCGCGCAGCTGCGCGAGGAGCTGGCTTCGCTGTGAGCGCGTCCGCCCACTGGAGCGTCGAGGACGCCGAGCGCTACCTGCTCGGGCTCGAGCTGTTCGGCATGCGCTTCGGGCTCGACCGCATGCGTCGCCTGATGACGACGCTCGACCAGCCCGAGCGCCGCTACGACACGATCCACGTCGTCGGAACGAACGGCAAGTCCTCGACGACGCGGATGATCGCGGCGATTCTCCAGCGCCACGACCTGCGCGTCGGCGCCTACCTGTCGCCGCATCTCGTCTCGTTCGCCGAACGGATCCGCGTGAACGACCGCGACGTCGAGTCGCGCGCCTTCGCGCGCGCGGTCGAGCGCGCCGCGCACGCCGCCGCGCTGGTCGACCGCAGCCAGCACGCCGACGACCGCGTCACGCAGTTCGAGGCGCTCACGGCCGCCGCCTTCTCCGAGCTGGCGGCGCACGAGGTCGACGTCGCGGTGATCGAGGCGGGGCTCGGCGGTCGCTGGGACGCGACGAACGTGCTGCCGTCGAAAGTCCAGGTGCTGACGACCGTCAGCCTGGAGCACACGCGCTGGCTCGGCCCGACGGTGCGCGACATCGCGCGCGAGAAGCTCGCCGTCGTGCGCGAGGGCGCCACGCTCGTGATCGGTGCCGACCTCCATCCGGTCGCGCAGGAGGAGGCGCAGGCCGTCGCCGAGCGCCAGCGCGCCAGGCTCGTCACGGCGCCGATCGACCCCGGCATCGAGATCGCCGCGGCGGGCGCCTTCCAGCGGCGCAACTTCGCGCTCGCGCGCGCCGCCGCCGAGGCGTACCGGGGGAGCCTCGAGCTGGAGCGCGTGCGCGCCGCCGCCGCGGCCGTCACGGTCCCCGGGCGCCTGCAGGTCGTCGCCACGAGCCGCTGACGATGCTCGACGGCGCGCACAACGCGGAGGGCGTCGCCGCGCTCGCCGAATCGCTGCCGCAGCTGACCGCCGGCCGCCGGCTCGTCGCGGTCGTCTCGGTGCTCGACGACAAGGACGCCGCCGGCATGCTGCGCGCGCTGCTGCCGCATGTCGAACACATCGTCTTCACGCGCAACCAGAACCCCCGCGCGCTGCCGCCGGCGACGCTTGCGTCGCTGTGCGCGCAGCTCGACGGCCCGCAATGCGAGCTGGAGGCGGACCCGCGGCGCGCGCTCGCGCGTGCGCGCGACGTGGCCGGCGCCGGCGGCGTCGTGCTCGCGACCGGCTCGATCTACCTCGTCGCCGACCTGCTGCGACCCGCCGGGCAGCGCAGCGCCTCGATGCTCTAGATGCTCGATTCCATGATCTCGCGGCGCGACGGGTACGCTGGGCGGCGCGGGTCGCCACCCGGCCTCTCGCCAATGCCGCCGGCATTGGCTTCGACACCGTTCGTCGCCCAGCATCCACCCATCGCACCCGTCGCATCCACGAATCTCATGGAATCGACCATCTGATGGAACCCCAAGACGGACCGCGCTTCCTGCCGATGATCGGGCTCGTGGCGGCCGTGGTGGCCGTCGTGATCCTGGTGTTCTTCGCGATCGGCTACGCCTTCGGTCGCATGTTCCTGTAGGTCCGGGCGCGGGTACGGACACCGTCCGGCAGCGCTCCCAGGCGCCGCCCGACCCATTACACTCGCCCCCCGATGCCCCCGTTCGCCATCTTCGGGATAGACAGCAGCGGTCTCAACCTGGCCGTCAACCTGCTGATCCTGTGTCTCGTCGTCGTCTGGCTCGCGCTCGTGTACTGGACGTACGCCGACGCCCGTCGGCGCGTGGCGGACTCGATGCTCGTCGCCTGCGCGACGGCCGCATCGCTGTTCCCATACGTCGGCACCTTCGTCTACCTGATCGTGCGCCCGCCCGAGTACCTCGATGACGTGCGCGAGCGCGAGCTGGAGATGCAGGCCGCCGAGGCGCGTCTGGCCGAGTACGGCTTCCACCTCTGCCCGCACTGCGACGCCGAGGTCGAGAAGGACTTCCTGCGCTGCCCGACCTGCCTGCGCAAGCTCAAGGACCCGTGCGCGAGCTGTGGGAGACCGCTCGATCCGACGTGGAAGATTTGCCCGTACTGCGAGGCCGAGGTCCCTGGTCAGTCGACCGCCTCGCGCCGGCGCCGGCGCCGCACGAGCGAGCCGGTCGCAACCGAGAGCGCGGCTGCCGAGAGCGCAGCCGAGCCGACCTCGTAGGCTTTCCGCCCCGCGCGTCCCGGAATGCCGGGACGCTTCGTCACCGAACCTGAACCTGAAGGAGACATTGCCGTGGACCGGACCCTCATCCTGGTCAAGCCGGACGCCTTTGCGCGTGGCCTGACCGGCGAGATCCTCGCCCGCTTCGAGCGCAAGGGCCTCAAGATCGTCGCGCTGGAGAAGCAGCACATCTCCCGTGAGACCGCCGAGACGCACTACGCCGAGCACAGCGAGCGCCCGTTCTTCGGCGAGCTCGTCGACTTCATCACCTCCGGTCCGCTGGCCGCCGCCGTGCTGGAGGGCCATGAGGCCGTCAAGGCGGCTCGCCAGGTGATCGGCGCGACGAACCCGCTGGAGGCCGCAACCGGCTCGATCCGCGGTGACTTCGCGCTCGAGGTCGGCCAGAACATGGTCCACGGCTCGGACTCGAACGAGTCCGCCGCTCGCGAGGCCGCGATCTTCTTCCCGAACCTCTGACGCACCTCGTCCTCGCCTCGCGCTCGCCCCAGCGGCGGGCGATCCTGGAGCAGCTCGGCGTCGCGTTCACCGTTGTGGTGAGTGACGCCGACGAGCTGCTCACTGGCGACGATCCGGTCGCGCTCGCCGTCGAGAACGCCCGCCGCAAGGCGCAGGCCGTGTGGCGGGCGGGTCCTGACGACTCCGGGCGCGCGCACACCGGCCTTGCGGCCGGCGCACGTGCGTCCTCATCGCCACCCGCCCGATCGGCCGCAGCGGCTGACACTGATGTCCCGACCTCGCCCCCCTCGATGCCCGTCGTGGGGGTGGATACGGTCGTCGTGCTCGATGGGGTCATCTACGGGAAGCCGGCTGGCTTTGCCGAGGCGCGGGCGACGCTGTCGCGGCTGTCGGGCCGTGCGCACGAGGTCGTGAGCGGGCTGGCCGTCGTGGAGGACGGCGAGGTGCGGACGGCGTCGGCGACGACGCGCGTGACGTTCCGCGATGTCGACCGGGCGACGCTCGACTGGTACCTCGCGACGGAGGAGTGGCGGGAGCGGGCTGGGGGGTATGCGATCCAGGGCCGGGGGGCGGCGCTGGTGGCCGGGATCGAGGGCGATTACCTCAACGTCGTCGGGCTGCCGGTGACGGCGCTGCTGGATCTCTTGCCCGGGATTCTGCAATCCGGCGTTCAGCACGACTCCTGAGCCCGCGATTTGCAGCGGCTTCGCGCCAACGACAGGCGCGTTGGAGGCTGGCCTGGACGCCACCGTCCGCTACACTCCGGCGCTGAGCGGAGGCCCCAGCGGAGCGCGTGCCATGAACGCGCTCGCACCCCTCGCTCGCCTCCCCCTCTCACCACGAATGGGCTTCTTCAGCTACCTGACCGGGTTCGGCGGCCGCGACATGGCGGTCGATCTCGGAACCGCCAACACACTCGTCTACGTACGTGGGCGCGGCATCGTGCTGTCGGAGCCGTCCGTCGTCGCCGTCGACTCGCGCAGCGGCGAGGTGCACGCGGTCGGGATAGAGGCCAAGCGCATGCTCGGCCGCACCCCCGGCACGATCTCCGCCATCCGTCCGTTGAAGGACGGCGTGATCGCGGACTTCGAGGTCACGGAGGAGATGCTGCGGCACTTCATCCAGAAGGTCCACCAAAACCGCTGGGCGCACCCGAGGGTCGTGGTCTGCGTGCCCTCCGGGGTCACGGGCGTCGAGAAGCGCGCGGTAGAGGAGGCGTGCCTGTCCGCGGGCGCGCGACAGGCGTACCTGATCGAGGAGCCGATGGCGGCAGCGATCGGGGCGGGGCTGCCGGTCGGCGAGCCGACGGGGTCGATGGTCGTCGACATAGGCGGCGGCACGTCCGAGGTCGCGGTCATCTCGCTCGGGGGGATCGTCGTCTCGCAGTCGATCCGCGTCGGCGGGGACGAGCTCGACGAGGCGATCATCAACTACGTCAAGCGCGAGTACAAGCTGCTCATCGGGCAGCAGACGGCCGAGGAGGTCAAGCTCGAGATCGGCTCGGCCTACGAGATGGAGGAAGAGGTCCAGGCGGAGATCCGCGGGCGCGACATGGTCTCCGGCCTGCCGAAGACGGTCGTGCTCACGAGCGAGGAGATCCGCGGTGCGCTCGAGGAACCGATCTCGCAGATCATCGACGCCGTCAAGGAGACGCTGGACCGGACTCCTCCCGAGCTCGCCTCCGACATCATGGATCGCGGCATCATGCTCGCGGGCGGCGGCGCGCTGCTGCAGGGGCTCGACGAGCGCCTGCGCCACGAGACGCAGATGCCGGCGCACCTGGCGGAGTCTCCGCTGACGTGCGTCGCGGTCGGGTCGGGTCGCTCGCTCGAGGAGTTCGAGGCGATCCACCGGTCGCACAAGAATGCAAGGAACAACCGGCGCCGCCGCTACTGATGGCAAGCTCGCCGTCTAGCGCCATGGCGCAGGAGCAACCAGCTTTGGAGCCACTCCAACCGTGTACGACAAGCAAGTCCGTCGTCGCCGCGCAGTCCTCGTACTGCTCGTCGTCGTCTCCCTGATCCTGCTGACCGCCTACTTCGGCGAGTCCGCCGGGAGCCCGCTGCACAGCGTGCAGCGCGGCGTCGTCACGGTGCTCTCGCCGATACAGGAGGGCGCGAGCCGCGCGCTCAAGCCGGTCCGCGACCTGTTCGGCTGGTTCGGCGACACGGCGCGCGCGAAGAAGGAGCGCGACCAGCTCAAGGCGCAGCGCGACAGCCTGCTGGAGCAGGTTGCCGGCTACCAGGTCGCGATGCAGGACAACAGAGAGCTGCGCGGGCTGCTGCAGGTCGACTCGAACGGCTTGGAGGCCTACGACAAGCGCACGGTGCGCGTGATCGGGCGCCCGCCGAACAACCTGCTGCTCGACCGGTTGCAAACCGACACCGGCAGCAGCGTCGGCGTCCGTGTCGGCGATCCGGTGGTCGCGGACGGCGGGCTCGTCGGCCACGTCAGCTTCGTCGCGCCGGACTCCTCGATCGTGACGCTCATCACCGACCCCAGCTCGAGCGTGTCGGTGAAGGTCCTGAACGCCGTCGGCGACACCGGCCTGCTGAAGCCGTCGGTCGGCGATCCGCTCGATCTGCTCGTGCAGCTGCTGCCGCGCCACGCGCACGTCAGACAGGACGACATCGTGGTGAGCGGCGGCTTCCGCACGACGAGACTCGAGTCGCTTTACCCCCCGAACATCCCGATCGGCCGCGTCACGAAGGCCGACCCGGAGGAGCTCGCGAGCGACCAGCAGGTCCACGTCGCGCCGATCGCGGACCTGCGCCACCTCGACTTCGTGCAGATCCTCGTGGGCCCGTCCGGCTCGGACGGCGAGCGGGCGCAGGTGGGGGCGGGCGGGCCGTGATCTCCATGGACGGCTACCAGCTGCCGCTGCGGCTGTCTGCGCTCGGCTTCCTGACGGTCGTGGTCCAGATCGCGGCCGTCTCGCAGATCACGATCTTCGGCGTCAGCGTCGACCTCTCGCCGCTCGTCGTCGCCTCGGTCGGCCTGCTGGCCGGCTCGCTGCCGGGCGCCGTCTTCGGCTTCGCCGTCGGCCTGTTCGTCGACGTCGCGCTCGTGCAGACGCTCGGCGTGACGTCGCTGCTGTTCATCGCGATCGGCTACTGGGCCGGGCGCCTGCGCGAGCTGCGCGACCCCGCGCACGGGCTGACGCCGCTCGCGGTCGGGGCGGCTGCCACCGCCTTCGCGACGATCGGTTTCTCGTTGATGCAGTTCATGCTCGGCGTGCGCGCGCCCGTCAGTTGGCTGCTGCTGCGCCAGGTCGTCGTGACGATCCTGATCGGCACGCTGCTGGCGCTGCCGATCTACGCGCTCGTCAGACGCGTCGTGCAGGGCTCGCTGCCGGACGACCCGCGCCGCCGTCGGCGTCGTGCCTACACGACCGGCGGCCTCTCGCCGCTGCAACGCCCGTCGGCGGGTCGCTGAGATGACTGGCCTGACGCCGCCGGAGGACCGCCGCGCGCCGATCACGCCGCAGCTCGCGCTGCGCGTCGCGATTCTCGGGGGGGTCGCGCTGGCGCTGTTCGCGATCGTCTTCTTCCGCCTGTGGTTCCTGCAGGTGCTCTCCGGCGACCAGTACCTCGCGCAGGCCTCGACGAACCGCGTGCGCGACGTGGTCGTGCAGGCGCCGCGCGGCGAGCTGATCGACCGCCACGGCACGACGCTGGTCGAGAACCGCCGTGCCGTCGCGGTGGTGATCTCGCCGCCGAAGCTGCCGGACGACGCGGCCGCGCGCACGCGCGAGCTGACGCGCCTGAGCCACCTGATCGGCATGTCGGCGCGGCCGCAGCGCTGCAGAGTCGGCAACGACGTCATGCGTGTCATGGAGGTCGACTGCCTCGTGCGCAGAGGCGTCTGGAACCTGCCCTACGCGAACGTGACGGTCAAGACCGACGTCTCGCGCGACGTCGCCTTCTTCCTGGCCGAGCGCACGCAGCAGTTCCCGGGCATCTCGATCCAGCAGGTGTTCCTGCGCAACTACCGCTTCGACGACGTCGGCGCGCAGCTGTTCGGCACGGTCGGGCAGGTCGACGCGGCGCAGCTCAAGCAGGAGCACTACCGCGGCGTCAGAGGCGGCACGATCGTCGGCCAGTCGGGCCTCGAGTACACGTACGACCGCTACCTGCGCGGCCGTGACGGCGCGACGCGCGTGCAGGTCGACGCGATGGGCCAGGCGAAGGGCTACCTGCCCACGCGCGCGCCGGTCCCTGGCGCGAACCTCAGACTGTCACTCGACCTCGGACTGCAGCGGGAGGGCCAGACGGCGCTCGCGACCGGCATCGGGCTCGCGAACGGGCTCGGGAACCCGTCGCGGGGCGGCGCGTTCGTCGCGCTCGACCCCCGCAACGGCGAGGTGCTCGCGATGGGCTCGGCGCCGACGTACGACGCGAACCTGTTCGCCAGACCGCTCTCGCAGCGGAAGTTCGACGAGGTCTTCGGCCCTGGCACGAACGACCCGCTGATCAATCGCGCGATCAGCGCCCAATACCCAGTCGGCTCGACCTTCAAGATCGTGACCGCGTCGGCGGCGCTGACGGCCGGGATCATCACGCCGGACACGCCTTACAACGACACCGGCGCCTTCAGAGTCGGGACGCAGTCGTTCAGAAACGCCGGCGGCGTCTCCTACGGGACGGTGGCGCTCAGGACGGCGCTGCAGGTCTCGGTCGACACGTTCTTCTACAACCTCGGCGCCCAGCTGAACGCCGACCCCACGACGCATCCGAACGGCGGCAAGCTGCAGGGCTGGGCGCGCAAGTTCGGCTTCGGCCACACGACCGGCATCGACATCGGCGGCGAGTCCGACGGAACGATTCCGACGCCGCGCTGGCGCGGCGACCTCAACCGCAAGCAGGCGAGATGTGAGCGGCTCTCCAGAACGCACCCAAGACGCGCGAAGGAGATCTACAGAGCCGGCTGCGTGTTCGCCGACGGCACCAACCGTCCGTGGTCGATCGGCGACAACATCAACCTCGCCGTCGGCCAGGGCGACTTTCTCGCCACGCCGCTGCAGCTCGCCGTCGCCTACGCGGCACTGGAGAACGGCGGCACGATCGTGCGCCCGCACGTCGGGCTGCAGATCACCGATCCCGCCGGCAGAGTGCTGCAGCAGATCGCCCCCAAGCCTGCGCGCCACGTCGACATCCCCAAGATCGACCTGCAAGCGATCCGCGATGGCCTGCATGCTGCCGCACAGGAGTCCGGCGGCACGTCGTTCGACGTGATGGGCAGCTTCCCCAAGCCGGTCTACGGCAAGACCGGCACCGCCCAGTTCACCGGCAGAGCCGACCAGTCCTGGTACGTCGCCTACGTGCCCGATCCGGTCAGACCGATCGTCGTCGCGGCGACCGTCGAGTCCGGTGGCTTCGGCGCGCAGGCGGCGGCGCCGGCCGTGCGGCTGATCCTGTCGCAGTGGTTCGGGGTCAGAAAAGAGATCATCGCCGGAACGAGCCACACGCTGTGAGCGCGACCCCGATCAGCCGCAGCGTCGACGAGATCACGAGCCGCCGCGGCCCGCGGCTGCTGCTCGACCCGTGGCTGCTGCTCGCGACGCTCGGGCTGATCGTCTGCTCGCTCGTGACGATCAAGGGCGCGACCGAGAACGACATCGCCGGCTCGCCGCTGTTCTTCTTCGAGCGTCAGCTCGGCTACGCGCTCGTCGGCCTGGTGCTGATGTTCCTGCTGGCCCGCTTCGACTACTCGCGCCTGCGCGATTTCAAGCTGCCGATCTACGGCGCGCTGATCGGCCTCAACCTGCTCGTGCTGGGGCTCGGCTCGGTCGCGCGTGGCTCGCGCCGCTGGATCGAGCTGCCGTTCTTCCAGTTCCAGCCGTCCGAGCTGGGCAAGCTGCTGCTGATCGTCGCGCTGTCGGCGTTCGTCGTCGACCGCTCGCGCCGCCTCGGCGAGCGCGAGACGACCGCGCGGCTGATGCTGCTCGCGCTCGGTCCGGCCGCGCTGGTGATGATCCAGCCGGACCTCGGCTCCGCGCTCGTCTACGTGACGGTCGCAATGGCCATCCTCTTCGTCGCCGGCACGCCCGGCCGCCAGCTTGGCGGCCTTGTGGCGCTGTTCTCGGTGGCAACCGTGCTCGTGCTCATCGCCGCTCCCGCGGTCGGCGTGCACGTGCTCCAGCCGTATCAGGTGGAGCGCCTGACGGGCTTCGTGAACCCTTCGCACGACCCCGACAGAGCCACCTACCAGGTCAACCAGTCGCTGATCGCGATCGGCTCCGGCGAGAAGACAGGCCGGGGCGTCGACCACGCGACGCAGACGGGGCTCAACTTCCTCCCCGAGCACCACACGGACTTCGTGTTCAGCGTGGTGGGGGAGACGTTCGGCTTCGCCGGCGCCGCGCTGGTGCTGTCGCTCTACGCACTGCTGATCTGGCGCACCCTGCGCATCGTCACCTTGGCGAAGAACCTGTTCGGCGCGCTGATCGCCGGCGGCATCCTCGCGATGCTGATGTACCAGGTGTTCGTCAACGTCGGGATGACGATCGGGATCATGCCGATCACCGGCGTCACGCTGCCGTTGATGAGCTTCGGCGGCGCCTCATATCTGACAACGTTCCTCGCGCTCGGACTGCTGCAGTCGATCCACGTCCAAGGACGGATCGCGCAGACGTCGAAGGGACGAGCGCTCGTCCTCTCATGAGAAGGCAACCACTGTGAAGAAGCAAGTACTCGTAAGCGTCGACCGGGGAGAGACCCGCGTGGCGCTGCTGGAGGCGACCGGACAGGTCGCCGCCGCGCCCAGACCCGGCAGACGCCGCCGCAGTAGAAGAGGCGGCAGACCCGCCGCCGGCTACCGCGTCGCCGAGCTGTACCTGGAGCGTCGCGGCGGCCGTTCGATCGTCGGCAACATCTACAAGGGCAAGGTCGACAACGTCCTGGCCGGCCTCGAGGCCGCCTTCGTCGACATCGGCCTGGAGAAGAACGGCTTCCTGCACGTCGACGAGATCGTGCTGCCGGGCGTCGAGACGCCCAAGCGCGGCCGCGGTCAGGGCGGCAAGGACAGCCAGAAGATCCACGACCTGCTCAGACCCGGACAGGAGATCACGGTCCAGGTCGTCAAGGACCCGCTCAAGACGAAGGGCGCGCGGCTCTCGATGGAGCTCGCGATCCCCGGCCGCTACATGGTCTACTCGCCCCAGGGCGAGGGCGTCGGCGTCTCGCGCAGACTGCCCGACAAGGAGCGCGACCGCCTGCGCAAGGAGGCCGCAAGACTCGACCTCCAGGGCGGCGGCGCGATCATCCGCACGGCCGCCTTCGGCGCCAGACGCGAGGACTTCGAGCGTGAGCTGCAGTACCTCTTCAAGCTCCACGAGGTGCTCGACAAGCGCGTCGAGGCGACCGTTGCCCCCGACCTCGTCTTCCAGGAGGCGGACCTGTCGGTGCGCGTCGTGCGCGACGTCTTCTCCGAGCACTTCGAGCGCGCGATCGTCGACGACCCGCAGCAGCACCAGCGGCTGATCTCGTTCTTCACCCGCACCGCGCCCGAGCTCGTCGACCGCGTCGAGCTGTGGGAGGACGAGGACGTGCCGCTGTTCGAGCGCTACGCCGTCGAGAGAGAGATCGAGGGGACGTTGACGAGTCGCGTCGACCTGCCGAGCGGCGGCTACCTGATCATCGACTACGGCGAGGCGCTGACGGTCAACGACGTCAACACCGGCTCGTTCATCGGCCGCGGCAGAGGCGCGCGGCTCGAGGACACGATCACGAGAACGAACCTGGAAGCGGCCGAGGAGGCCGTCCGTCAGCTGCGCCTGCGCGACATCGGCGGGATCATCGTCATCGACTTCATCGACATGGCGCGCGCCCGCAACCGCGACGCCGTGCTGAAGACGCTGCGCAGATCGCTCGACGAGGACCGCACGAAGACGTTCGTCGTCGAGATCTCGCCGCTCGGCCTGGTCGAGATGACGCGCCAGAACGTGACCGAGGGCGTGCGCGAGATCATGACCCGCCACTGCCCGACCTGCCACGGCGAGGGCGTGATCCGCTCCGAGGAGACGATCGCGATCTCGTTCGAGCGCAGACTGCGGGTGCTGGCGAGACAGAAGGACGCCGAGGCGCTGCTGCTGCAGATCAACCCCCGCGTCTCCGCCGTCTTCACGCGCGACGGGGCGAAGATCCTGCGCCAGCTCGAGCAGCAGACGGGCAAGTGGTTCCACTTCGAAGGCTCCGAAGGACTGCCGCTCGACCACTTCGCGATCACGATGGAGGGCACGCGCGACAAGGTCGCCGAGCGGGCGCTGCCGTTCCGCGAAGGCGACGAGGTGCTCGTCACCATCGTCGAGCCCCACATGTACAACGTGGACGACGCCGTCGCGAAGATCGACGGCTACATCGTCTCCGTGACGGGCGGCGGCCGTCACGTCGGCGAGAAGCGCCTCGTGCGGATCGACGAGGTCGGCCGCACGGCGGCGGTGGCGACGCTGGTCGCCAACGGAAACGGACCCTCCTCGGAGGAGGATTCCGCCGACGACGCGGCTGAGAGCGCCGATGGCGTAGAATCCGCTGCTCGGCGCCGAGGCCGCAGGGGCGGACGGCGCCGTTCCCGTGCCAAGGCGGACACTGCCGCCGGCACGACTGACGACTGACGAGAGACACCACCATGTACGCGATCGTGAAGACCGGCGGCAAGCAGTACCGAGTCGAAGAGGGCCAGCACCTCCTCGTCGAGAAGCTTGCCGTCGAGGAGGGCGCGAAGGTCTCGCTCGAACCGCTGCTCTACCGCGGCGACAGAGAGATCCTCGACGGCGCCGACCTCGCGAAGGTGAAGGTCGAGGCGAGAGTGGTCGCCCACGAGCGTGGGCCGAAGCTGCGCGTCGTGAAGTTCAAGCCGAAGCGCGGATACAAGCGCCGCAACGGTCACCGCCAGGACCTCACGAGAATCGAGATCACGAGCATCAAGCTCGGCGCTGCCAGAAGAGCTGCGGCGAGAAGAGCGACCGAGACCGAAGAGGAGGCGACGAGCTAATGGCGCATAAGAAGGGCCTCGGCTCCTCCCGCAACGGCCGCGACTCGAACGCCAAGCGCCTCGGCGTGAAGGTGTTCGCCGGTCAGACCGTCACCGGCGGCGAGATCATCGTGCGCCAGCGCGGCACCCGCTTCAAGCCCGGCAACGGCGTCGGCATCGGCAAGGACGACACGATCTTCGCGAAGGCGGCCGGCACGGTCGACTTCAGAACCGGCCGCCGCGGCCGCGTGATCTCCGTCGTTTCTGACGACGCCGCCTAGACCGTTCGCTGACACGGCCGCGCCATCTCGGTTGGCGCGCCGCGTCTGCGTCGCATAAGGTGCGCACCATGTCCCGGTCGATCGGCCACGGACGGCCCGCGCTCCTTCTCGCCGCGCTCGTGGCGCTGTTGCTCGCGTGCGCGGCTCCGGCCGGCGCCGCGACGGGCTTCCTGACCGACGACACGCTGACGAGAGCCGCCGCCGGCGCATTCGACGTCGCGATGGCGCCCAACGGCTACGCGATCGTCGGTTGGGTCGAGGGATCGGCCAGAGCGCAGGTCGTGCGCGTGTCCGTGCGGCCTCCAGGCGGGACCTGGTCGGCGCCCGAGTCGTTCCCGGTGGGCCTCGACTATTCCTTCTCCGTCAGCGTCGCGATCGCCTCCAGCGGCGCGGCGGCGGTGACATGGGAGGAGAGCACTGCGCCCACCACGGACGACGTCGGGATCGCCACGCGGGCGCCGGGCGGGGCGTTCACCAGAGCCGAGGTGCTGAGAGAGGGGACCCAGACGCTCAGCCCCTCCGTCGGCATCGCCGCCGACGGCACCGTCACGCTGTTCTACGCGCCGAACCCCAGAACCGTCGTGCGCGAGTTCGCCGCCGGCTCGTCCGCGCTGGCCGGAAGCCTGCAGCTGCTCTCGTCGAGTTGCCCGGGCTTCAACCAGCACCTCGCGGTCGCGCCCTCCGGCGACGCCGTCGCAGGCTGGGAGTGCGGGGGCGCGAACTTCGCGCTGCGCCGGAACGGGAGCTGGGCGGTCTCACCGGTCGTGCCCGACGACTTCCCGTCGGGATGCTCGAGCACGACCGCGTACACCCCGACGTCCGTCGCGATCGACGCCGCCGGCGATCCGGTGGGCGTGCTGCAGCGGACCGTCACGCAGCGCTTCGACGTCATCGGCGCCTGCCTGCCGATCTCGACGACGGTCGACGCCTCGCTCGTGCTGCCGCTCGGCGGGTTGATGACGACGTCGCCGGGACCTCCGGCCGCCACCGGCACGTCGAGCTCCGGCTTCGGATTCCCGCTCTCCGGTCCAACTGCCGGGATCTCGCCGACCGGCATCGTGTTCGCCTGGCTCGACACCCAGCAGATCGGGAGAGCGCAGCAGGAGGTGCGCTTCTTCGGCAAGGACGGCAGCGGCGGCAGCGCTCCGCAACTGGTCGGTTCCGAGTCCGCCGGGGCGGGAGCGCCCGGGCTGGCTGTCGCGGCCGGCGGGCGGGCGCTGCTCGCTTGGCCCCAGCTGGACAGACCTGGCGACACGACAAACCGCCTGGAGGTCGCCGAGCGCCCGCCGGGCGGCACCTTCGGCGCTCCGGCGCCGATCGACACGGCCGGCGCCGGCTTCTCCAAGGTCGCGATCTCCGATGGCGGCGACGGCTTCGCCGCGTGGACCGCAGGCGCGTCGCCTCCGTACGAGCTGCACGTGCGCGGCTATGACGCGACCGGGCCGGCGCTGAGCGGGGTGAGCATCTCCGCGAGCGCGACGGTCGGCGTCCCGGCGACGTTCCGCGCCGCGCCGTTCGACGTGTGGGGTCCGCTGACGACGTCGTGGAGCTTCGGCGACGGCGCAACGGCGACCGGCACGCGCGCGACGCACAGCTATGCGAGCGCGGGGACGTTCACGGCGAGCGTGACGAGCACCGACGCGCTCGGCAACGCGGTCACGAGATCGGGGACCGTCCAGGTCTCCGCAGCGGCCGCCGGCGGCGGTTCGGGCGCCCCGGCGCTCACGCACCTCTCGCTGACCCACAGACGCTTCCGCGTCGGCAGACGCCCCACGCCGCTGCGCGGGACGATCGCCAGACGGCGCGCGAGCACGGCGCCGGTCGGCACGACGTTCCGCTTCACGCTCGACCGCCCGGCGAACGTCCGCATCGGCTTCGCACGGCAGGCGCGTGGCGTGCGCGATCGCGACGGCGACTGCGTCAGACCGTCGAGACGGCTCGCCGGCGGCAGACGCTGCCGGCTGTTCGTCCCCGACGGCACGCTCGTCCGCAGCGCGCCGCAAGGCGCGGTCAGGATCGCCTTCAGCGGCCGCGTCGGCAGACGCGCCCTGCGGCCCGGGCGCTACCACGCCGGTCTGACGGCTGCGGTCGGCGGCCGGTCCTCGAAGCCGGCCGTGCTGTCGTTCCGCGTCGTTCGCTAGGGCCGCCCGCCGCCCGCCGGCTACTCCGGCTGCAGGATCGGGCGCACCATGATGTCGCTGACGTCGACGGTCTTCGGGCGGCTGACGGCGTACATGACCGCGTCGGCGATCGCGTCGGCCGGGAGCGCCCACTCCGAGACGTCGTTCTCGAAGAAGGGCGTGGCGACCATGCCGGGCTCGATCAGCGTGACGCGCACGCCGCTGTTGTCGTCGAGCTCGCCGCGCGCGGCCTGCGCCATCGCCGTCACCGCCCACTTCGTGCACGAGTAGAGCGAGCCGGGCAGCGCGACGCGGCCGGCGACCGAGCCGGTCAGCAGCAGGTGCCCGCGCGACTCGCGCAGCCGCTCCATCGTCGCGCGGATCGTCAGCGCGGCCCCGTAGACGTTCGTCAGCACCATCGATCTCCAGTGCTCGGGCGACTCCTCGAGGAAGCCGCGTCTCGCACCGAAGCCGGCGTTCGCGAAGACGACGTCGAGCTGGCCGAACGCCTCCGAGGCGGCTGCGACCATCGCCTGCTGCTGCTCCCACTCGGTCACGTCGCAGGCGACCGCGAGCGCGCGGCCCTCACCGCCGCACTCGGCCGCGAGCGCCTCCAGCTTGTCGGCCGAGCGCGCGGCCAGCACCACGCGGTAGCCGGCCTGCGCGGCCTGCCGCGCCGTCGCGGCGCCGATGCCGCTCGAGGCGCCGGTGATCAGGAAGACGGGGTCGGGCATATGGGCTCCAGTGATCGGGGTCGGGGATGCTCTCAGGCGCCGGCCGGCATGGCCAGCCGGGCGTCGGCCAGCAGGCGCTCGTCGTCGGCCAGCAGCTGGTGGGCCAGATCCTGCAGGCGCGCGGCGAGCTCGGGTTGGCGCTCAGGATCCCACTGCGCCACCAGCTCGGCCAGCAGGTCGCGCCGGGCGGCCGCGACCGCGTCGAGCGTCGCGCGGCCGGCCGGCGTGAGCGCCAGCACGTCGTGGTGCTCGCGGGTCGTCTCCTCCAGCAGCCCACGCTCCACGAGGCGGACCGCCATCGGGTGCAGCCGCGCGACGTCGACGCCGACGCACTCGGCCAGTCTCGCGAGCGTTGACGACGGATGGTCCTCGAAGCGGCACAGCAGCCACGTGACCTCGGGCTCGAGGTCGCGGCCGGCGCGCGCGGCCAGCCGCACGTACAGCTCGGCGCGGTCCTCCCCCCGCAGCAGGCGGTTCAGCTCGTGCTCGGCCTCCTGGAGCGAGGTGCGGTCGGATGCCATCGCGAACGGGTCGCCGCGGTCCGGGCCGCCGCGCACGGTCTTGCGCAACGGGATCTCGGGCAGCAGCAGCGTCAGCAGGAACGCGGCGAGCCCGATCGGGACGGCGACGAGGAAGACCGTCTGCAGCGCGTCGGCGTACGAGCTGACGAAGACGTCGCGCACGGGCGCCGGCAGCTGTGCGATCGCGTCGGGGCTCGCGCCGCTGCCGCCGCCGACCCCCGGCGGCAGTCTGGCGCCCTGGAGCCGGTCGGTGAGATGGCCGGCGAGCACGTTCGAGAAGACCGCGCCGAAGACGGCGGTGCCGATCGCGGCGCCGATCTGCCGGAAGAACGTCGCGCTCGACGTCGCGGTGCCGAGGTGCTCGTAGCCCACCGCGCTCTGCACGACGATCACGAGCACCTGCATCACGCCGCCGAGGCCGGCGCCGAAGACGAACATCGAGATCGCGATCACGCCGTCGCTCGTGTGCTCGTCCATCCGCGAGAGCAGCAGCAGCCCGACCGTCATCACGGCCGTGCCGGCGACCGGGAAGACCTTGTAGCGCCCCGTGCGCGTGATCAGCATCCCGGAGCCGATCGAGGTGATCAGCATGCCGAGCATCATCGGCAGCAGCTGCACGCCGGAGGCCGTCGGGTCCACCCCCTTGACGACCTGCATGAACAGCGGCAGGAACGTGATTGCGCCGAACATCGCGAAGCCGACGACGAAGCCGACCGCGCACGAGACGGAGAAGACGCGGTTGCGGAAGAGGGTGATCGGGATCACCGGCTCGACCGCACGCCGCTCGACCAGCACGAACGCCACGGCGAGCAGCACGCTGAGCACCGCCAGCGTCACGATGAACGGGGAGCCCCACGCGTACGTCGTGCCGCCGAGGCTCGTGACGAGCACGATGCCGGTGGCGGCCGCCGCGACGAGCGCGGTGCCGAGGTAGTCGATCGTCCGCTTGACGCGCGTGCCCGCGCCCGGCAGCACGACGGCGATCACGGCGAGCGCCACGGCGCCGACCGGCAGGTTGACGTAGAAGACCCAGCGCCACGACAGGTGGTCGACGAACAGGCCGCCGATCAGCGGCCCGATCACGCTGGTGACGCCGAACACCGCGCCGAACAGGCCCTGGTACTTGCCGCGCTCGCGCGGTGAGATCACGTCGCCGATGATCGACTGCGCACCGACGATCAGCCCGCCGCCGCCGAGCCCTTGGAGCGCGCGGAAGAGGATCAGCTGGCCCATCGTCTGACTCGCCCCGCTGAGCGCCGAGCCGATCAGGAAGATCACGATTCCCGCCTGGAAGAAGCGCTTGCGCCCGTACAGGTCCCCGAGCTTGCCCCACAGCGGGGTCGAGGCGGTGGAGGCAAGCAGGTAGGCGGTCACGACCCACGACAGGTGCTCGAGCCCGCCGAGGTCGCCGACGATCGTCGGCAGCGCGGTCGCGACGATCGTCTGGTCGAGCGCCGCCAGCAGCATGCCGAGCAGCAGCGCGCCGATGATGAGCCACAGCCGCCGACCCGTCGGCAGGGCCGTCGTGGCTTCCGCGGTCGCGGTCACGTCGCCTCAGCCGGTGGCATGCCGTTCGATCCTAGCTGCGGCGAACGGGCGCGACGCGCCAGCCTGTCACGATTGGCGCCGATGCTGTCCGACAGAGCGCGAATCCACGTCCAGGCCGGCGGCGGCGGCGACGGCTGCATGTCGTTCCGGCGCGAGTCGCGCGTGCCGAAGGGCGGCCCGGACGGCGGCGACGGCGGGCGCGGGGGCGACGTCGTGCTCGTCTGCGACGACTCGCTGCGCGACCTGCAGTTCTTCCGCCGCACGGCCCACTTCAAGGCCAGACGCGGAGGCCACGGCAGAGGGGCGCTGCGCTTCGGGCCGGAGGGCGAGACGCTGGAGGTGCACGTGCCGCCGGGCACGGTCGCCGAGCTGGAGGACGGCACCCGCCACGACCTCGTGACGCCGGGCCAGATCGCCGTCGTGGCGAAGGGCGGCTCGCCCGGGCGCGGCAACAAGCACTTCGCGACGCCGACGCGGCAGGCGCCGCGCTTCGCCGAGCGCGGCCTGCCGGGCGAAGAGGGCTGGATCGAGCTGCACCTCAAGCTGCTCGCCGATGTCGGTCTCGTCGGCCTGCCGAACGCCGGCAAGAGCTCACTGCTGTCGCGGCTGACGCGCGCGGCGCCGAAGATCGCCGACTACCCGTTCACGACGCTCGAGCCGGTGCTCGGCACGATCGACGCCGACGACCGTCAGCTCGTGCTCGCCGACATTCCCGGCCTGATCGAGGGCGCGAGCGAGGGCGCCGGGCTGGGGCACGACTTCCTCGCGCACGTCGAGCGCACGCGCCTGCTCGTGCACGTGCTCGACCTCGCGCCCGTCGACGGCTCCGAGCCGGTCGAGAATCACGCGACGATCGAGCACGAGCTGGCCTCGCACGACGCCCGTCTCGCCTCGCTGCCGCGCATCCTCGCGCTCTCGAAGGTCGACCTCGTCACCCCGGACGCGGCGGAGGAGGCGGCGGTCGCGTGGCGCGAGCGGCTGGGAGAGGAGGTCCCCGTCCTGCTCACCTCCAGCGCGACCGGCGCCGGACTCGACGCGCTGCGCGGCGCGCTGCTGGAGCGCGTCCCGCTCGCGACGCCGCTCGAGGCGCCGGAGGTCGAAGGGCTGGCCGAGCACCAGGAGTTCCGCCCGGCGGCGAGACGCGGCTTCCAGATCGAGCTCGTCGAGGAAGGCCGCTTCCGCGTCGTTGGCGAGGGCGTCGACCGGCTCGTGCTGCGCTACGACGTCGACAACGAGGAGGCGATGGCCCACCTCGAGCGCCGCCTCAGACGGATCGGCGTGATCCAGGCGCTGGAGGACGCGGGCTTCGAGCCGGGCGACGACGTCGAGATCGGCGGCGTCGAGTTCGAGCTGGACCCCTCGTAGGGCGTGGCGCGCGCCGCGGCCGCCGCCCCGCGTAACCTCCCGTCCCATGGGACCGATCGTCATCAAGCTCGGCTCCTCGATCGTCGCCGACGACGAGGGACAGCCGCGCGCGGACGTGCTCGCGCACGTGTGCGAGGAGGCGGCTGCGTTGCACCGTGCCGGCCGCGACGTCGCGATCGTGACCAGCGGCGCGATCGCGCGCGGGATGGGCGTGATGCGCTTCAGCGATCGTCCGCATGCGATTGACGAGCTGCAGGCAGCGAGCGCCGTGGGGCAGGGCAAGCTCTACGCGGTCTACGACGAGCTGCTGCGCGGCCACGGAATCGCCAGCGGGCAGGTGCTGCTGACGTTCCATGACATCAGCGGCGAGCGCTCCCACTACCTCAACGCTCGTCAGACGCTGCGCAAGCTGCTCGAATGGCGCGTCGTCCCAATCGTCAACGAGAACGACACGACCGCGACCGACGAGATCACGTTCGGCGACAACGACTTCCTCGCCGCGCAGGTGGCGATCCTGATCGGCGCCGAGCTGCTGATCCTGCTGACCTCCACCGACGGCCTCTACACCGCCGACCCGCGCCTCGACGACGACGCGCAGCTCGTCCCACTCGTGGACGACTTCGCCGCGTTGGAGGCGCTCGACATCCGCCAGACGACGACGACGCTCGGCTCCGGCGGGATGCGCTCGAAAGTCGTCGCCGCCGAGATGGCGACCGCGGCCGGAATCCCGGCGGTCGTCGCGAACGGCCGTGCGCACGGCGCGATCGCCGCCGCCGTCGCAGGCGAGCCGATCGGCACGCGGTTTGCGCCGCAGGCGACCCGCTACTCCAGCTTCAAGCTGTGGCTCAAGTATGCGAAGCCCGCGCGCGGCACGATCGGCGTCGACGCCGGCGCGGCGCGCGCGCTGCGCGAGGGCGGCACGAGCCTGCTGCCCGTCGGGATCGTGGCCGTCGAGGGCGCCTTCGATGCCGGCGACGCGGTCGACGTCGTGCACGACGGCGCGACCGTGGGAAAGGGGATCGCCAGCTGCTCGGCCGCCGACCTGCAACGCGTGAAGGGCCTCAAGTCCGAGGAGGCGCGCGCGCTGCTGCCGCACGACAGCGAAGAGGCGATCCACCGCGACTACTTCGTGCTCGCTTGATCTGACGGGGCCTCGCCGCGCCTGGCTGCGACCACCGGCTTCGCCGGCGGTGCCCCGGGGTTCGCCGTACCTGAGTACGGCTTCACCCCTGCTTCCTTGCCAGGCACGACGATCCGCTCGTCAGATCGCCGTTACTCTCTCGGCAATGGCCGCGACCCAGGACACCACCTCCGCCGTCGCCGACGTCTGCCGCGCCGCGAAGGCGGCCGCCGCGCCGCTCGCCGCGCTCGACACGCGCGTGAAGGACGCTGCGCTGCACGCGATTGCCGACGCGCTCGTCGCCCGCACGCCGGAGATCCTGGAGGCGAACGCGCGCGACCTGGAGGCCGGTCGCGCGAACGACATCGGCCCCGCGCTGCTCGACCGGCTCGCGCTCGACCCGAGCCGCATCGCCGCGATCGCCGACGGCGCGCGGGCGATCGCCGCGCTGCCCGACCCGGTCGGCGAGACGATCGACGGCCATCTGCTGCCCAACGGGATCGACGTGCGGCGCGTGCGCGTGCCCTTCGGCGTCGTCGCCGTCGTTTACGAGGCGCGCCCGAACGTGACGATCGACGCGACCGCGCTGTGCCTCAAGTCCGGCAACGCGATCGTGCTGCGCGGCTCCAGCACCGCGACGCACTCGAACGCGATCCTCGCGACGATCGCTGCCGAGGCGGCGACGCAGGCCGGCGTCCCGTTCGGCGCGATCCAGCTGGTCTCGGGCGGCGGGCGCGAGGAGCTGGCCGAGCTGGCGACGCAGGACGGCGTCGTCGACCTGATCTTCCCGCGCGGCGGCGAGGGGCTCAAGAACGCGCTTAAGGCCGTCGCGACCGTGCCGGTGATCTACGCCGCCTCCGGCAACTGCCACGTCTACGTCGACGCCGACGCCGATCTCGACGCGGCCGAGGCGATCGCGCTCAACGCGAAGGTCCACCGTCCGGGTGTCTGCAACGCGGCCGAGACGCTGCTCGTGCACGCCGAAGTCGCCGCCGAGTACCTGCCGCGCGCGCTGCGTGCGCTGCACACGGTCGGCGTGGAGCTGCGCTGCGACGAGCGCGCGGCCGCCTACGCCGGCGACCACGACGGCGAGATCCCCGTCCTCGCCGCGACCGAGGAGGACTGGGCGACCGAGTACCTCGACCTGATCTTGGCCGTGCGCGTCGTGGACAGCGCGGAAGAGGCGATCGCGCACGTGAACCGCTACGGCAGCGGCCACTCGGAGGCGATCGTGACCGAGGACATCGGCGCCGCGCGCGCCTTCCAGCTCGGCGTCGACGCCGCCTGCGTCTACGTCAACGCCTCGACCCGCTTCACCGACGGCGGCGAGTTCGGGATGGGCGCGGAGATCGGCAACTCGACGCAGAAGCTCCACGCCCGCGGGCCGATCGGCCTGCGCGAGCTGTGCACGTTCAAGTATCTGATCGAGGGCACCGGACAGGTGCGCAGTTGAAGCTCGGCATCCTCGGCGGCACCTTCAATCCCCCGCACATCGGCCATCTCGTCTGCGCGCAGGAAGCGCACGACCAGCTCGGCCTGGACCGCGTCGTGCTGATGCCGGCCGCCGTCCCGCCGCACAAGGAGGTCCAAGCGGACCCCGGCGCGGAGGCGCGCTACGCCCTCTGCGAGGCCGCCGTCGCGGGCGACGAGCGCTTCGCCGTCTCGCGGATGGAGCTGGATCGAGCCGGACGGTCCTTCACGGTCGATACCCTCAAGTCGTTGCACGACCACAGCCCGCAGGACGACATCACCTTCATCGCCGGGGGCGACATGGCCCGCAGCCTGCCGAGCTGGCGCGAGCCGGAGCAGATCCTCTCGCTGGCGACGCTCGCCGTCGCCGAGCGCGCCGCCGACAGGCGCGAAGCGATCTCCGCCGCGATCGCCCCGCTGGCGGGCTCTGAGCGCGTGCGCTTCTTCGACATGCCGCGCATTGACGTCTCCTCCTCGCTCGTACGCGAGCGCGTCGCCAGCGGGCGGTCGATCCGTTATCTCGTCCCCGACGCCGTCGCCGACGCGATCGCGCAGAACGGCTGGTACGCCGCATGAGTGAGCACGACGAGTTGGTGGGAGCTGCGATGGCCGAGGCGATCGCCGGCTTCGCCTCCGACAAGAAGGCGATCGAGATCGTCGAGCTGGACCTGCGCGGGGTGCTCGGCTACGCCGACTACTTCGTCGTCTGCACCGGCAACACGGACCGGCAGGTGAAGGCGATCCACGACGGCATCCACGTGGGCATGAAGCAGGAGCACGGCCTGCACCCGCGCCGTGTGGAGGGACTGCCGCAGGCGCACTGGGTTCTGATGGATTATCTCGACGTGGTCGTCCACGTCTTCACGCCCGAGACGCGCGCGTTCTATCGGCTTGAGCAGCTGTGGGGCGAGGCCCCGGCGCGCACGCTCGTCGGGGACGCGGGGTAGCGGACGCCCGCGCCGGGCAGACAGCCCGGTACGACGCCATCGAACGACGGAGGAGAGCGATCGCCATGGGGCGCAACCTCGCGAGCCTGCTGACCGACTCGGCCGCGCGCAGTCCCGAGCGCACGGCGATCAAGCTCGACGACGCCGAGCTGACCTACGCGCAGCTGGACGGCGCCTCGGCGCACGTCGTCGGCCTGCTGGAGCAGCACGGCTTCCAGCCGGGTGACCGCGTCGGCGTGATGCTGCCGAACGTGCCGTACTTTCCGGTCGTCTACTACGGGATCTTGCGCGCCGGCGGCGTCGTCGTGCCGATGAACGTGCTGCTGAAGGAGCGCGAGGTCGCCTACTACCTCGGCGACTCCGGCGCGAAGCTGCTGTTCGCCTGGAGCGAGTTCGGCGAGGAGGCGCGGCCCGGCGCCGAGGCCGCCGGCGCCGAGCTGATCGAGGTCGCGCCCGGCTTCGAGGCGCAGGTCGGCGCCGCGCCCGCGAGAACCGAGCTGGCCGAGGTCGCCGACGACGACACCGCCGTGATCCTCTACACGTCGGGCACGACCGGCAAGCCGAAGGGCGCCGAGCTGACGCACGCGAACCTCTACGGCAACGCGAAGACGAAGCTCGAGACGCTGATCCAGATCAGCGAGGACGACGTGATCCTCGGCGCGCTGCCGCTGTTCCACAGCTTCGGGCAGACGGCGGCGATGAATGCGGGTCTGATGGGTGGCGCGTGCCTGTCACTGCTGGCGCGCTTCGACCCGGTCAAGGCGCTGGCGATCATGGAGCGCGACCGCGTGAGCGTCTTCCTCGGCGTGCCGACGATGTACAACGCGATGCTCGCCGTTCCCGAGGCGCAGCGGCCCGACACGTCCTCGCTGCGCGTCTGCATCTCCGGCGGCGCGTCGCTGCCCGTCGAGGTGCTGCGCGCGTTCGACGGCCAGTTCGGCGCGAAGATCCTGGAGGGATACGGTCTGAGCGAGACGTCGCCGGTCGCCTCCTTCAACCACCCCGGCCGCGAGCGCAAGCCCGGCTCGATCGGCACGCCGATCCGCGACGTCGAGATGAAGGTCTTCGACGAGAACGACCGGGAGGTCGCGGCGGGCGAGGTGGGGGAGATCGTCATCAAGGGCCCGAACGTGATGAAGGGCTACTGGCAGCGTCCCGACGCGACGGCGGAGGCGATGCGCGGCGGCTGGTTCCACTCCGGCGACCTCGCGAAGGTCGACGAGGACGGCTACTTCTTCATCGTCGACCGCAAGAAGGACCTCATCATCCGCGGCGGGTACAACGTGTACCCGCGGGAGGTGGAGGAGGTGCTCTACGAGCACCCAGCCGTCGCGGAGGCCGCGGTCGTGGCCGTGCCGCACGACGAGCTGGGCGAGGAGGTCGGCGCCGCCGTCGCGCTGAAGGACGGGGCGGAGGCGACGCCGGAGGAGCTGCAGGCGTTCGTCAAGGAGCGCGTCGCCGCCTACAAGTACCCGCGCCACGTGTGGCTCGTGCCCGAGCTGCCGAAGGGCCCGACGGGCAAGATCCTCAAGCGCGAGATCGGCGTGCCGGAGCGCGAGCAGGCCTGAGCCTGCCAGGCTGCGCGTCAGACCGGCGGCAGGAAGACCGTCGGCTCCGGCTCCGCCGCGGGGCTCGCCGCGACCGGACCGCTGTACGGATAGCGCTCCGTCAGCAGCAGCACGTAGCCGATCGTCTGCTGGTTGTAGCGCAGCCACAGCGCGATCCCGTTGCGCAAGCCGAGCGGCATCTCCCCGCGCACGAGCACGACGAACCAGCCCAGCACCACCGCGACCACCGCGACGCCGGCGTACGCGGTCGAGACGATGAAGGCGGGGATCGCGAGCACGAGCCGGAAGGCCACGGTCAGGCGGTCCTGGCGCTGCGGCTCGGCGACCGACAGCCCGACTGGGTACCCGCCCGCGCGCCCGTCGAACTCGGGATACGGCTCGGCGAGCAGGTAGACGTACGCGTAGACGTGGGTGGCGTAGCGCAGGTAGGTCGCGATGAAGCGGTGCAGACCGGGGTGCGGGCGCCCGGCGACCACCTGCACGAACCAGCTCAGGATCGTCGCGCCGTACGCCGCGACTCCCCAGATCACCAGCCACGCGAAGTGCGGGAACGCGAGCAGCAGCCGGAAGAACGTCGTCGCGCGCCCGCATTCGCGATCGTCCTCGACGTCGAGCCGGATCGGGTCCTCGCGCGCCGGCAGGTCGGCGAGCGCCGCGAGCGGATCGCTGTTCGGGTAGCGGTCGGTCAACAGCAGCAGGTACGCGTACAGCTGCGCGTTGTACGCGACCGCGTAGGCGCCCGCGTCGCGCAGCCCGCGTGGCATGCGTCCGCGCGCGAGGATCGCGAACCAGCCGAGCAGCGCGACGGCCGTCAGCAGCCCGCCGATCTGGGCGTATGAGTCGGCCGAGTCGCCGCCGTACCAGAAGCCCGTCGCGAGCATGCCCCCCAGCAGCAGCGCCGGGAGCGCCAACAGGAGGCGGAACAGCACCGTCCAGCGGTTCTGCGGCCCCGCCTCCGGCAGCTCGACGTCGACCGGATAGTCGGCGTTCCCGCCGAACGTCGGATAGGGCTCCGCGAGCAGGGCGACGTATGCGTACACGTGGACCGTGTAGCGCACGTACCGACCGGCGAATGCGTGCGCGGTCAGCCACGGCGTCCCCGTCGCCAGCGTGGCGAACCAGTTCAGGATCGTGATGAAGAGGACGGCGATACCCCACAGGTACAGCCACACGAAGTGCGGGATCGCGAGCAGCAGGCGGAAGAAGACGGTGACGCGCGTGCGCTCCAGGTCGTCGCTCAGGCGCAGCTTGACGGGGTGGCTCATGCGCGAGTCCTACCGCAGCGGGTGGACGGCTCCTGGCGCCCCAGCGCTCGTCCCCCTCGTCCTCGGGCAGCGGCCGAGCCGCCGGCTGCGAGTTGACGCGCTGCCCCGACTCCTAGAGCATCGCTCCATGTACGACTACGTGATCGTCGGCGCCGGCTCGGCCGGCTGCGTGCTCGCGGCACGCCTGACGGAGGACCCGGACGTGAGCGTCCTGCTGCTCGAGGCGGGGCCGCCGGACGTCAACCAGAACGTCCACGTCCCGCTCGGCTACCTGAAGCTGGCGGGCACGGAGCTCGACTGGGGCTACTTCAGCGCGCCCGAGCCGGAGTGCAACGGTCGCCGCATCCCGCTGCCGCGCGGGCGGGTGCTCGGCGGCTCCTCCTCGACGAACGCGATGGTCTACATCCGCGGCAACCCCCGCGACTACGACGACTGGGGGATCCCCGGCTGGTCGTGGGCCGACCTGCTGCCGTACTTCCTCAAGGCCGAGGACAACGAGCGCGGCGCCTCGGAGTGGCACGGCGCCGGCGGGCCGCTGCCGGTCTCCGAGCAGCGCTCGGGCAACAGGATCTCGCGCGCGTGGGTGGAGGCGGCCGTGCAGGCCGGGCTCTCGCGCAACGAGGACTTCAACGGCCCCGAGCAGGACGGCGCCGGGATGTACCAGGTGACCCAGCGCGGCGGCCTGCGCGCGAGCGCCGCGGCCGCCTACCTGCACCCGGCGACCTCGCGCCCGAACCTGACCGTGCTGCCGAACATGCTCGTGCACCGCGTGCTGTTCGAGGGCACGCGCGCGGTCGGCGTCGAGGCCTCGCAGCTCGGCGCTGTGCAGGAGCTGCGCGCCGCGCGCGAGGTGATCCTCTGCGCCGGCGCCTACAACTCGCCGCAACTGCTGATGCTGTCCGGCGTCGGGCCGGCGGAGCACCTCATGCTGCGCGAGCTGGAGGTCCTGCTCGACCAGCCGGCGGTGGGGGAGAACCTGTCCGACCACGCCGCGACGTACGCCGTGTGGGGGACGGAGCAGCCCGAGAGCCTGCTGCTCGCGCGTGAGCCGGCGGCGCTGGAGGAGTTCATGGCGACGCAGACCGGCCCGTTCGCCTCGAATCTCGCCGAGGCGGGTGCGTTCGTGCGCGTGGAGGACGGCGCGCCCGCGCCGGACGTCCAGTTCCACACGATCCCGGTGCAGATCCTCGATGAGGGGATGGCGGACCCGGAGGGTCACGGCATGCTCGTGACGCCGTGCCTGCTGACGCCTGAGGCGCGCGGCAGCGTGCGGCTCGCATCGAGCGAGCCGACGGCGCGGCCGATCGTGCGCAACGGCTTCTACGAGAGCGCGCGCGACCTCGACCGCATGGTCGCCGCGCTGCGGCTGACGCTGGAGATCGCCGAGCAGCCGGCGGTGGCGTCCTACTGCGCGACCGGCATGCACGTGCCCGACGACGACTCCGACGCGGCACTCGCCGCGCACGCGCGCCGCACGACGTTTCCGATCTACCACCCGGTCGGAACGTGCGCGATGGGGACGGTCGTGGACGAGCAGCTGCGGGTGAACGGGCTGGAGGCGCTGCGCGTCGTCGACGCATCCGTCATGCCGCTCGTCCCGCGCGGCAACACGAACGCGCCGACGATCGCGATCGCCGAGCGGGCGGCGGGCCTGATCAGCGGTGCGGTGCCGCTCTCCGCTGCGGCTTCGGCGCCACCTTCAGCGTCCGTGTGACCGGCGTCGAGACGTTCCCGGCCGCGTCTCTCGCGACGAGCGTGATGCGGTAGCTGCCGACGGGGATCGTGCGTCTGCCGATCCTGCCGCCGATCGCGAGGCTGTTCGCGCCTCTGACGCCGCTGCGCGTCTGCGTCCCGATCGGCTTGAGGCGCGAGCAGCGTCTGCCGTGCGGCGCACGGCGCGGCTTGACGCATCTGCCCGCCTTACGGTGGCCTGGGAGCTTGCGCTCGAAGCGGATCGTCACGGTCGCGGGCTCGGAGAGGTCGAGCTTCAGCGTGCCGCTTCTGCCGACCCGCAGCAATGGGAAGAGGGCGTGGTCGATGCTCGGCGGGCCCGAGTCGACGGTCGTACCGCCGCCGCCCGTCCCGCCGCCCGTCCCGCCGCCGGTGCCGCCTCCGGTGGACGGGGCGGTGATGCCTGTCACGCGCACGATCTGTCTGGACTGCTCGAGTCCGACCCACAGCGTTCCGTCTCTCGCCAGGGCCATGTAGCGCGGTCCGGAGAGTCTCGGGAAGCCGGGCAACGTCGTGACGGTGCCGTCGGTCGTCATGCGCATCAGCCCGTCTCTCGCGAAGCTCGCGATCCAATAGGCGCCGTCCTGTGCGAGGACGATCCCGAACGGGTCGGTGAGCGGCACGTCGCTCGTCTGCACGCCGCTTCCCGGCGCGGTGAAGCGGCCGAGCTGCTGTGGTGCGTTGCCTGGGTTCGTGACCACCATCTGGCCGTTCGGGCCTGCGGCGATCTCCTGCGGGCCTCCGCCCGTGGGGATGAAGGTGGTCGTGCCGTCCGTCGTCATGCGCACGACGCGTGGGCTGTCGAAGTCGGTGTCGGCGATGTACAGAGCACCGTCGCCGCCGACCGCGATCCCCTTCGCGCTCATTCTCGCGACCGGGAACGATCTCGGTCTGCCGTCGGTCTTGATCTGGATCACGTTGGCGCCGGAGCCCGTCCACAGGTTGCCGTCCGGTCCCGCCACGATCCCGCGCGGATCGGCGATGTCGGCGACCGGGAACGCCTCGGCTCTGTCCGGGTCGGCGGGCGAGAAGCGCGCGACGCCGCCGCTCTGCGTGACCCACAGGTTGCCGTCCGGTCCGGCGACGATGCCGTTCGGCCCGTTCATCGCGGTCGTCTGGAAGCCAGTGACTCTGCCGTCGGGCGTCACGCGCGCGACGTCGCTCGTGACGCCGTCGAGCGCGACCCAGATGTTGCCGTCCGGCCCGAGCGCGAGGTGGCGCGGTTCACCGCCGAGGTCGATCGGTCTGTCCACCACCGGCGCCGCGGAAGCCGCGGGGGACGCGAGGACGCTGGCCATGAGCGCGGCGGTGAAGAGCTTCGGGATGTAGGTCGTGCGCATGGCGGCGATCCTCTCACGTCGGGTGCGGGGCATGGGCGAATCGTGCGCGACGTGCGCGCCCGCGTCTGTCGGGCCGTCTACCCATCTCGTGTCGCGTCAGTGACATAGGCTCCACCGGGATGGCGATCATCGTCTACGAGAAGCGCGCGTGCACCACCTGCCGCAAGCTCTCCGAGCTGCTGGCGGAGCGCGGCGTCGACTTCGAGCGCGTCGAGTACCACGTCGAGGGGCTCACCGAGCCCGAGCTTCGCGCGCTGCTGGCGAAGGCGGGGATCCCCCCGAGCGCGGCGCTGCGGATGCGCGAGGAGGGCGCCGCAGAGCTGGCGGCGGCCGGCGACGAGGACGCGATCGTCGCGGCGATGGTCGAGCGGCCGCAGCTGCTGGAGCGCCCGATCGTCGTCAACGACGATCGCGCGGTGCTTGCGCGGCCGATCGAGCGCGCGCTGGAGATCCTCTAGCGGCGAGACGGGCGGGGTGAGGCGTCAGGGCGTGCGCGGCCCGGCCGCCCGGGAAGTGGCGACCGGGACGCGCGCGTCGCGCTCCGAGCGGAGCCGGTGGCGAGGGGGACTGCCACCGGCGTGGCGGAGGCGCGCTTCGCGGCGGTGGGCCGCCTACGAAGATCCAGGGTCGCCCGCTACCAATCCAGCCCCCTGCGACCGGTGAGCTGTGCTCTGAGCTGGTCGACGTCCTGTCGTAGGCGAACCAGCTCGGGCAGGTGCACGGCGACTGCGAGGCGCGCGACGGTCGCGTCGCGGACGTACTGCGCGACGGAGACGCCGGCGCGTCTGGAGGCGGCCTTCATCTGGTGCCAGTTCTCCTCGTCGAAGCGAACCGTCGTGGTGTGCATTGCAGGCGCCATGGTCCGAAAGTAGCTGCGATCCGATCGGCCGACAGCAACGACGAGGGACGGTGGCGGATCACATGCGAGATCCGCTATCGCGCCATGGCGAGGTGCGGCATGCGATCGAGTTTGGCGCGTCGTCGCATGCGTCTCAACAGCATCTGTGTTGTGGGACCGCGCGGAACGGCCGCCGGCGCCGTGACGCGGCGTCTCTGCTCGCCGCGTCCAGCTCTCAGCCGGCGCTACGCGCGCCGGACGGACGGCTCGTCGCGCGATTCGACGTCGGCCCGTCCGTTGCCGCTGTCGCCGATCTCATCGTCCGCCAGGCCGCGGTCGTGCAGGTCGGCACGCGCCTCGTGCAGCTCCGCCTCGGCCTCAGCGCGCTTGGCCTCGCTCTCGGCCTGGCGAGCACGGGTCGCCTGCGCCGCCGCCGCCTCGCGATGCTGACTCGCGAGCTCGCCGCGCTGGTTCTCGAGCTGACGCTGACGCTTGCGTTCGCGCATGCGCGGGATGAGCACCGCCAGCAGCACGAGCAGAATCAGCACGCCGACGACGATTGCGATTATCGCTTCGGTTGACACGGGTCCTCCTTCCCTCGTGGGTTGGACCAGAGCTACCCGCTGACAGATTGGCCAATCGATCCGACTGTCCCTCGGGTCAGCGCACCGTCTTGCAGGGGTCGAGCGATTGCGCGCATGCGCCGAAGAGAAGGCTGAGACCCATGTCAACCCACGGAATTCCGACGTCGTGAGCTCCGCGCGCACGCTCGACCGCCGTTCGGCGGGCGCATCGCCGGCTGGGCGCACCGTCGTCTTCGGCGCGGGAGCGGACCGCGCGCAGGCGCCTCCGCCGTCGTCCTTCGGCCGCCGCGGCAGCATCGGGTCGCTCGCGGTGCTTGCGGTCGGCGTCGGCGTGACCGCCCTCGTGGCGACGACGCCGGACCTGCGCTACGGGCCGCAACGGGCCGCGCTGCACGCGCAGATCGCGACCGCCGCAGCGCTGATCGCACTGCTCGTGGCGTTCCTGGCGGCGGGCCGCTATCGCCGCACCCCGCTCGCCGCCGACCTGCTGCTCGCGACGTCGTTTGCCGTGCTTGGCATCACGAACCTGCTGACGAGCGCGGTCCAAGGCGCGATCGGGCACAGCCTCGAAGGCGCGCTCGCATGGACGCCCGTCTCAGGGCGCGTGGTGGCCGCCGCGCTGCTGGCCGGTGCGGCGCTCTCCCCCAGCAGCGTCGTCGGGCAGTCGCCGCGTGCGATGACCGCGCGACGAAATCGTTCTCCGAGGCCTCGTCACGCGGCGCGCGTGCTCGCGCTCGCGAGCGTCGGCGTGCTCGCCCTGCTGGCGCTCGTGCTCGCCGCGCTCGATCCGCAGCTGCCGCCGGTCGTCGCGGGTGCGTCCCCGGCCTACGGGCCGCTCCACGGCAGCCCCGCCTCGATCGCGCTGAAGGGGACCTGCCTCGCGCTTGTCGTCGTCGCCGCGGCGGGCTTCGCGCTGCGTGCCCGGCGCCGCCCTGACCGTCTGTCGGTGCCGCTCTCGTGGGGCATCGCGCTGCTCGCGTTCGCGTGGCTCAACTACCTGCTCGTCCCCTCGCTCTACGTCAACTGGTTCTACGCGGGCGACGTGCTCGCGCTCGCCGCCTACCTCGTACTCGCGGCCGGAGCCGTCGCGGAGATCCGCGACTACCAGCAGGACCGCACGCGCCTCGCGGCGATCGAGGAGCGCGGGCGCGTCGCGCGCGAGCTGCACGACGGCGTCGCGCAGGAGGTCCTCTACCTGCTCGCGCAGGTGCGACGCCTGCAGGCGCAGCAACCAGGCCCGGAGACCGATCGCCTGCTGGGCGCGGCCGAGCGCGCGCTGGCCGAGTCGCGCTCCGCGATCTCGACGCTGCGGGCGCCGGTCGACGAGCCGCTGCCCGCGACGCTCGCGCGCATCGGCGGCGAGCTCGGCCGCCGCTTCGAGCTCGACGTGCACATCGAGGCCGACGCCGACGTCGACGTCGAGCCGGCCGTACGCGACGCGCTCGCGCGGATCGTCGGCGAGGCGCTCTCGAACGCCGCCCGCCACGGCGGCGCGCGCAGCGCGACGATCGAGCTGCAGGCCGGGCCGCCCGCTCGCCTGCGCGTGCGCGACGACGGCAGCGGCTTCGACGTCGACCCCGCAGCCGTTCCCGACGGCGCCTTCGGCCTGCAGGCGATGCGCGAGCGCGCCGCCGCGGTCGGCGGCCGCGCGCAGATCCGCTCGGCGCCCGGCGACGGCACCGAGATCGAGGTGACGCTGCCGTGAGCGAGTCGGTCGGAGCCGGTCGCAGCGTCCTGATCGCCGACGACCACGCGGCCGCGCGTGCGGGCGTGCGCGCCGCGCTCGAGCGCGGCGGCTTCGTCGTCTGCGCGGAGGCCTCCGACGGCCGCGGAGCGGTCGAGGCGGCGCTACGCGAGCGGCCCGACGCGTGCGTGCTCGACGTGCACATGCCCGGCGGCAGCGGGATCGAGGCGGCGGCCGAGATCGCCGGGCAGCTGCCCGGAACCGCGATCGCGATGCTGACCGTCTCGGCCGACGAGGACGACCTCTTCGCCGCGATCCAGGCCGGCGCCGTCGGCTACCTGCTGAAGGACGTCGACCCCGAGCGGCTGCCGTTCGCGCTGGCCGGTGTGCTGGCGGGCGAGGCGGCGATCCCGCGCCCGCTCGTCGGGCGGATCGTCGCCGAGCTCG
>JBJMLB010000090.1:0-30317 GCA_045805465.1 Conexibacter sp. | reverse complement strand
GGCGGCGTGCGCGACGAGGCGGAGATCCGCGGCCATCGCCGCACCTACATCGGCGCGATGCCGGGCGTGATCGTGCGCGCGCTGCGCGACGCCGGCACGCGCAACCCGCTGTTCATGATCGACGAGATCGACAAGATGGGCGCGGACTTCCGCGGCGATCCCGCGAGCGCGATGCTCGAGGTGCTCGATCCCGAGCAGAACGCGACCTTCCGCGACCACTACCTCGACCTGCCGTTCGACCTCTCCGACGTGATGTTCGTGACGACCGCGAACACGCTCGAGACGATCCCGGGGCCGCTGCGCGACCGCATGGAGGTGATCCAGCTCGCCGGCTACACGGAGGAGGAGAAGCTGGAGATCGCGCGCCGCTACCTCGTGCCGCGCCAGATCGAGCGCAACGGGCTGAGCGCGAGACAGATCGCTTTCGGCGACGCGGCGCTGAGAGTCGTGATCGCCGAGTACACACGTGAGGCGGGCGTCCGCGGGCTGGAGCGGGAGATCGGCTCGATCTGCCGCAAGGTCGCGCGCCAGGTGGCCGAGGGGAGAGCGAGAAGAAAGGTCACGATCGGCGCCGCGCGGGCGCGAGAGCTGCTCGGCAAGCGCAGAGTCTTCGGCGAGACGCGCCGTCGCACGTCGGAGCCGGGCGTCGCGACCGGGCTCGCGTGGACGCCGGCCGGCGGCGACGTGCTGTTCGTGGAGGCGACCGCGATGTCTGGCTCGGGCAAGCTGACGATCACCGGGCAGCTCGGCGACGTGATGAAGGAGTCGGCGCAGGCGGCGCTCTCCTACGTCCGCTCGCATCCGCCGGAGGGCCTCGGCGACGACTGGTTCGCCAGACACGACATCCACATCCACGTGCCGGCAGGCGCGATCCCGAAGGACGGCCCGAGCGCCGGCGTCACGATGGCGACCGCGCTGTGCTCGCTACTGAGCGGGCGCCCGGTGCGCTCCGACGTCGCGATGACGGGCGAGATCACGCTCACCGGCCAGGTGCTGCCGATCGGCGGACTGAAGGAGAAGGCGCTCGCCGCGCAGCGCAGCGGCATCCGCCACGTGATCGCGCCGGCGCGCAACGCGCAGGACGTCGACGAGATCCCCGCGCACCTGCGCAGAGACCTCGAGCTGCATTTCGTCTCGCGCATCGACGAGGTGCTCGAGATCGCGCTCTCGCCGCGCCGCGCACGACGCCGACCCGCCGCCTGAGCAGCGGGTTCGCACGGTGGGGGGAGAAAGACCGCCCATGGACAACCAAAGTCACTTCTTGGACGGTGGAATGCCAGCCACGAGTGGCGCAGGATTTCTGGGTGATGGGAGACGCCCGTGAACTCACCGTCTTCGGCCGGGCGTTGAGACGCCGGCGGCGCGAGCTCGACCTCAGTCAAGAGGCCCTCGCCGCCGTCGCCGGGCTCGGTTCCAAGCACGTGAGCGAGCTCGAACGGGCGAAGAAGGATCCGCGCCTCACGACGTTCATGAAGCTCGCCGCGGGGCTCGGGATGTCCGCGACCGAATTGATGGCACTGGTCGAGCAGCAACTGGCCGCCGCGCAAGACGCGTGAGCTGCGCGTCTGACGGCGCAGGCCGCTGGGTATGCTCGCCGCACATCCGAGCAAGCGAGCGCAAGGGAGCACCCGGAATGGCGACACGCACGAAGCAGGCGAGGAAGGCGGCGAGCGCCGCAGCGGCGACGACGAGCCCGTGGGTCCAGCGGCTCGCCGAGGACGAGGATCTGCGCGACAATTTCCGCGTCGCGTTCGAGGCCGCGAAGGACGCCTATGAGCGCATCGCCGACGGCAAGAGTCCCCGCGAGCTGGTCGACGACAAGAAGCTGCAGAAGGACCTCAAGCAGGCCGCCGACGCGCTCAAGGGCGCCGGCAGCGCGCTGAAGGAGGGCCCGAAGAAGCAGGCCAAGAAGAAGCACGGCCTCGGGCGCAAGCTGCTCGTGCTGGCGATCGGCGCCGCGATCGCGCTGGCGCTCAGCGAGGACCTGCGCACGAAGGTGCTCGACGCGCTGTTCGGCAAGGAGGAGGAGTTCGACTACGGCTCCACCGCGCCGAGCGCGGGGCCGGCGGGCGGCGCCGCCTGAGCCTGCCGCTTCGTCCTGTCTCGTCTCGAGGGGCGCCTGCGGGCGCCCCTCGGTGCCTTCAGGGGCCGGGCACCCGCGGCATCGGCCGGCCGGCCAACCGACTACGATCGGACGATGGCCGTCACGACTCCCGCTACCGACAACGCAACCACCCGCCCGCTGGAGAGCGACAAGGCGAAGCGCATCGTCGACGCGATGCGCGAGAGCGTCGCAGCGCGCGGTGCTGCCGGCTCGACGTTCGACCACGTCGCGCGCGAGGCCGGCGTCTCGCGCGGGCTGCTGCACTACTACTTCGGCACGAAGGAGCGGCTGCTCGTCGAGGTCGTGCGGCGCGATTCGGAGATCCGCCTCGCCGCGCTCGCCGCCTCGCTCGGCGACGCGCGCACGGCCGACGACTTCATCGACGCGCTCGTGCGCAGCCTCGAGGAGCTGATCGGCCGCGACCCCGGCTTCGTCGTGCTGATGCACGAGCTGTTCACGCTCTCGCGCCGCAACGAGGAGATCGCCGGCGAGCTGGCGACGCTCGCGCGCGTCGCGCGCACCGACATCGCCGCGTCGCTGGAGGCGGGGCAGGCGGAGGGCGTCGTGAGATTGGGCGACGAGCCCGATGCAGTCGCCGGCGTCCTGTTGGCGCTCGCCGACGGGCTCGCCCTGCGCTTCCTGATCGAGCCCGAGCTCGATCCGCGCCCGATCCTCGCCGCCGCGGTCGCCGCGGCGCGCGCGTTGATCGCCGACGCGCACTAGCGCGTCGGCGCGGGACTACGCCGTCGCCAGCTTCGGCGAGGTCCACGGCGCCCGCAGGCGCCGCTCGAGCTCGTCGCCGAGCTCTTCCATCGCGATGCGGACCTGCTCGAGCGTGTCGCGGTCGCGGAGCGTGACCGTTCTGTCCTCGAGCGTCTGGTGGTCGACGGTGACGCCCCACGGCGTGCCGATCTCGTCCTGGCGGCGGTAGCGCTTGCCGATCGAGCCGCCCTCGTCGTACTCGGCCTGCATGCGGCGACGCAGGTCGGCGTACAGCTCGCGCGCGACCTCCGGCTGGCCGTCCTTCTTGACGAGCGGCATGACGGCCACCTTCACCGGCGCGAGCTTCGGATGGAAGCGCAGCACGGTGCGCGTCTCGTTCTCGAGCTGCTCCTCGTCGTAGGCGTCGACGAGGAAGGCGAGCGTCGCGCGGTCGGCGCCCGCGGCCGGCTCGATCACGTGCGGCACGTAGCGATCGCCGCTCGCGGTGTCGACGTACTCGAGCTTCTCCTTCGCGTGCTCGGCGTGTCTGCTGAGGTCGAAGTCGCCGCGGTCGGCGATCCCCTCCAGCTCACTCCAGCCGATCGGGAAGAGGTACTCGACGTCGCTCGTGTTGGACGAGTAGTGCGACAGCTCGTCCGCCTCGTGGGCGCGCAGGCGGAGGTGGTCGGGGCGGATCCCCAGCTCGGTGTACCAGCGCTCGCGCTCGGCGAGCCAGTGCGCGAACCATCTCGGCGCGTCGTCCGGCGGCACGAAGAACTCCATCTCCATCTGCTCGAACTCGCGTGTCCGGAAGATGAAGTTGCCGGGCGTGATCTCGTTGCGGAACGACTTGCCGATCTGCGCGATTCCGAACGGCGGTTTTCTGCGCGAGAACTGCAGGACGTTCTTGAAGTTGATGAAGATGCCCTGGGCGGTCTCGGGGCGCAGGTAGACGGTCGCGCCCTCGTCCTTGACCGGCCCGACGGTCGTCTCGAACATCAGGTTGAAGTCGCGTGCCTCGGTCAGGTCGCAGTCCGGGCCCTCGCCGGGGTGCTTGGAGGGCTTCTGCCCGCACGGGAGCTGGTCGAGGTGGTCAGCGCGGAAGCGCTTCTTGCACGTGCGGCAGTCGACGAGCGGGTCGGTGAAGCCGGCGAGGTGGCCGGAGGCCTCCCACACCTTCGGGTTCTGGATGATCGCGCTGTCGAGCGCGACGATGTCGTCGCGGTCCTGCAGCATCGCGCGCCACCACTCGCCCTTGACGTTGGTCTTGAGCAGCACGCCGTAATGGCCGTAGTCGTACGTCGACCCGACCCCGCCGTAGATCTCGGAGGACGGGAAGACGAAGCCGCGCCGCTTGCACAGCGAGACGACCTTCTCCATGGTCACGATGTCGCTCATCGGGGGCGGACTCTATCCTTCTTCCGACGATGCCGATCTACGAGTACCGCTGCGACAAGGGCCACAGCTTCGACGTGATGCAGCGCATGGCCGACGACGCGCTCGACAGCTGTGAGGTGTGCGGGGCGCCGGCCGTGCGCGTCCTCCACGCGCCGGCCGTCCACTTCAAGGGCTCGGGCTTCTACAACACCGACTACGGCACGAAGAAGCGTGCCCGCGAGAAGAGCGCCGCAGAGGCGAACGGCAGCAGAGCCAAGAGCAGCGGTGAGGGGACGAGCAGCAGTGACGCCAGAAGAGCCTCGACCGGGTCCGACGGCGGCGCGAAGAAGGCCGACGCCGGCGCGAAGAGCAGCGCTGCGTAGCGCCGCGCTGGCGCTGATCGCGTTCGCGACGCTGCCGGCGCTCGCCGGCGCCGCGGGAGAGCGCTTCAGCGGCCAGGTCACGGACGCGCTGCGCACGCCGACGCATCGCCTTGCGGCCAGTGCCGCGAGCGGCCGAGCCGTGGCCGATCTCGTGTTCGCCGACGCGCAGCATGCGCAGACGGCGGTCCGCACGTGCGTGCGCCGCCTCGACGTCGCCGGCGTGCGCACCTGCTTCACCGTCACGACCGGCGCAGCCGGCGTCGCGACCGTCACGCCGCTGCGCTTCCGGGTCGGCAGCTACCTCGCGCGCTGGAAGGTCGGCGGCGACGTCGTCGCCCGCTGGCGCTTCGTCGTGGTCGCCGCCGGCTGACGCGTCAGCCGGCGAGGAAGCGCTGCACGGCCGCCTGCTTGTCGGCGTCGGAGACGTCGAGGCCGGAGCCGCCGTCTGGCAGCGTCTCGAAGCCCGACGGTCTCAGCACCTCGACCGGCGGCGAGCCGCTCGTCGCCGCGGCGGCGAAGAAGCCGAGCAGGCCCGGGCCGCCCATGTCGGTGCGCATCGTCTTCGGCGTGTACCAGGAGACCCACGGCAGGCGGACGAACGTCGTCGGCGAGAGCAGCCGCCCCTTCATCGCGCTGAGGATCTGCTGCTGGCGCTTGGCGCGGGTGAGGTCGTCCTCGGCAGGGTTGCAGTCGTTCTTGCGCGTGCGGGCGAGCGCGAGCGCCTGTCTGCCGTTGAGGTGGTTCTCCCCGCTGTGCAGGTTGAGCGTGACGCCGCCGTTGCGCTGCCCGCCGTTGATTCTCGAGCAGACGCGGCCGGTCTTCACGTCCACGCCGCCGAGCGCGTCGATCAGCTTCGGGAAGTTGGTGAAGTCGACCTCGACGAGATGGTTGATCGGGATGCCGAGGTATTGCTCGATCGTCTGGATCGACAGCGCCGCGCCGCCGAACGCGTAGGCGGCGTTGATCTTCTGGCGTCCGTGGCCGGGGATGTCGACGACGGTGTCGCGCGGGATCGACAGGCGCGAGGCGTGGCCGCCGCCCACGCGCCACAGCATGATCGTGTCCGAGCGGCTCGGGCCGCCGGGGTTGGCGCCCGGCTCCTTCGAGCCCTCGGGGCGCGCGTCGGAGCCGAGGATCAGGATCGTGTTGGCCGAGAACGGCATCGGGCCGGCCGATCTCAGCGCGGCCTTCGCCTCGTCGGAGACCTTGCCCTGCTCGATCTGCGCGCTGAGGAGGAACAGCACGAGTGAGAGCGCGAGCCAGGCGCCGATCGCGAGTGCGATCCACAGCAGTACGCGCCGGGGCGTGATGCGCGACCCGTCCCGCCCGCCCGCCCCCTGCCGCCCGCGCAGGCTCGGCAGCCGGCGACGGCGACGCGGCCCGCGGGGACCGCGCTCCCGACGTCTGCCGGAGCCGTCTTCGAGCAGCTCGTCGAGGCCCGCTTCTTCGCCGCTGAGGCGTTCGCGCAGGCCGCGCGGCTTGGAGCGGTAGCGCGTGTAGGGGGCGTCGCCGGCGGGCTCGCGCGGTGGCGCGTCGCCGGCACGATGCACGCGGTAGGACGGACCCTCGCCGCGCCGCGAGACGTCGTCACGGTCGTCTGCCATGCCGGTCTATAGTGGCCGAGATGCCGCCGGAGTGCGTTATCGGGGTCGATCTCGGCGGCACGAAGCTGCTCGCCGGGGTCGTCGACGCCGACCTCAACGTCCACCATCGCGTCCATCGCTCGGTGCGCGGGCTGGGACAGCGCGAGCTGCTCGACATGGCCGTCGAGGCGGTCGAGGAGGCGCGCGCCGCTACGACGAGCGAGGTGGCCGCGGTCGGCTTCGGGATCCCCTGCCTGATCGACCAGCGCCGCGGCATGGCGACGATGGCGGTGAACCTGCCGTTGAGAGACGTCCCCTTCCGCGACCTGATGGCCGAGCGGCTCGGAGTGCCGGTCGAGGTCGACAACGACGCGAACGTCGCCGCGCTCGCCGAGTGGCGCGCGGGTGCCGCGCAGGGCGCGACCGACGCCGTGCTGCTGACGATCGGCACCGGCATCGGCGGCGGGCTGATTCTGAACGGCGCTCCCTACCGCGGCTCGATCGGCGCGGGCGCCGAGCTGGGCCACATCACGATCGACCTCGACGGGCCGCCCTGCCAGGGCCACTGCCCGAACAACGGCTGCCTGGAGACGCTCGCCTCCGGGACCGCGCTTGCGCGCGAGGGCAAGCGGATCGCCGGCGAGCAGCCGGACTCGGCGCTCGGGCGCGCGCACGCCGACGGCCGGGACATCACCGGCGCGCTCATCACCGAGCTCGCGCACGACGGCGACGCGGCGTCGATCGAGGCGCTGACGCTGATCGGCACCAACCTGGGCGTCGGGATCGCGTCGTACATGAACGTCTTCAACCCGGACGTCGTCGTGATCGGCGGCGGCGTGATCGCCGCGGGCGAGCTGCTGCTGGCGCCCGCACGCGCCGAGGCGGTGCGGCGCGCGCTGCCGACGATGTCCGCCCACGCGCAGATCGTCCCTGCGCAGTTCGGCACCGAGGCGGGGCTCGTCGGCGCCGCCGCGCTCGCGCTCGACGGTGCGAATCGGATCCCGCCCACCCACCCCCGCGCCGCCCGCTGATGCCCGGCCGCCTGATCGTCTGTCCGACGCCGATCGGCAACCTGGAGGACGTGACGCTGCGCGTGCTCTCCGCGCTGCGCGAGGCCGACCTGATCGCCTGCGAGGACACGCGCCGCACGCGCACGCTGCTGGACCGCTACGGGGTCTCGTCACAGCTCCTGAGCTACCACGAGCACAACGAGCGCGAGCGCGCGAGCGAGCTCGTGAGACGGATGCAGGCGGGCGCGAACGTCGCCTTGGTGTCCGACGCCGGCATGCCGCTCGTCTCCGATCCTGGCTTCCTGCTCGTGCAGGCGTGCGTCGCCGCGGGGCTCGCGGTCGAGGTGCTGCCGGGTCCGAGCGCCGCGCTCGCGGCGCTCGTGGCGAGCGCGCTGCCGGCCGAGCGCTGGCGCTTTGCCGGCTTCCTGCCGCGCAAGAAGGGCGAGTTGAGAACGGCGTTCTCGACGCTGGAGACGCTCGTCGCGTTCGAGTCGCCCAAGCGGGTCGCCGCATCGCTGGCGGTGCTGGCGGAGGTCGACCCCGAGCGTCCCGTCGCGGTCTGCCGCGAGCTGACGAAGCTGCACGAGGAGGTCGTGCGCGGCACGGCCGCCGAGCTGGCGGCGCGCTATGCGGACGAGGCGCCGCGCGGCGAGGTCGTGCTCGTGATCGGCGCCGCCGACGAGGCCGAGGCGCCGCTCGCCCCCGCGCTCGACGCGCTGCGCAGACTCGTCGAGGCCGGCGCGAAGCCGCGTCCGGCGGCAACGGTCGTCGCCGAGCTGACGGGCGTGCCGGCGAACGCGCTGTACAAGGCGCTCACCGACGCCGAGTGAGGCGGGCGCGCCGGCAGGGCGCCGCACACTAGGCTTCGCCGCCGTGTCCTACTACGTCACGACGCCGATCTACTACGTCAACGCGCAGCCTCACCTCGGGCATGCGTACACGACGATCGCGGCGGACGTGCTGGCGCGGCACATGCGCCAGCGGGGCGAGGACGTCTTCTTCCTCACCGGCACGGACGAGCACGGTGAGCCGGTCGCGCTCGCGGCCGAGAGAGCAGGCGTGACGCCGAAGGAGCTGGCCGACCGCAACGCGGCCCGCTTCGAGGCGCTGATGCCGCAGCTCGAGGCGAGCAACGACTTCTTCATCCGCACCTCCGACCCGCGCCACGGCGAGCGCGTGCGCGAGGTGATGCAGCGCGTCCACGACAACGGGCACACGTACCTCGGCACGTACGAGGGCTGGTACTGCCCGCGCTGCGCCGACTTCAAGAACGAGAACGAGATCGCCGAGGGCAACACCTGCCCGATCCACCACATCCCGCTCGACCGCGAGCAGGAGGAGAACTGGTTCTTCCGCCTGTCCGCCTTCCAGGAGCCCTTGGAGAGACTGCTGGCCGAGGGGTCGGACTTCGTCGCGCCGTCCTCGCGGCTCAATGAGGCGCGCTCGTTCGTCGAGCAGGGCCTGCGCGACGTCTCGCTCTCGCGCGGCAAGCTCACCTGGGGTGTGCCGGTGCCGTGGGACCCGAACCACGTCTTCTACGTGTGGTTCGACGCGCTGCTGAACTACTACACGGCGCTCGGCTTCGGCCGCGAGGGGGAGGACGTCACCGACACGTTCTGGCCGCCGGACGTGCACCTGATCGGCAAAGACATCCTCAAGTTCCACGCGGTCTACTGGCCGGCGCTGCTGATGGCGGCCGGGCTGGAACTGCCGAAGCGGCTGTTCGTCCACGGCTTCCTGCTGATGGACGGCGAGAAGATGTCGAAGTCGCTCGGCAACGTGCTCGACCCGTTCGCGGTGATGGAGCAGTTCGGCACCGACGCACTGCGCTTCTACTGCATGCGCGAGGTCTCGTTCGGGCAGGACGGCTCCGTCTCGACGGCCGGTTTCGAGGCCCGCTACGAGAGCGAGCTGGCGAACGACTACGGCAACCTCGCGAGCCGCACGCTCGCGATGATCGCGCGCTACCGCGACGGCGTCGTTCCGGTGGCGGCGTTCGACCCGGAGCTGGTGGAGTGGTTCAACGCGCTGCCCGGCGAGGTCGGGACGCTGCTCGACGAGGTCGCGCCGAGCCAGGCGCTGGAGCGGATCTGGACGCGCGTGCGCCGCCTCAACCAGTACGTCGAGGAGCGCGCGCCGTGGGTGCTGGCAAAGGATCCCGCACAGGCGAACGCGCTCGAGACGACGCTCGCGACCCTGGCCGAGGGTCTGCGGGTCGTGACGGTGCTGCTGCACGCGTACATGCCCGCGAGCACGACGAAGCTGCTCGCCGCGCTGGGACGGCCCGAGACCGACTACGGGGCCGCGACACCGGCAGCGCGCGGCTGGGGCGGCAAGGTCGCAAAGTTCGATCCGCTGTTTCCCAAGCACAGATAGGCGTCCGATGATCGACAGCCACACCCACCTGACCTCCTGTGAGCCGGCGCCCGAGCGGCTCGTGGCTGACGCCGAGCAGGTCGGCGTGCGGCGCATGCTGACGGTCGGGACCGACTCCGACTCGTGCCGCGCCGCGCTGCAGATCGCCGAGGACTTCCCGCAGGTGTACGTCGCGATCGGCCGCCACCCGAACCACGCGACCGGCTTCGACGACGCCGACCTGGCGGAGCTGAAGGGGCTCGCCGCCCATCCGCGCTGCCGCGCGATCGGCGAGACCGGGCTCGACTTCTACCGCCAGACCGCTTCGCGGGAGGATCAGGAGCGCGCCTTCGCCGCGCACATCCGGCTTGCGCGCGAGACCGACAAGCCGCTCGTGATCCACACGCGCGCGGCCGACGACGACACGCTCTCGATGCTCGGCGGCCAGGCGGAGGGCCTGAGGGTGATCCTCCACTGCTTCTCGATGCCCGACCGGCTCGACGCCTGCCTCGAGCGCGGCTACTGGATCTCGTTCGCCGGCAACGTGACGTATCCGCCGAACGCCGCCTTGCGCGTCGCGGCGCGCGACGTCCCCGCCGAGCGCCTGCTGGTCGAGACCGACGCGCCGTACCTGACCCCGCAGGCGGTCCGCAAGGAGCGCAACCAGCCCGCGAACGTGACGCTGACGGCCGAGGTGGTCGCGGCGGAGCGTGGCGTCTCCTACGAGGAGCTGGAGGCGCAGGTCGAGCGCAACGCCGCCGAGCTGTTCGGCTGGTGAGCGGTGGGCGGGATCGCGCCGCGGGGACGTCGGCAGGCGAACCGACCCAGCCCTCGCTGCGCCGGCTGCGCGCGTTCGGCGTGCGGCCCAAGCGCGACTTCGGCCAGAACTTCCTGATCGACTCGAACATCCTCGACGTGATCGCGCGGGCGGCCGAGGTCGGGCCGGATGACGTCGTGCTGGAGATCGGCGGCGGGCTCGGCGTGCTGTCGGAGCACCTCGCCGAGCGAGCGGCGTTCGTGCACGTCGTCGAGCTCGACCGCTCGCTGGAGCCGGCGCTGCGCGACGCGCTCGACCCGTTCGCCGCGACGACGGCGCTGCACCTCGGCGACGCCATGACGCTCGACCTGGGGGCGCTGGAGCCGGTGCCGACCAAGGTCGTCGCGAACCTCCCGTACGGGATCGCCGCGGGGGCGATCCTGCGCACGATCGAGGACCTGCCGACGGTGACGCGCTGGGTCGCGATGGTGCAGAAGGAGGTCGGCGAGCGCTTCGCGGCGGGGCCCGGGAGCAGGGCCTACGGCGTGCCGTCGGTGCTCGCGCAGCTCGCGTGCGACGTGCGCGTGCTGCGTCCGATCTCGCGGCGGGTGTTCTTCCCGGTGCCGAACGTCGACTCGGTGCTCGTGGGGCTGGAGCGGTGCGGCCAGGCGCCGCCGCCCGCGCTGCGCGCGTTTGTCCAGGGCGCGTTCGCGCACCGGCGCAAGGCGCTCGCTCGCTCGCTCGCGCTGGCGGGCGCAGCATCGCGCGACGACGTGCGCGCCGAGCTGGAGGCGCTCGGCGAGCCGGCGGACGTGCGTGCCGAGCGGCTCGCCCCGGAGCGGCTGCGCGAGCTGTGGGAGCGTGTCGGCGCATGACGCTCCACGCGCTCGCGCCCGGCAAGACGAACCTCTGCCTGTTCCTCGGGGAGACGCGCGCCGACGGGCTGCACGAGCTGGTGTCGGTGATCGAGCCGCTGTCGCTCGCCGACGAGCTGACGCTGGAGCCCTTGCCCGGCGGGGCGCCGGTCGCCGCGGCAGTCGGCGCGGGCGACATGGGCTGCGCGGGCGGTGAGGACGAGGTCGTCTGCGCCGGCGTCGAAGGCTTGAACCTCGCCGGCGAGGCGCTTGCGTCATACCGTGCGGCGAGCGGCTGGGAGGGTCCGCCGCTGCGGCTGACGATCGTCAAGCGCGTCCCGGTCGCCGCCGGCATGGGCGGCGGCTCGGGCGACGCGGCCGCCGCGCTGCGGCTCGTCGCGCACGCCGCCGGCCGCCCCGACGACCCGCTGCTCGCGCAGCTCGCTCCGCGCCTCGGCGCCGACGTGCCGTCGCAGCTCGCGCCCGGCCCGGTGCTCGTCGGCGGGGCGGGGGAGGAGGTGCGGCCGCTCGCGCCGCTGTCCTCCCACGGCGTGCTCGTGCTGCCCTCGCCGCACGCGCTCTCGACACCGGACGTGTTCCAGGAGGCGGACCGGCTGGGGCTGCCGCGCGGCGCCGCCGAGCTGGCGGAGCGGCGCGCCGCGGTCGAGATGCTGCTCGCGCGCAGGGAGCTGCCGGTGCCCGTCAACGACCTCGAAGCGGCCGCCCGCTCGCTGTGCCCGTCGATCGACGAGGCGCTCGTGGCGGCGCGCGAGGCCGGCGCCGACCACGCGCTCGTGTCCGGCTCGGGACCGACCGTTGTCGGGCTCTTCCATGGCCCCGACGGCCCCGCCGCCGCCGAGCGCGCCGCGGCCGCGCTGCGCACCAGCTTCCCCGGCGCCGTCGGCTCCCACCCGGTCGACGCCGCGTTCGCGGCGGTCCGCGGGGTGTGGAACCATGACGGCCGCGCATGAGTCACGACGCGGTCACACAGCTCGTCGCCATCTGTGCCGGAGTGGCCGGCCTGGCGGTCTACGTCGGCCTCGTGCTGGTCCCGGTCGTCTCCTCCTACCAGCGCGTCTGGGAGCGGGTCGCGGCCGGCCTGCTGTCGCTGTGGGTGGCCGGCGCGTTCGTCGGCATTGGCGTGCTCGCCGGTGCCGGCGTCATCTACTACTGGCCGCGGCTCTTCTAGGAAGCTGTGCAGCACAGGAACTGTGATCCTGGGCTAGCGTCGTCAGCGTGAAGAACATCACCGTCACCGTGCCCGACGACGTCTACCGCGAGGCGTGCGTGCGTGCGGCCGAGCGCGGCAGCTCGGTCAGCGCCCTCGTCGGCGACTTCCTGCACTCGCTGTCGAATCGCGACCGCGAGTTCGCCCGGCTCGAGGCACAGCAACATGCCGTCCTGGAGCGAATCGATCGCTTTCGCGCGGCCGGTCGCCTGAGCCGCGACGAGCTGCACGAGCGTGCGGTTCGTTGACACGGACGTCCTGCCCAGGTGCTCCAGGAGTTCTACGTCCAGGCGACGCGCGCGAGCCGGGCGGACGCCATCTCCCACGACGACGCGGTCGAGCTGATCGGGTCCTTCGAGCGGTTCCCGGTCGCGCCGATCACGGCGGACGTGATGCGCGCTGCGCTCGTGACGCGCGACCGCTTCCAGATCTCGTACTGGGATGCCGCGATCCTCGAAGCGGCCCGGACGCTCGGCTGTCAGGTGGTGCTGTCGGAGGATCTGAGCGACACGGTCGACTACGCCGGCGTGCGCGTGGAGAATCCGTTCAGCGACGCCTGACCACGATCTACCTACAATCCGTCGATGTCCCCGGACACGCGCGACGAGACGGCGTCGACGCCGGACCTGCGGGCGCTCGAGGCGATCACGGAAGCGGTCGCCGCCGGCGCCGGCCTGCCGGAGATCGTGCGCGCCGCCGCGCGGGCGCTCGACGCGAGCCTCGTGCTGATCGATCGCACAAGCGTCGTGCTCGCGGTCGCCGCACGGTCGCCTGCCGAGGAGCGCGCGCTGCTGCGCGAGGCGGAGGGCGTCGAGCGCGTCGAGCTGCGCGTCGCCGACGCGGTCGTGGGCCAGCTGCGGCTGCGCGGGCGCGAAGGTGGGGGGGCGGGAATCGATTCATCGCTCCTGCGCTTCGTCACGACGCTGGTCGCATCCGAGGTCGAGCGCGTGCGCGGCCCGGAGCGCGCCTCCGAGGCGGCCGCGGCCGAGTTCCTGCACGCCGTGCTGAGGCGGGAGATCGCCGACCGCGGAGACCTCGTCGCGCGCGGCAAGGAGCTCGGCATCGCGCTCGACCGCGGCGGCAGCGTGATCGTCGTGCGCGCGCACGCCCGCGCGACGGTCGACGACGACTGGCGCGCGCGGCTGCTCGCGCTCGCCGAGCGCGCCGCGCGCTCGATCGCCCCGGGCGCGATTGCCGTTGCCACGCGCGACGGGGACGGCGACGAGGTCGTCGTGCTCGCCCCGGACTCGGACGGCGAGGCGGGACGGCGCGTCGCCGCGACGCTGCTGCGCGAGCTGGAGGCGAACCTCAGCGGCTTCGCGTTCGCGGTCGGCCGCAGCCGCGTCGCGCGCGACCCGGTCGACCTGCACCGCGCCGGCAACGAGGCGCTGCTCGCCGCGAACGTCGTCGAGGGCGACCAAGACGAGGCGCTGCTGTCCTACGACGACACCGGCACCTACCAGCTGCTGCTGCCGCACATGAGCGATCCGGGCGAACTCAAGCGCTTCTACGACGAGACCGTCTCGAAGCTCGTCGCCTACGACGAGCAGTACGAGACCTCCGACCTCGTCGGCACGCTGGAGACGTTCCTCGAGTGCGACGGCAACGTCAACGCGACCGCCGCGCGCCTCATCACCCACCGCCACACGGTTCGCTACCGCTTCGAGCGCGTGCGCGAGATCACGGGCCTCGACGTCAACTCCACCGACGGCCGCGAGAAGTTGTCGTTCGGGCTGAAGGCGATGCGCGTGCTCGGCATCGCCGCACCGCGTGGGCCGGCGTCCGAGCGCGGCGTCGCCGCCGGCCGCGTGCGCCGCGAGGCGACGGAGCGGCCCGCGCCGACGCGCCGGCCGAGCGGCTGAGGCCACCTCGGTCGTGACCGCGCGCGAGGTGGCAGACGGCTCGTATGCCGACCCAGCGGAAGAGCCCGTCGCACCCCCCGTCGCGCATCTGATCGACCGCCGAGGGCGCTGCCGACTCGTCTACGAGCCGATCGCCGATCTCGCGTACGGGACGATCTGCGGCTACGAGGCGGTGGCGCGCTGCTCCGTCGCGCCCGCGCCCGAGATGTGGCGGACGGAGGCGCTGCGCCGCGGGCTCGAGCCCGACTTCGACGCGTATGTCGTCAGCTCTGTGCTGCATGCGCGCGAGAGCCTGCCGGACGGCTGCTTCCTCACGTTCAACCTCCGGCCCGCGACGCTGTTGCGCGACCCGGTCAAGCGCGTGCTCGCCCGCGCGGAGACGCTCGACGGCCTCGTGATCGAGCTGGTGCCGCGCGTCGCCAGACGCGACGAGGCGCGCTTCGTCGCGTGCGTCGGCGAGCTGCGCGCGGCCGGAGCCCGCTTCGCCGTCGACAACGTGGGAGGAGAGGATGCGGCGCTGCGCTTCACCGGACTCCTGCGCCCCGACCTGGCGAAGCTCAGCGGCGTGCTCGTCGCCGACGTCGATCGCATCCCGGCGAAGCGTGCGCTGCTGTACGAGCTCGAGCGCATCGCGACCCGCTTCGGCGCGACGCTCGTCGCGCTCGGCGTCAGCCGGGTGGAGGAGCTCGACGCGCTGCTGCGACTGCGGGTGCCGCTCGCGCAGGGGCCGCTGATCGGGGTGCACGGCAAGACGCTCACGCCGGTCGCGTTCCCGCTCAGCCGGTACGTGCGCGAGCGCGGTGCGGCGATGCTGGAGCCGGGCTCGCTGGCGTCGCTCGTCGAGGGGGCGCCGTCCGCGCCGATCGCCAGGGGCGCCGCTGCGGCGTTGTTCGCGGCGGACGAGGGCCTGGACTGGGTCGTGCTGCTCGACGCGCGCGGCCATCCGGTCGGGCTGCAGTCGCGCGAGGGCTGCGAACGCGGCGAGCCGCCCGTGGGCGAGGTGCTCGTCGTCGGAGCGACGAACGGAGTCCCGGAGGTCGCGCAGCGCGCGATGCTGCGGGAGCCGGCGCGGCGCTTCGACCCGCTCGTCTGCTGCGACGCGAACGGCGGCTATGCCGGCATCGTCCTGCTCGACCGGCTCGTCGAGGCGCTTGCGCGCGCCGCCGACCGCGGCGTGGGCGGACGCGCCGGCCCCGGCGACCTCGCCGGCGTGCCCCAGTCGTAGCCAGCTTCGCCGAGCCGGCGGTGCGCCGGCTACCCGACCTCGCGGATGTGGTCGCGGACCGCGTCGAGCACGTCGTGCGGCACGTGCTCCATCCCATGGTCGTCGCGCGCGTGACGCACGACCTGCGAGACCACCCCGTCCTCGCTCTCTGCCTCGAAGCGCGCGCTGCAGCCGGGAACCATCGCGGCGCAGTGGAACTCCTTCATCCTGCCTCCTCTCGCGGCGGGAGCGGGGAGCTTACGGGACGCGGGCTGGGGTGCGCGGGTTGCCTGGAAGACGCGGTCGCTTGCACGAACGTTCCTCCATGACTAGAATCTTGGTCATGTCAGAGACGCTTCCGCTCTCGTCCGTCAAGGCGCATTTGTCCGAGCTGGTGGACCGCGTCGAGGATCAGCACGACCGCGTGGTGGTCACGCGCAACGGCAAGCCGGCCGCGGTGCTGGTCAGCCCGGAGGATCTCGAAAGCCTCGAGGAGACGCTCGCGATCCTGTCTGATCCGTCAGCGACGGATCAGATCCGCGAGAGCGAGCAGGCGCTCGCGGCTGGGGAGGCGGGCACGTCGCTCGCCGAGCTTCAGGTGCAACTCGACCGCCGACGCGACGCTACGGCGTGAGCGAGCAGCCATGGGACGTGCGGGTCATGCCGCCCGCACGCCGCCAGCTCGACCGCCTGCCGATCTCGGTCGTGGGCGCGGTCGTCGAGACGCTCAGCGCAATCGCCGACCACCCGCATCGGCTCGGGAAGCCGCTGCGGTTCGATCTGGAGGGCTACTGGTCTGCTCGCCGAGGGCCGTATCGGGTCATCTATCGCATCGAGGCTGAGGCGCATACGGTCTCAGTCGTCGCCGTCGCGCATCGAGCTGACGCCTATCGCTCGCGCTGAACGTGGTTAGCACTTGCTTGACCTCGGCGACTAGCCGAAAATTGTCGCGATGGAGACTCTCGTCAGAGCGGCATCCGACTTTCTCGCCGCGATACTTGCGCGGGTTGGGGTCGTCGGTCGCCCTCGGCGACGTGCCGCTATCCGACAGGACCTCGAATTGCTGCGTGATCTTGAGGCGACCCCGGAGCTCGGACGAGATACCTGGGCGCACCAAGTGCTCATCGGGCATATTGCCCTCGAGGTTGCCAAGTACTCCGGTGTCGAGTTGCCACGCCGAAGAATCCCTTGGGGATCAGTGATATTCGCTGCACTGATCGGCGGTCCATTGGGATATCTGACCTACAGCATCAACGACGATGGATTTCGGTGGTACTCGCTCTTCCCGGGTCTGATAGCCGGTCTGATGGCGATAGCGATCCTCGGAATGATCTTCGCGTCGGATGAGGAAGCTCCTGAGGCTGTTGAGGGCACCCAGGCGGAAGCGGAAGACACAACGAGCGATTTGACTGGGGGGCCGGGACTCGAACCCGGATAGCCGGCTCCAAAGGCCGGAGTCTTGCCATTAGACGACCCCCCAACGGGTCCGCTCGATTCTAGGGGCTGTGGCGGGAGGCTTCGGCGGCTTGCGTCCAGCCGCTCGGCGGCGCAGGCCAGCCACGGCTACGATGCGCCGGTGACCGCGCCGGTCGTCGTCATCCTCGCCGCTGGGCAGGGAACGCGCATGCGCTCCGCGACGCCCAAGCTGCTGCACCCGCTCTGCGGGCGTCCCGTGATCGCCTGGCCGATCGCCGCTGCGCGCGCCGCCGGGGCGCAAAAGGTGGTGGTCGTTGGCGGTCCAGACCGGGCGCTGGAGCCGATGGTGAGCGGGGACGGCGACTCCGACCCGACCGTCGTCCTCGCCGTCCAGCAGGAGCCGCGCGGCACCGCCGACGCGGTCGCCAGCGCCGCCGAGCACATCGACCGCGATGCGCCGGTCATCGTCATCTGCGGCGACGTGCCGCTGATGACCGGCGACGCCCTGCGCGAGCTGGCACAGACGCACGCGCAGCACCACGCCAGCGCGACGATGCTGACGATGATCCTCGACGACCCGACCGGCTACGGCCGCGTCGTGCGCGGGCCGGACGGCGCCGTCGAGCGCGTCGTGGAGACGAAGAAGGCGGGCGACGCGACGCCCGGCGAGCTGGAGATCCGCGAGGTCAACGGCGGCGTCTACGCATTCGCCGGCGGGGACCTGCTCGACGCGCTCCAGCAGGTCAGAGCCGACAACGCACAGGGCGAGCTCTACCTCCCCGACGTCCTCCCGATCCTGCGCGCGCAGGACAAGGTCGTCGCCGCGCACACGGTCGACGACCCGGCGCTCGCGCTCGGCATCAACGACCGCGGCGACCTCGCCGCCGTCCGCGCGATCGCCCAGCAGCGCATCCACGCGCGCCACATGGCGCAGGGCGTCACGATCGTCGATCCCGGCTCCACCGTCATCGACGCCGAGGTGGAGATCGCGAACGACACGACGATCGCCCCTTTCACCAGCGTCCTCGGCGCCACGACGATCGGGTCCGGCTGCCACGTCGGCCCGCTCACGACCCTCACGGACGTCACGCTCGGAGATGACGTCCGCATCCCGCACTCCTTCGCGACCGAGTGCGAGGTCCGCGACGGCGCCACCGTCGGCCCGTTCGCCTACCTGCGCCCAAACGCGCTCCTGCGCGAGCGCAGCAAGGTCGGCACATTCGTCGAGGTCAAGAACTCCGACATCGGGGAAGGCGCGAAGATCCCGCACCTCTCCTACGTCGGCGACGCGGACGTCGGCGCCGGCACGAACCTCGGCGCGAGCACGATCACCGCCAACTACGACGGCCGCAGAAAGCACCGCACGACGATCGGCGAGGGCGTCCACGGCGGCGTGCACACCTCGTTCGTCGCGCCGGTGACGGTCGGCGACGGCGCCTGGATCGGCGCCGGCTCGGTCATCGTCGAGGAGGTGCCGCCCGGCGCGCTCGGGATCGCGCGCGAGCGCCAGCGCAACATCGAGGGCTACGACGAGCACGTCCGGGAGCGCGAGACGAGATGAGCCCGGTCTCGTCCCCGCCGCGGCGTACACTCGCTCCCGAGATGAGCGCCGCCGAGCCGCAGGAGCGTCCGAACACGCAGCTCGACATCGGCTACGACAAGCGGCTGATGCTGTTCAGCGGTCGCGCGCACGAGCAGCTCGCCGCCGACATCGCCGGCAAGCTCGACATCGGCCTCGGCGGGGTGACGCTCAAGACCTTCTCCAACGGCGAGGTCTACTGTCGCTTCGAGGAGTCGATCCGCGGCGCCGACGTTTTCATCGTCCAGCCGATCTGCGGCAACCCGCGCACCGGCCTCACCGCCAACGACGCGCTGATGGAGCTGCTGGAGATGGTCGACGCGGCCGTCGGCGGCTCGGCCCACCGCGTGATCGCCGTCTGCCCCTGGTACGGCTACTCGCGCCAGGACAAGAAGTCCGCGCCGCGCGAGCCGATCTCCGCCCGCCTCGTCGCGCGCATGCTGGAGACGGCGGGGATCGACCGGATCCTCACCATGGACCTCCACTCCGGCCAGATCCAGGGCTTCTTCCAGAAGCCGTGCGACCACATGACCGCGATGTGGATGCTCACCAAGTACTTCGCCGACCAGGGCCTCGAGGACCTCGTCGTCGTCTCGCCGGACGCCGGCCGCGTGAAGCTGAACAAGAAGTTCGCCGCCACGATCGGCGCCGAGCTGGCGATCCTCAACAAGGAGCGCCCGGCCCAGCAGGTCGCCGAGATCGGCTACGTGATCGGCGACGTGAAAGGCAAGACGGCCGTGCTCGTCGACGACATCATCGACACCGCCGGCACGCTCAAGGCGGCCGCGCAGACGGTCCGCGACGCCGGCGCCACGCGCGTGCTCGCCGCCGCCACGCACGCCGTCTTCTCCGGCAACGCGTGGGAGAACCTCGCCGCTGCCGCCTTCGACGAGATCGTCGTCACCGACACGATCCCGCTGCGCGACGGCGCGCCCGACAACATCACCGTGCTGCCGTGCGCGGAGCTGCTCACCAGCTCGATCCGCCAGATCTTCACGGACGGCTCGGTGTCCGAGGTCTTCCGCGGCGAGAACCAGCTCTTCTGAGCTGATCGATCTCGCCACTCACCCCGCCGCCATGGCGCACGCCGCCGACCGCGCCGCCCGCCTGATGGACCTGCTCGGCCTCTCCGAGGACGAGCTTTGCACCGCGCTCGCCGCCGATCCGCTGGAGCTGCTCTCAGGCCAGCTCGACCACCGGCCCGAGCTGGGCATCCTGCTCGACCTGCTCGCCGAGGCCGAGGAGCGCGCCGGTGCGCCGGTGCTGCGCCGCTGGGTCCGCGCCGTCGGGCCGTCGGGCGCCTGCCCGCTCGACGCGCTCCTGGAGCGCGACTTCCCAGCCTTTGAGGATCGGCTCGCGGAGCTCGCCGAGCGCGGCTTCGTGCTGCGCGGCGGGGGGCCCGGCGCAGGCTAAACCGCGCGCGGGCGCCCGTGTGATCGCCGGCGCGGCCCTGCGATCGCCAGAGCCGCCCATGCGACCAGCGCGATCAGGGCGGCGCCGCTTACCGCTGCGCCGAGCCGCAAGCCGGGCACGCGATAGCGCCAGACGATCTCATGCGTCCCCGCCGGTGCGATCACGCCGCGCAAGACGGCGTTCGCCTGCAACGCCTGAGACGGGCGCCCGTCGACCTTGACGGACCACCCCGGTCCCCAGGTGTCTCCAAGCACGACGAGCCCGCGGTGCGCGAGCGTCGTGCTCATGGTCACCGAGGCGTCGGTGTCGGTCACGACGTGCGCCGATCCGCGTCCGTGCGTGGGCGGCGGCCTTCCGTCGATCTCGTCGAGGCGCGCCGTCGCTTCTCGGCGTGGGTCAAAGCTCGCCTCTTCAATCGTCGCAAACTCCTCGCGGGCGCCCGTGACCGGGCGCACGGTCGATGGGACGAAGGCACGCGGAGCCGCCGCCTGGTTCTCGAAAATCGTCGCTTCCGAGCCCTCGTAGGCCGGTGTGAGCCCGTCGATCGAGGCGTTCACGCCCGGCGGAAACAGCAGATAGCGAACGCCGAGCATCCCGAGAATCCGCTGGCTCCTCGGGTCGAACGGCAAGCCGCCGCCGCTCGCTTCCGGCGACGGGATCGTCATCTGGAGGATCCGACCCTGACGAAAGGTCGGCTGCGGCGCGTCGAACCCGACGACGTCGTGCAGACCGTAGACCGTCGTCCAGTCGGCGCCCACCATTTCGATGCCCGTCATGCGTCCGGCGTCGCGATGGCGCTGGAGAAAGGCGATCGCCTGCGTGCGTGGCGGGACGGCCGTCGCCGCGGGCGGCATCGGCTGGTAGCCGTGCGCGGCGTGGAGCAGGTCGAGCGTCACGACCAGTGCGATGAGCATCGCGATGGGTGCGCGCTGACTCGGGCGCCGGCGCAGGCACACGACCAGCCCGATCAAGATCGCCGCGAACGCGAGCACCCACAGCGCGCTGGCGAGTCCGAGCGTGTCGGCGACGGAGGTGCGACCGCGGCTCAGCATGTGCTCGAAGGCGTTCGGCCAGGCGCCGGCGCTGGGGCCGACTGCCGCGATGGCCGCGACCGCCGCGAGCAGTATCGCCGCCGGCGCGATCCACGCGCGACCGATCCGGCCGCGGGCGTCGAGGACGGACTGCAGCCCGAACGCCGCGAGCACCGAGAACGCCAGCTGGAACCACAGCTGGATGCGCGCGTTCTGCACGCGGTCGAAGCCGGGCAGGCGCACGACCGCGTCGTAGAGGCCGGGCGTGCGGAGCGCGATCGCGAGACCGAGGACGGCGAGTGCCGCGAACGGTGCTTTCCGGCGCCAGGCACCCGGTGTGAGCAGCGCGAGCAGCGCGAGCGCGACCGTGATCGCGCCCGCGTAGAAGGTGCGCTCCCGATAGAACGCCGTCTGCGGACCGAGCGACACACCCTCACTGGGGCGGCCCCACCACTCGGGGAAGAGCACGGAGCGGGCGACGCCGGCCGGCATGTGGGAGCTGGGGAATATGGCGGCGCCGTGCTCGCGAGCGTCTGCGCCCACCGTCTGGTGCGATGCCAGCTCGGCGGGCAGCAGCACGACCGCGGCGAGCGCGACGCCGAGTACGATGGCGGCGCCGATGACCGTGAGGCGCACGCCCCGCTCGCGTGGCCCCACGCCGCCGTGCGTCGCCGTCCGGACGAGCACGTAGAGCGCCGCCGCGCCGACGAGGTGTACCTGCGTGCCTGGGTGGCCGCCCGTGAAGGCGATACCTACGATCGCCGCCAGCCACGCGCCGTCGATCGCGTGTCCGCGCCGTACGATCCGCTCGATCAGCCAGAGCGTCCACGGCAGCACCGCCGAGACGGAGACGAACACGCCGTAGCTGAGCCACACCACGTTGAACGAGCAGAGCGCGAAGGCGACGCCGGCGAGGATCGCGGGCCAGAAGCCGAGCCTCAGCTCCCGGCCGAGCAGGTAGGTGCCGAAGCCGGCGCACCACAGCTTCAGCGCTGCGGCGACGCCGAGCCCGTAGTTGAGCGGAAGGATCCAGAGCGGCAGGCTGAACGGGCTCAGCCACGCGACCTGCGAGTTCGCCCACAGCGGCGTACCGCCGAAGGCATGCGGATTCCATGCCGGGAAGGTGCCGGCATGGATCAGCTCACGCGCGAGCACATCCCACGGGTAGTAGCCGTAGACGACGTCGCCGAGGTCCGGGTTGATCCATCGCTCGACGCCGGCCGGCGCCACCGCATGCCACATCGTTTCCGCGTACAGCAGCGCCGTCGGCGTGAGCACACGGCCCGCCAGGAGCACCGGCCACAGGTAGGCGAGCACGACGAGCGCGAGCAGCAGCGCTGCCGATCGATGCTCGTGGGCGGCAAGCGCCCGGATGACCCGAGTGTCCGACAGCGCTGCGCGTCGTGTTCCCCCGGGCACTTCCGGTCTGGCCGCCGCCCGACTCCCCCAGCGGGAGCGACTGACCATGAACCCATTCCTACCAGATAGTCGTCCGGCGGTCGGAACCTGCCACGGCTGGCGGCTACGCCTTGTCGGGGTCCCGCTCGCCCGGCCAGATGCCGAACAGGTGCTTGAACGTTCTCGCGCCCGCGCGGTCGACGGCGGCACGCGTCGCGGAGAACGTCGCGCCCTGGATCGCGGCGGCTGCGAGGACTCTCTGCCAGCTGGCGCGCTCGGTCTTCGCCTCCGGTGGCTCTTGGTCGTCGATCGCGCCCCACACGACGGTGAAGAGGCGCCGCGCGAGCAGGCCGCCGACGATTCCGGCGACGATTCCGAACGGCTTGTAGATCAGCTTCATCGCGGCAAGCCTACCCGCAGGCACGGTTCTCCTCGCATCGCGACCACCGGGTCGGGCACACTGTCTCCAAGACGGTTTCGATCGAGCACAGGTGGCGGGATGACTGACGCAGCACATTCCCCCGACGACGGCGCAGCCGAGGAGCTGCTGCGCCGAGCCCTGCTCGACGCGTCCGACGCGGCCGCGGTCTCGCTCGCCGTCGGCGGCCTGCCGGTCAGCGAGGCCGTCACGGTCGTCTTCCACGGCCGCCGCGACCTCGGCACAATCCAGACCTACGTCGCCCGCGGGCACCGCGGCGCCGGCGAGACGATCGCCGCGCGTGAGCTGCTGCGCGTCCCCTGCGACCTCGACCTCGGCGAGGCGGAGGACCGCGAGGAGGCCGCCCGCCTCTACCTCGAGCAGGCGACCGCCCTGCGCGACGCGCTCGTCGGCGCGGACACCGTGCTCGACGTCTGGCGCGAGCCGCTCGAACAGCTGGCCGAAGGCGACGTGACCGTCGAGCGCTCGGTAGAGCTGCGCACGACGCTGCCGGCGCACCGCCTGCTGCCGGTGGCGCTGGTCGCGCCCGAGCGCCATCTGGTCGTCGCGCCCGTGTGCGGTGCGCGCACGCTGGCGGAGGGCAGGCCGCCGCTGGGGATTGCCTGCGCCCAGCAAGATCTCGCGCGCATCTATCCGCTGCCCGACGACCCGGAGCGCTGCCTGGCCGAGTTCGCCGAGCTGGCCGCCGAGCACGCGCGCGAGCTGGCGCAGCGGCTCGAGCGTCAGGAGCTGTCGGTCGAACGCTTCCTTGAGCTGAGTGGGGAGGATCCGCCTTCCGCTCCGCCGTCGTCTGGGCCGCCGCTGCTCTGAGCGTGTGTGGCGGTGCCGAGGCCGCGAGACTTGCGCCGATCGGCCCTGAAGCAGAGACCGCTCGGCGCAAGCTCGCGCCTCGGCCCGATCGGCGATGATGCCGGCGCGATGCGGCGCCCGGCTCGGATCCTTCTGCTTGTGCTGGGCGTGCTGGCGTTTGTGGCGATCAGCTTGGGCCTTGCGCGGGTGCTGAGTGCGAATGGCGCGGAGCAGGATGCGATTTTGTCGTTGCTGCGGGCGCAGGCGCGCGGGGACGCGTCCGCGATGATCGAGCAGATCCAGGGCTGCTCGCAGCGGCCGTCATGCGTCGCCGACGCACGCGCGACCGCGTCCCGCCTGAGAGCCTCCGGCAAGGTCGTGCTGGTGCGCCTCGACGCCTCGACGAGCTTCTCGCTGGGCGGCCACGACGGCGTCGCGCGCGTCGTCTGGAAGACGCCGACGCGCACGACGATCGTGCAGTGCGTCGACGTCCATCGCGGTGGCGACGTGCTCGACGGTCTGACGGTCGATCTGCGGGCGCTGAGCCGCCCGATCGGCCATCAGGCCGCCTGCCCGTCAGACGCCTGACTTCTCGCCCGTCCCGTCGCTGTCGTACGCTGCCGGACGGATGCGCCGTCGTCGTCTGCTGCTCCTCCCCCTGGTCGCGCTTGCGCTGTCGGCCTCCCCTGCCTTCGCCGCCAAGGCGGTCCCCGGCGGCACGGCAGCGCCCTACACGGCCGAGACGCCGAGCGCGAGACCCCACGCGATCGAGGGCCAGGACGAGCGCTTCCTGCTCGACGGCTCTTGGCTGAAGCGGCTCGACCCGACCGACGTCGGCCTCGCCCAGCGGCTCTACGCGCAGTCGAGCACCGCCGGCTGGATCACGACGGCGGTCCCCAACGCCTGGAACGCCGCCGACGACAGCCAGGCCAGCTTCCTCGGCTCGATCGCCTGGTACCGCAAGGACTTCCGCCTGCCCTCCCACGACAGAGCGCTGGCGTGGATCGCCCGCTTCGAGTCGGTCAACTACCGCGCGAGCGTCTGGCTCAACGGCCGCAAGCTCGGCGATCACGTGAGCGGCTACGTGCCGTTCGAGCTTGACCTGCCGAACGTCGCGCGCAAGGGCGTCAACCGCCTGGTCGTGCGCGTCGACAACCGCCGCCCGTCGAACGACCCGACCGGAGCACCGGGTGAGATCCCCGTCCCTCCCGGCGGCTGGTGGAACTACGGCGGGCTGCTGCGCGAGGTCTCGCTGCGCGCCGTCGACCGCGTCGACATCGAGAACGTGCAGGTCCAGCCGCAGCTGGCCTGCCCGCGCTGCGCCGCCAGGATCACGGCAAGCGCGAGCGTGCGCAACCTCTCGCACGCGACCCAGCTCGTGCAACTCCGAGGCCGCTTCGGCAGAGCGCCGATCGACTTCGGCGCGCTGGCGATTCCGGCCCGCGCGAGCGCGACGTTCACCCGCCAGCTCGTCGTGAGACGCCCGCAGCTGTGGTCGCCGGCGAAGCCGAGCCTGTACGGCGTGCGACTCACCGCGACGGCGGCGCAGGGGAGAGCGAGAGCGACGCCGGCGGCCGGCTACTCGCTGCGCACCGGCATCCGCACGCTGGCGGTGAAGAACGGCCAGCTCGTCCTCAACGGCAACACCGTCGTCCATTTCCGCGGCGTCGCACTGCACGAGGACACGTTGACGAACGGCCCGGTGATGGACCACGCGACGCGCCGACGGATCGTCGCGCTGATGAAGGAGTCGCACTCGACGCTGCTGCGCGCGCACTACCCGCTCGACCCCGACTTCCAGGACCTCGCCGACCAGGCGGGCATCCTGCTGTGGTCGGAGATTCCGGCGACCTATCAGCTGCCGGAGGCGGACCTCGGCCGCCCGCAGTTCCGCAGCGTCGCGCTCGACCAGCTGAGAGCGAACATCCTCGCGAACCGCAACCACCCGTCCGTCGCGGCCTGGTCGGTGGGCAACGAGATGGCGAGCGTCGCCGGAGGCAATCAGGCCTCCTACATCGCCGCCGCCGCAGCGCTCGCGAAGCAGCTCGACCCGACGCGCCCGGTCGCACTCGCGTTCGCGGGCCATCCGGAGACCCCGTGCCAGGCGGCCTACGGCCCGATCGAGCTGCTGGGAATGAACGACTACTTCGGCTGGTACACGGGCTTCGGCGGCAACATCGCCGACCGTGACCAGCTCTCGAGCTTCCTCGACGACCTGCGCCGCTGCTACCCGAAGAAGGCGATCGTCGTCACCGAGTACGGCGCTGAGGCGAATCGCGACGGGCCGCTGGAGGAGAAGGGCACCTATGCGTTCCAGGAGGACTTCGTGCGCTTCCATCTCGGCGTGTTCGCGTCCAAGCCATGGCTCACGGGCAGCGTCTACTGGGCGCTGCAGGAGTTCCGGGTGCGGCCGTTCTGGGGCGGCGGGAACCCGTGGGGCACGCCGCCGCTGCACCAGAAGGGCCTCGTGCGGCTCGACTGGACGAAGAAGCCCGCCTTCGGCGCGCTCGCCGCCGGGCAGGCGACGGTGCGGCAGTACGTGCCGCTGCGCGGCGGCTCGTAGCTACCGGCCGCGGACCGGCGTGCGCGTCGGCGTCGGCGCGTGCTCGCGGCGCCCGCGCGCAGGGATCAGGTCCGCGAGCCGCACGGGCTCGCGCAGGCGCACACGCGCGGGGACGGCGTCCGGCAACGGGATCCCGCCCGGTCGCGGACCGCGCGGCGGGCACGGGTCGACGCGGTCGTTGCCGCCGCCTCCGCCGTCGTCCTCCTCCTCGCCGCGATGTGCGAGCGGGACGACCCGTTCGTCTCGCAGCAGCGGCAGCAGCAGCACGGCGGCGAAGCCGAAGCCGAGCAGGTGCAGACCGCCCAGAAGTGCGACGAGAAGCGTCTCGTCTCCCATGGGATGAGCGTAGCGCCGGGAGTGCAGAGTGCGCACGATTACGCGCCGATCGCGTCGGGGCACGCACGCTGTGGCTGCAGCGAGACGCGCGCCTGCGCTAAGCTCCCTCGCCGCTCATGGCCGACGACACGACCACACTCACCGTCGCTCCTCGCTCCGTCGAGGGCTCCCGCTCGACCCGCCGCCTGCGCCGCTCCGGGCTCGTCCCCGGCGTCGTCTACGGCGGCGAAGGCGAGCCGATCGCCTTCGAGGTCGAGGCGCGCACGCTGCGCCAGGCGCTCGCCCACGGCGGCGCCGTCATCACGCTCACCGTCGCGGGCGGGGGCGAGACGCCGGTGGTGCTGAAGGACCAGCAGCGTCACCCGGTCACGGGCGACACGATGCACATCGACCTCCTGCGCGTCGACCTCAGACAGAGAATCGGCGCGGTCGTCGTGCTCGAGCTGACCGGCACCGAGGACGCGCCCGGCGTGAAGGCCGGCGGCGTGCTCGAGCAGGTCACGCGCGAGCTCAACATCGAGGCCCTGCCGGCGGCGATCCCCGACACGATCGAACTTGATGTGTCGGGAGCCGAGATCGGCGACACGATCACGCTCGACGCGGTCACCGCGCCCGAGGGCGTCGAGCTGCTCGACGACGCCGAGACGGTCGTCGTCACCCTCACCCCGCCGCGCCTCTCGACCGAGGCCGACGAAGAGCTCGAGACCGAGACCGAGGTCGTCGGCGAGGCCGGCGCCGAGGGCGAGGCCGCCGCCGAGGGCGATTCCTCGGACGGCGAGTAGCCGCACCGCGGCCGTGCGCCTGCCTGGAGCGGGGCGCGCCGACTGGCTGATCGTCGGGCTCGGCAACCCGGGCTCGGAGTACGCCGGCACGCGCCACAACATCGGCTTCGAGGTCGCGAACGTGCTCGCGGGGCGCTGGGGCCTGCCGCGCGCGAAGCAGAAGTACGCCGGCTTGCTCACCGAGGGCCGCGCCGGGTCGCCCGGCGTCGGCGTCGACCAGCCGCGCGTGGCCGTTCTGCTTCCCCAGACGTACATGAACGAGGCGGGCCGTTCCGTCGGTCCCGCGCGCGGCGCCCTGAGAGTTCCGCTGGAGCGCGTGCTGGTGCTGCATGACGAGATCGACCTGCCCTTCGGCAACATCCGCGCCCGGATCGGCGGCGGCCTCGCCGGCCACAACGGGCTGAAGTCCTTGAAGCGCGAGCTCGGCTCAGCCGACTTCGCCCGCGTGCGGATCGGGGTGGACCGGCCGCCTACGACGGATCCGGATCGGGTGGCGGCGTACGTGCTCGGGAAGTTCCGGGAGCCTGCGGCGGACGTGTCGGCGCTGGTGGAAGAATCCGCCGACGTGGCCGAGTCGATCGTGCTCGGCGCGCGGTCGCTCGCCGCGTAGCGCTCCGCTCCGACGGGCTTGCGCCACGCCGCGCCGCCGCAGGCATCGAGGGGAGCAGTTGCGCCGCCGTCCCTGCGCTCCTCCTGCACGTTCCGCGGCTCGGTTTGCGCAATTCCCGCGGCTTGCCGGGAGCACTGTCCCTTTATGCATCCTATGGATGCATAGATCCGCATTCGTAAATCCGGTGCATGCGGGACCGGGGATCGGGGGCCATAGAGCGCGGCGCGGCCGGGGCGCGGCGACCGCCGCACTGCCCTCGATGCCCGCAGCGCACGCCGCGCGCCACCGCAGCCGCCTGAGCGGAGCGCCGCACCGCGCCCGAGCCCACCCCCGACGTACACTCAAACCAGCACCGGCCGCGCAGCCCTGCGCGGCCGTTCCGCGTGCCCGAACCGATGCTCAGCGCTCTCCTCGCATACGCCGCCGACGACCCGGCCACGACCAAGCTCGCCAGAGCCGGCGGCCACGCCTTCGTCTCGCAGTCGCTGAAGCCGTACGTCGTCGCCGCGCTCGCGCAGGAGGACCCCGGCAAGCCGCTGCTCGTCGTCGCGGGGGACGACCGCCACGCGCGCGATCTCGCCGCGGACCTCAAGACCTGGCTCGCACCGCGGCCGGTCCGCTTCTACCCGAGTCGCGGCGTCACGTACGAGTCGCACCTCGCGCCGCCGCCGCACCTGGTGGGCCTGCGCGTCGCGGCGCTCGACGCGCTGCTCGAGGAGGCGGAACGCGAGCACGGCGCTCCCGTCGTGGTCGTCTCCGCCGTCGCTCTGTCGGAGAAGGTTCCCGATCCGAGACTGCGCCCGCACGGCTTCGTCCTCAAGAAGGGCGAGCTGCTCGACCTCGACGAGTGCGCCGCCGACCTCGTCGCGGCCGGCTACGAGCGCGTCGAACAGGTCGAGGACCGCGGCCAGTTCGCGATCCGCGGCGGGCTGCTCGACGTCTTCCCCGCGACCGAGGACCACGCGATCCGCGTCGACATGTTCGACGTCGAGATCGAGTCGCTGCGGTGGTTCTCCACCTTCACGCAGCGCTCGCTGGGCGACGTCGAGCGGGTCGAGATCGCGCCGGCCGCCGAGCTGGCGGCCGAGCACCGCGAGCTGGCCGAGGCGGCGGCGATCGCGGACGACGCCGCGGAGCGCCGCGACGTCGCCGAGCTGCTGCCCGTCGGGGACTTCCACGCCATGCTCGACCTCGTCCCCGACGCGGCCGTGCTGGTCGCCGCCGAGGAGGAGATCGCCCCCGCGCTCGTCGACCACTGGCAGGACGTCGTCGCCGCCTTCCACGACGACGACGCACACCACCTCTACATCGCGCCCGGTGCGATCGAGACTGCGCTCGCGGCGCGCGCCAAGATCCGCCTTTCCGCGATCGACCAGGACCAGCCGTACCAGTTCCGCGGCCAGGCAGCCGACGTCGCCGCCCGCAGCGTGAAGGACGCCGAGCCGGAGCTGGAGAAGCTCGTGCGCTCCGGCTACCGCACCGTGGTCGCGTTCGGAGCCAGAGGCGAGGGCGACCGTGCCGCCTACAACCTCGGCCGCCTGAAGGTCCGCTGGGTCGACGGTAGCGCTCCCCAGGGTGCCGATCTGGCCTTCGCCGAGGCGCGCCTGCGTGACGGCTTCATCGCGCCCGGCTTCAGACTCGCGGTGATCCCGGAGCACCGGCTGTTCCGCCGCCGCGCCGCGCGCACGGGCGGAGCGACGGCCGGCGGGCGCCGCCGCGGTGCCCTGCGCTCCTTCACCGACCTGCGCACGGGCGACATCGTCGTCCACGAGGACCATGGCCTCGCGCGCTTCGCCGGCTTCGACACGAAGACCGTCGCGGGCGTCACGCGCGACTACCTGAACCTCGAGTACGCGGGCACCGACAAGGTCTTCCTGCCGGTCGACCAGTTCGCGAAGATCAGCCGCTACGTCGGCGCCGGCGGCGAGCATCCGCCGCTCTCCAAGCTCGGCGGCACACGTTGGGACACCATCAAGTCGCGCGCTCGCAGAGCCGCGCAGGAGCTCGCCGGCGAGCTGATCAACCTCTACGCCGAGCGCCGCCGCCGCGAGGGCCACGCCTTCCCGCCCGACAGCGACTGGCAGCGCGAGTTCGAGGACGCCTGGCCCTACCGCGAGACGCCCGACCAGCGCGAGGCGATCGAGCAAGTGAAGATCGACATGGAGACGGCACGGCCGATGGACCGCCTTGTCTGCGGCGACGTCGGCTACGGCAAGACCGAGGTCGCGCTGCGCGCCGCCTTCAAGGCGGCGAATGACGGTAAGCAGGTGATGGTGCTCGTGCCGACCACGATCCTCGCGCAGCAGCACTTCGGCACGTTCTCCGAGCGGCTGAAGGACTACCCCTTCACAATCGAGCACGTCTCGCGCTTCCGCCCGGCGGCCGATCAGAGAGCGGCGATCAGAGCGTTCGGTGAGGGCAAGGTCGACATCCTGATCGGCACGCACCGGCTGCTCTCGCGCGACGTGCGCGCGAGAGACCTCGGGCTGCTGATCGTCGACGAGGAGCAGCGCTTCGGCGTCAAGCAGAAGGAGCTGCTGCG
>JBJMLB010000089.1:0-39590 GCA_045805465.1 Conexibacter sp. | reverse complement strand
GGCCGGGGAAGGCGCCGATGTAGGTGCGGCGATGGCCGCGGATCTCCGCCTCGTCGCGCACGCCGCCGACGCTGATGCGCTCGAATCTGCGCCCGAGCGCGCGGGCGATCGATCTGCCGAGCGACGTCTTGCCGACGCCGGGCGGGCCAACGAGGCAGAGGATCGAGCTGCGCGCCGGGCCGGCGCCGTCCTCACGGCCGGCGATCAGCTTGCGCACGGCCAGGAACTCCAGGATGCGGTCCTTGACCTGCTCGATGTCGTAGTGGTCTTCGTCGAGCACTCTGCGCGCATGGCGCAGGTTAAGGTTGTCCTCCGTGCGCTCGCTCCACGGCATCGAAGCGATCCACTCCAGGTAGCCGCGGATGACGCCGTGCTCGGCTGCCGCCGGCGGCAGCCGTTCCAGCCGCGCCAGCTCGCGGTCGACCTGCTTACGCACCTCGTCCGGCAGCTCGAGCGCGTCGAGCTGCTCGCGCAGCTCGTTCGCCTCGGCGAGCATCTCGTCGCCCTCGCCCAGCTCGTCCTGGATCGCTCTGAGCTGCTGGCGCAGGAAGTACTCGCGCTGCGTTCTGTCGAGCTCGGACTGGACCTGCGACTGGATCTTCGAGCCGAGCGCGACGACCTCCAGCTCGCGCGCGAGGACCTCCGACAAGCGCCGCAGCCGCTTGGCGACGTCGCGCTCCTCGAGCAGCGCCTGCTTCTCCTCGGTTCTGAGCCGCAGCGCGCCTGCGATCAGATGGCTGAGCGCCCCCGGCTCGTCGAGGTTCGCGACCGCGACGTGCAGCTCCTCCGGCAGATACGGGACCTGCTCGACGATGTTCGTGAAGGTCGCCTGCACGTTGCGCACGAGCGCGAGCAGCTCCGGCGTCTCCGTGGTCGATATGTCAGGCAGCTCCTCGACCTCTGCGACGAGGTAGGGGTCAGTCTGCGCGAAGCCGGTGACGCGGATCCGTTGGGTCGCCTGCACGAGGATCCGCAGCGTGCCGTCGGGGACCTTCAGCATGCGCGCGACGACGCCCGCGACGCCGACCTCGTAGAGGTTCTCGGGGCCGGGCGCCTCCATCTCCGGGTCGCGACTGGCGACCATCGCGATCAGGCGGTCGCCGCCCAAGGCGTCGTTGATCAGTGCCATCGAGCGCTCCTGGCCGACGGCGAGCGGGACGAGCGTCTCGGGGAACGTGACGGTGTCGCGCAGCGGCAGGATCGGCAGCGTCGCGGGCAGCCCACGCTGCGTCGGCACCTCGATCTCGCGCGCGCCGCCCGGTCTGCCGACCTCGATCATCCGCGCGGCGCCCGCGGGCCGTCGGCCTGGTCGTCGTCCGCCGGCTGTTGCACCTCGATCGGCACGCTGTGACGGCGTGCCTCGGGTTCTGCGAGCGGCAGCTCGACGCGCAGCAGCCCGTCCTCGTAGACCGCCTTCGCCTCCTCCGCGCGCACGTCGGCGCCGAGCTGCACGACGCGCCGGAAGGGGCCGTGCTCGATCTCGACCTGCTGGTAGACGCGTCCCTCCGGCGGCGTCGCACGGCGCTCGCCGGACAGCACGAGCTCGCGGCCCTGGATCTCCAGGCCGAGGCGGTCGGCGTCGATCCCGGCCAGCTCGGCCGTCACGATCGCGCGGGGCGGGTCGTCGGCATAGGAGACGTCGACCGCGGGCGAGAAGCCGGCGCGCTTGCGCGGCGCGATCCCAGAGCGGTGGAAGACGTCGCCGAACAGCTCGTCCATCTCGCGCCGCATACGCTCGAAGTTCGCGAACATGTCCCGCTCCGGAGGCATACGCCGAGACTAGCTTGCGATCTCGTAGACGGCGCCCTCGCTGGCCAGCTCGACGGGCCCGCCGAACGTGCGCTCCGCCTCTCCGCGCGCCCACGTGGCGTCGTGGTCGGCCGACATGTGCGTGAGCACGAGCCGGTGCGCGCCCGCGCGCCGCGCGTGCTCGCCGGCCTCGGCGGGCGTGAGGTGGCCGCGGCAACCCGCTTCCTCGGGCTGCTCCAGCGTCGCCTCCAGCATCAGCAGGTCGGTGCCCTGCGCGAACGCGACGATCGCGTCGTTGGGACGACAGTCGGCGCCGTAGGTGAAGCTGGCGCCCTCTGCGTGGATCTGCACGGCATGCGTGCGGATGAAGTGCGGGACCTCGTGGAAGCGCACGCGCAGCGGGTCGAGCAGGAGCTCCGCCGCCGGGTCGTACTCATGCAGCTCGAAGGCCTGCTCGATCAGCTCCTCCGCCTGCCATGCCCCCGTGATGCGCCGGAACGTCTCGCGCGCCCCGGGCGGGGCGTAGAGCACGGGGCGGCTGCCCGCCGCTCTCGCCTGGTGCGAGTAGGCGAGCGCATAGGCGTACGGGACGAGGTCGATGAAGTGGTCAGCGTGCAGATGCGAGATGACGACCGCGCACACGTCGGTGAAGGCGCGCGCCTCGCGCAGCTTCCCGAAGACCCCGTTGCCGCAGTCGAGCAGCACGCAGCGGCCGTCGCCCTCGACGAGGTATCCGCTGCACGCCCCGCCCGCGTCCTGCCAGGCCGGCGACTTGCCGAGCACGGTGATCCTCACAGCGAGGAGGACTCTAGCCCGAATCGCCACCAGCACCCTGGCCGGGTGGCTGGCGAGGTCCGCGGGCCGGGCTTGCAAGGACGCAGGGCCGAAGGAGTGCTTCGCACTTCGAGTGCCCGAGGACGGGGCACCGCCCGCGAAGCGGGTGGTCGGGCGGGTCCCGGGGCCGCGAAACGACGTTCAGGCGTGGAGCGAGGCCTGTTCCTGCGCCGTCGGGAACGCCCAGAGGGACTGGGTCCGGCGCTCCTGGCGGAACTGGAAGCGCAACTGCCGGGGCGGGCGCAGGCCGTCCGGATGGGCCGGGCGGAAGGTCGCGCAGGGCTCGTCATCCGACAACGCGCACAGCAGGTTCTTCCGGAAGAAGCAGTCCTCGCAGCTCACCTTGCGCGCAGCTCTACGACCCTTCGCCATCCTGTCGCTCGACCTCCTCGAAGCGCTCGCCCGTCGTTCAGGAGCGGCCATGAAAGCGGACCCGGGCGTGTGCCTCAACGTCGCTTTCCGCAAATCGCAGGAATTTTCATGCGGCAGGCGAAACCCCTGCAAATAAACGCCTTTTCACGTCCGCTGCTACAAACCACCCGCATTTTGCGGGCCTTTCCCGCCGGCGGCCGCGGACACGGCGGTCGTCATGCTAAGCGGACCCATGCGGATCCTCGTCACCGGTGTCAGCGGCTTCGTCGGCCCGCGGCTCGTGCCGCGTCTGCGACGCGACGGCCACGACTTGCGCGGCTTCGCGCGGGACCCGGCGCGCGTCCCTTCCAACCTCAACGTGCCGCTCGTCGTCGGGGACGCCGTCAGCGGTGTCGGGCTCGACGCCGCGCTCGACGGGATCGACGTCGCGTACTTCCTGATCCACTCGATGGAGCCCGTGACTGACTCGGCCCCCGCCCCCGAGGCCGACTTCCGCGCACGCGAGCTCATCGCCGCCGAGCGCTTCGCCGACGCCGCACGAGCCGCCGGCGTACAGCGGATCGTCTACCTCGGCGGGCTGGTGCCGCAGGACGCACCCGCCTCGGCTCACCTCGCAAGCCGGCTCGCCGTCGAGCAGACGCTGCTCGAAGCGCTCCCCGCCTCGACGGCGCTGCGCGCCTCGATCGTGATCGGGTCCGGCTCGCGCTCCTTCCGCTTCCTCGTGCGCCTGATTGAGCGCCTCCCGCTCGTCGCGCTGCCTGCGTGGCGCACGCACCGCACGCAGCCGATCGACGAGCGCGACGTGATCGAGTCACTCGCACGCGCGGCGACGGCTCCGGCCGCCGCCGGCCGCTCGCTCGACGTCGCCGGGCCGGACGTCGTCACCTACGGCGAGCTGGTCACGCGCATCCGCGACCACCTGCTGCTGCGGCGTCCACTCCTGCGCGTGGGGCGGCTCGGCCCGCTCTCCTCGGCGAAGGTGACGAGCACCTTCGCAGCGGCGATCGCCGGCGAGCGACAGGAGCTCGTCGGCCCGCTGATGGCCGGCCTCACCAGCGACCTCCTCCCGCGCGAGGACTCCGCTGCGAAGCTGCTCGGCGTGCGGCTGCACTCACTCGACTCGGCGATCGAGCGCGCGCTCGGCGAGTGGGAGCGCAGCGAGCCGCTCGCCGCACGGTGACGCGGCGATAGGGTGCCGGGCATGACACGCGTGCACTGTGCGATCGAGATCGACGCGCCCCCGGAACGCGTGTGGGAGGTAGTGATGGACCCGCGGCGGCTCGCCGACTGGGTGACGATCCACCGCCGCTTGGGTGACGTGCCGGCACGCCTGAAGCGCGGCTCCACGTTCGAGCAGACACTCAATCTGCGCGGCGCCCATCTCCACGTCGCGTGGACCGTCGTGGACGTCGACCCGCCGCGACGCGCAGTCTGGGAAGGACAGGGGCCCGCTCATTCACGAGCCACCATCGTCTACGAGCTGCGATCAGACGGTGAGCAGGGAACGATCTTCGACTACACCAACGAATTCAGACCACCAGGCGGCGCCCTCGGTGCCGTCGCCGGGCGCGTGCTCGTCGGCGGTCTCTCACAACGTGAGGCGCAGCGGTCCCTTCAGCGACTCAAGCAGCTCGTCGAGGGCTGAGTAAGTTCGTCGTCCAGGGGGTTGCGGTGCGGCGATGCGCCGCTTAGGATGCGAAACGGTCGGGGTGCCAAGCAGTCGTGCGGTGCCGCAGGGAACTCGAACGAGCATGAATCGCAATTCGCACCGCACCATTCACACGATGAACGTTCATTCTTTCGTCAAACGCACGATCGAATGTCCCGACCGCCCATTAGGCTATCGATGGATTAGCGGAGAACCACAGGGGACCGGAGGCAGACGTGGCGGACTTTCTTGATGCGAAAGTACGGGAGATCGAGGAGCGGTTGCAGGAGCTGCGCCCGCTGATCGAGGAGTTTCACCGGCTCGAGGCGGCATCTCACGCGCTCAACGGCGTCAGCACCGGCAGCGTCGTGGCCGCCCGTCGCCGTCCGAGTCCCAGCCCCGCGGCGACGAACGGCACCGGCCGTCGCGGCCGTCCGCGCGGTGGACGCAACGGAGACAACACGCGCGCGGCGCAGACCGTCGAGCTCGTCCGCACGCAGCCGGGCATCACGATCCCCGAGCTCGCGAGCCACATGGGCATCAAGCCGAACTACCTGTACCGCGTCCTGCCGCAGCTGGCGGACGAGGGCAGAGTCCGGCGCGAGGGCAAGGGCTGGCATCCGGCCTGAGCCGGGCAGGCCGGCCCGCAGCGCGCGGGCCGGCTGAGAAGCGCTTTCGCCCCCCCGCTCATCGCAAGCGACGAGCTGCGGGCGAGAACCGCTTTCGCCCTCCGCTCATCGCAAGCGACGAGCTACGGTTGCGGCCTTCCGCCCTCCGCTCATCGCAAGCGACGAGCTACGGGCGACGTCACTTCACGAGGCCGAGCTGCTCGACCGCGGCGCGCTCCTCGCGCAGCTCCGCGACGGTCGCGTCGATGCGCGCCTGCGAGAACTCGTTGATCTCCAGGCCCTGGACGATCGAGTACTCGCCGTTCTGCGTCGTGCAGGGGAAGCCGGTGATGATCCCCTCCGCGATGCCGTAAGAGCCGTCGGACGGCACGGCCATCGAGACCCAGTCGTCGGACGGCGTGCCGAGGCACCAGTCGCGCATGTGGTCGATCGCGGCGTTCGCCGCCGACGCGGCGCTCGATGCGCCGCGCGCGTCGATGATCGCCGCGCCGCGCTTCTGGACGGTCGGGATGAAGTCGCTCTCCAGCCACGCCTGGTCGACCAGATCGGCGGCCGGCTTTCCGCCCACCGTGGCGTGGAAGACGTCCGGGTACTGGGTCGCCGAGTGGTTGCCCCAGATCGTGACTCTCTTGATGTCGGCGACGGCGGCGCCGGTCTTCGCCGACAGCTGGCTGATCGCGCGGTTGTGGTCGAGGCGCACCATCGCATGGAAGCGCTCGCGCGGCACGTCGGGCGCGTTGCTGGCGGCGATCAGCGCGTTCGTGTTGGCCGGATTGCCGACGATGAGGATCTTCACGTCGTCCGCGGCGTGCGCGTTGATCGCCTGGCCCTGCGGCTTGAAGATGCCGCCGTTGGCCTCGAGCAGGTCGGCACGCTCCATCCCTCTGCTGCGCGGCCGTGCGCCGACGAGCAGGCCGACGTTGGCACCGTCGAAGGCGACGTTGGGGTCGTCGGTCGCCTCGACGCCGGCGAGCAGCGGGAAGGCGCAGTCGTCGAGCTCCATGATCACGCCCTCGACGGCTCTGAGCGCGGGCGTGATCTCCAGCAGACGCAGCTCGACCGGCTGTTCCGGGCCGAGCAGCTGCCCGCTGGCGATGCGGAACAGCAGGCTGTAGCCGATGGCGCCGGCGGCGCCGGTCACGGCTACGCGAACGGGTGTCTTGTTCGTCACGTGGTCATCTCCTGTATGGCGGATCGCCGCGCGATGCTATCGCCGGCCGGCGCCCGCCAGCCCGCCAACCGGCATGACGCGATACAACCCTGCCTCCTGACTCTCCACGGAGAACCCATACCCATGAGCAAGATCAAGGTGAAGAACCCCGTCGTCGAGCTCGACGGCGACGAGATGACGCGGATCATCTGGGAGTTCATCAAGCAGCAGCTGGTCCTCCCCTACCTCGACGTCGAGCTGAAGTACTACGACCTCGGGATCGAGAAGCGCGACGAGACCGACGACCAGATCACCGTCGAGGCGGCCGAGGCGATCAAGCGCTACGGCATCGGCGTGAAGTGCGCGACGATCACCCCGGACGAGGCGCGCGTCGAGGAGTTCGGCTTGAAGCGGATGTACCGCTCGCCGAACGGCACGATCCGCAACATCCTCGGCGGCGTCATCTTCCGTGAGCCGATCGTCATCTCGAACGTGCCGCGGCTCGTGCCCGGCTGGACGAAGCCGATCGTGATCGGCCGTCACGCCTACGGCGACCAGTACCGAGCGACCGACACGCTGATCCCCGGTGAGGGCACACTCACGCTCACCTACACGCCGAAGGACGGCGGCGAGCCGATGGAGCTCGAGGTCTTCGACTTCCCCGCCAGCGGCATCGCGATGGCGATGTACAACCTCGACGACTCGATCCGCGACTTCGCGCGCGCGTCGATGCGCTACGGGCTCGACCGCGGCTACCCCGTCTACCTCTCGACGAAGAACACGATCCTCAAGGCCTACGACGGCCGCTTCAAGGATCTCTTCGCCGAGGTCTACGAGGCCGAGTTCAAGGCCGACTTCGAGGCGGCCGGGATCGAGTACGAGCACCGCCTGATCGACGACATGGTCGCTTCCGCCCTGAAGTGGGAGGGCGGCTACGTGTGGGCGTGCAAGAACTACGACGGCGACGTGCAGTCGGACACGGTTGCGCAGGGCTTCGGCTCGCTCGGCCTGATGACGAGCGTGCTGATGACGCCCGACGGCAGAACGGTCGAGGCGGAGGCCGCCCACGGCACGGTGACGCGTCACTACCGCCAGCACCAGCAGGGCAAGCCGACCTCGACGAATCCGATCGCCTCGATCTTCGCGTGGACGCGCGGGCTCAGCTACCGCGGGCGGATGGACGACACGCCCGAGGTGACGCAGTTCGCCGAGACGCTCGAGCGGGTGTGCGTAGAGACGGTCGAGCGGGGCCAGATGACGAAGGACCTCGCGCTGCTGATCGGTCCGGAGCAGCCGTTCCTCACGACGCAGGACTTCCTCGCCGCGATCGACGAGAACCTGAAGGCGGCGATCGGCTAGGAAGACGCGGATATCGCGCCGCGAGCGGTGCGGTGGGTGGATGCTGGGCGACGCACGGCGCCCAAGCCGATGCTGGTGGCATCGGCAAGGTGCCGGGTGGCGCCCAGCGCCGCCCAACGTGCCGCTCGCGGCGCGAGATCGTGCTTGACTGTTTTCATGGCAGTCACGCCGCTCGGCGCGTCGCACGCCACGCACACCGTCACGAATCAGCCGCCTCCGCTCGAGGGGCTGAACCTGTTCGAGCAGAACACGCCGCTCGTCGAGGCGCTGGAGCGCGAGGGCGCCGGCTGGGGCGCCGACAACGTTCAGGCCGTCGGAGAGCTGGCCGGCGGCGAGGGCATCCGCCTCGGCTTCGAGGCGAACGAGAACCCGCCGAGACTGAAGACGCACGACCGCTTCGGCAACCGCGTCGACCAGGTCGAGTTCCACCCCTCCTGGCACCGGCTGATGGAGAACAGCGTCACGCACGCCGCGCACGCCCTCCCGTGGACCGCCGACCGCCCCGGCGCACACGCGGTACGCACGGCGATGTCGCTCACCGGCGGTCAGGTCGAGGCCGGCCACGGCTGTCCGATCACGATGACGTTCGCCGCGGTCCCGGCGCTGCGCGCGCAGCCGGACGTGCTCGCCATGTGGGAGCCGCGCCTGACCTCGACGCAGTACGACCCGCGCGACGTGCCGGCCGACGAGAAGACGGGCGCGCTCTGCGGCATGGGCATGACCGAGAAGCAGGGCGGCTCCGACGTGCGCACGAACGCGACGGTCGCCACGTCGGTTGGCGACGGAGGGCCGGGCGGCGAGTACGAGCTGTTCGGGCACAAGTGGTTCACCTCCGCGCCGATGTGCGACCTGTTCCTCGTACTCGCTCAGGTCGAGGACGCCGGCATCTCGTGCTTCGCGATGCCGCGCTGGCGCCCCGACGGCGAGCGCAACGACTTCCAGCTGCAGCGCCTGAAGGACAAGCTCGGCAACCGCTCCAACGCGTCGAGCGAGATCGAGTTTCGCGGCGCGTGGGCGCAGCTGATCGGCGAGCCGGGCCGCGGTGTGCCGACGATCATCGAGATGGTCAACCACACGCGGCTCGACTGCGTCGCCGGCTCCGCCGCTGGCATGCGCTGGGCCGTCTCGCTCGCGACGCACCACGCCGCCTACCGCAGCGCCTTCGGCAAGCGGCTGATCGAGCAGCCGCTGATGACGAACGTGCTCGCCGACCTGTGCGTCGAGTCGGAGGCCGCGACGCTGTCGGCGATGCGTCTGGCGCGCGCGTACGACGAGGCGGGCGCTGGCGACGCGGATGCTCAGGCGTTCAAGCGCATCGCGACGGCCGTCTTGAAGTACTGGGTCTGCAAGCGCGCCGCGCCGCACGCCGCCGAGGCGCTCGAGGTGCTCGGCGGCAACGGGTACGTCGAGGAGTCGGGCCTGCCGCGGCTCTACCGCGAGGCGCCGCTGAACTCCGTCTGGGAGGGCTCGGGCAACGTCATGTGCCTCGACGTGCTGCGCGCGCTGCTGAAGGAGCCCGAGGCGGCGCCCGCGCTGTTCGCGGAGCTCGAGGAGACGGCGGGCGCCGACCCGCGGCTCGACGCGCACGTTGCCAAGCTGCGCGCGGAGCTGGCCGACTTCGCCGACATCGAGGCGCGCGCTCGGCGCGTCGTCGAGGCGATGGCTTTGGCGCTGCAGGGCTCCTTGGTCGTGCGCTACTCCCCGAAGCCTGTCGCCGACGCGTTCTGCGCCTCGCGGCTGGCGGGCGACGCCGGGCACGCCTTCGGCACGCTCCCGTCCGGGATCGACTTCAGCGCGATCGTGGAGCGGCATCGGCCGCTGCTGTAGGCGCTCCGTTCGGGCGCAGCCGGCGCCGCGCCGCGTCCGCTGTGGGCATCGAGGAGGAGGGAGCAGTTGCGTCGCCGTTCCTGCGCTCCTTCTGCGCGCCCCGCCTGACCGCCTGCGCAGTTGGCGCCGCACCAGTCCGATGAGTGTCAAGTTGTGCCCCCACACGGGGTAGAAGTTGACACTCATCGAACCAGTGCAGCGGGGACGGGACCCGCGGGCAGAGGGCGCCGGATGCCACGGACCCACAGGCGCCACCCGGCCAGGGCACAGCAACCGCCGCACTCCCCCCTCGCTGCCCACAACCCACACCCGGCCGCCGCCGCGCCCGAGCGGCGCGCCGTCTCAGACGTCCAGCCCGTAGATCGGCCGCAGCTTCGCGTTGAGGTAGTCGAGGAACGGCTGCACCGCAATCGGCCCGCTCACCACGCGGCGCACCAGCTCCCGCGGCGGATAGGTGCGGCCGTACCGGTGGACGTGCGACCCCAGCCAGGCCCGCAACGGCGAGCCGTCACCGGCCGCGAGCGAGGCGTCCAGCCCCGGCAGGTCCACCCGCGCGCGCTGCCACAGCTGCGCGCCGATCAGGTTGCCGAGCGCGTACGTCGCGAAGTAGCCGATGTCGCCGCCTGACCAGTGGACGTCCTGCAGGACGCCGTTCGCGTCGTCGGGCACGTCGACGCCGAGGTACTGCTTCATGCGCGCGTTCCACGCCGCGGGCAGATCCTCCAGGGCGACGGTGCCGGCGATCATCGCCCGCTCGAGCTCGAAGCGCAGGATGATGTGCAGCCCGTACGTCGCCTCGTCGGCCTCGACGCGGATCAGTGACGGCTGGACCTTGTTGACCGCACGGTGGAACGCCTCGGCGTCCACCGCGGCGAAGCGCTCGGGGAAGACCTCGCCCAGCTGCCCGTGCAGCCAGCCCGCGAACGGACGCCCCCGTCCGACGATGTTCTCCCACAGGCGGCTCTGCGACTCGTGCACGCCGAGCGAGACGCCCTCGCCAAGCGGCCCGCGAACGAGCGCCGGGTCGATCTGCGACTCGTAGAGGCCGTGCCCGAACTCGTGGATCGCGCCGTACAGCGCCATGCCCACATAGCCCGCGTCGTACCGCGTCGTCAGCCGCACGTCGCCCGGACCGAAGCTCGTCGCGAACGGGTGCGCGGCCTCGTCGAGCCGCCAGCCGTCCGCGCTCCAGCCGAGCTGCCGCAGCACGCGACCCACCAGCTCGCGCTGCCCCTGGACCGGGAAGTCGCCGTGCAGCGGCGAGGCGTCGACCGCGTCGGCACGCTCGGCGATCGCCGCGATCAGCGGCACGAGCCCGGCGCGCAGCTCGGTGAAGAGCGCGTCGACCTCGGCGCTCGTCATGCCCTCCTCGTAATCGTCGAGCAGCACGTCGTACGGGTCGTCGAAGTCGTCGAAGCACTCGACGTAGCGCAGCTTCAGCTCGACGTTCTTGCGCAAGAACGGCAGGAAGGTCGAGAAGTCCGAGCGCTCGCGCGCCTCGACCCACGCCTGATGGCCCAGCGCGCCTGCGCGCGCCAGCTCGGCGGCGAGCTCGCTCGGCACGCGCCGCGCCTTCTCCCAGTCGCGCCGCGTCACGCGCACGAGCGCCGCGTCGGTCGAGTCCGGCTCGGGCCGCGCGGCGTCGAGCAGCCGCCCGATCGCGTCGTCGGTGAAGCGCTCGTGGATGAGCTTGCCGAGCGTTCCCAGCTGCTCGGCGCGCTGGGGCGCAGCGCGCTCGGGCATCATCGTCTGCTGGTCCCAGCCGAGCAGGCCGCCGGCCGCGTTCAGGTCGGCGATCTCGGAGAGCCGCTCGCGCAGCTCGGTCAGGGCGTCGCTCATGGGGTCCTCGTCGGTTCTGGTGGCCGGATGGTCGAGCGCTGCGAGGGACGTTGCGCGCGCTGTGCGACCATTCCACCATGTTCGGGCGCTCCGGATCGATCCAACTGGCGCGCATACTCGGCATCCGCGTCGGCGTGGACTTCAGCTGGTTCGTCGTCCTGTTCCTCGTGATCTTCTGGCTCTCGAGCTCGTTCCAGGACACGCTCGGCAGCTCGAACACGACCGCCTACCTGACTGCGGTCGCCAGCGCGCTGCTGCTGTTCGCGTCAATCGTCGTGCACGAGCTGGGCCACGCGCTCGCCGCGCGCCACCACGGGATCGACGTCGCCGGCATCACGATCTCCCCGCTCGGCGGCTTCGCCCTGATGAGCCGCGAGAGCCGCACCCCGCGCGAGGAGCTGGAGGTCGCCGGCGCCGGACCGCTGGCGACGCTGGCGATCATCGTCGTGAGCGTGCTCGTCGGCTTCGCGCTCGTCGGGCCGCACCGCTTCGTCGACGCGGCGCTGCTCGCCTCCAGCGGGGACGTCACGCCGGTCCTGCTGACGATCGGCTTCCTCGTGACGATGAACCTGATCGTCCTCGTCTTCAACCTGATCCCCGCCTACCCGCTCGACGGCGGGCGGATCGTGCGCGCGCTCGTCTGGCGGGCGACCGGCGACCGCAGCCGCGGAACGCGCGTCGCCGCGCGCCTCGGCCAGGCGTTCTCGATCGTGCTGATCGGCGGCGGGCTGTGGCTGACGATCGGACTCGCGAGCCTGATCGGCATCTGGTTCGTTTTCGTCGGGCTGATGATCGGCGGCGCCTCGCGCGCGCTGCTCGCACAGACCGCGCTGACGGAGCAGCTCGAGGACGTGCGCATCGGCGACATCATGGACAACGACCCGGTGAGCGTCCCCGAGGAGCTGCCGGCCGCGCAGGCGCTCGACGAGTTCTTCCTGCGCTACCGCTGGCCGTGGTTCCCGGTCGTCGACGCCGCCGGCCGCTTCGTCGGAGTCCTGCGCGAGGAGGGCGCGCGCCACGCGGTCGAGGACGGGCGGCCGGTGCAGCTGGTGAGAGAGCTGATGGAGGCCGACGAGACCGGCCGCTGGCGGATCGGCGAGGACCAGTCGCTGCGCGCGCTGCTCGACGCCGACGGCCTGCGTACGCTCGGCGCGATGATGGTGCTCGACGGCGGCGGCGTGCTGCGCGGTGTCGTCACGCTGGGCCGCCTGCGGCGGGCGCTGCGTGCGGCGGTCGGCAGCGGACGCCCGTAGCGGGCGACTCGGCCGCCGTCCGCCTTCAGCCGTAGAACCAGGCGATTGTCAGCAGCTGGCCGAACAGGCTGAGGGCGATCACGCTCGAGACGATCGCGACGCCGACGGACCGGCCCCAGCGCTCGCCGGCCCCGCGCGCGCCGAGCGCCAGCATCACGCCGAACAGCGGCAACAGCGGCAACAAGTAGCGGCCCTGCACTATCGCGATGAGCTGGCGGCGCAGGTCGGCCGAGAGACCGATCAGTGCCAGCAGCGGCACCGCCATCGCGAGGTAGCCGAACAGCTCGCCGCGGCGCCAGCGCAGCTCGCGCGGGTCGGCGTGCAGGACGCGTACCACGAGCAGGCCGACGAGCGCGAGCCCGACGGCGAGCAGCCGGTAGACCCAGGTGGGGAACCACACGACCATCTGCCCGAACGCACCCACGAACGACTGGAACAGCTGCTGGTAGCCGGGTTCGCTCAACGCCGTCTGCGGCTGAAACGGCAGCCGCGGGAGGAACACCTGCCAGATGTAGCCGAAGTGGCTCCACAGCCCGACGTGGCTTTCGGGAGCGACCGGGCGGGCGGCGAGGAGCGAGCGGTGCCAGGCGAGCCCCTCGAACGCAGCGCCGGCTGCGAACAGGCCCGCCACGAGCAGCGCGGCGCCACCGACCATCCCCACCACGCGCCGGTCCCACGCGTGCGTCGTGCGGCGCGCTGCGAGCGCGAGCCCGAGCAAGGCGCCGGGCACGAGGCCGTAGAAGTTCACCTTCGTCAGCATCCCGGCTGCGATCAAGGCCCCGACCGCGAGCGCCAGCCGCATCGTCACCCCACGCTGCCACGCGCGGGCCACGCAGAGGAACAGCGCCGCCGAGAGCGCGTACAGCAGCGCGTCCGGGTTCACGCCGCCGGCGATGAACCCGAGCATCGGTGCGAGCGCTACGCCGAGGCCGCCGACCGTCCACGCCCACGGCTTGGCCGGAAGGCACTCCCTCACGAACAGGAACGACAGCAGCGCGGTCGCGCCCGCAAGCAATGTCGAGACGAGGCGCATGAGCATGATGCGATCCAGCAGGTTCGCGTCATGCGCGATGCGGTACGGAATCGCCTCCAGCGCGTAGTACAGCGGCGGCTCCGGCTCCGCTTCCCCTGATGCGATCGTCTGGCGGCGGGAGAGGGGGCGCTCGAGGTCGGCCGCGAGCCGATGTTCCTGCCCCCGCGACCACGCAGCGGCCCGGGACGTCAGTGCCAGGTTCTCTTCGACGAAGCCTCCGAACCCGCTCTCCTCCATCGCCGTCGCCTGCTCGCGCGAGAGCAGCAAAGCGGGCGGATGCGCGGGCGGTCGACCCGTCTCGCCGAGCGACTGGACGTATGCGACGTGGCCGACCTCGTCCGGCACCTGGAAGACGGGGGTGACGAACGACCACGCGGCCGCGTTGAGCACGGCGACCAGCGCAATCGCCGCGCCGATCCGCGGCATCGGCCGGTCGCGCACGAGCGTGCGCAGCACGATCAGGCCGGTGAGCGCGAGCGACGCCGCAAGCAGACCCGCCGCAGCCCACACGACCCAGTCGGCGCCGAGCTGCGCATGGCCGCCGCTGATCCGCTCGGCGGCCGTCGCCGCGAACGCCCACCACGAGCGGCGCTCAGACATCAGGTAGCTGATCGCGAGCGAGCTGCCGGGCCACGCGCGATCCACCACGGCAGTCCCGACGCCCGGCGGCGTGACCCCGCGCGCGAGCGCGCTGGATCCGTCCAGGAAGAGGCAGACCCGGACGTCCTCAAGTGCATGCTCCGTGCGCTCGATCGGCGCGCGGATGACGCCCGCCCGCGAGTCCACGGTCGCCTTGACGCGCTCGAGCACACGTCCGTCATGCCGCAGGACGACGACCGGCGGCGTCGCAGAGACTCCGGCTATCTGCACCTCCACCGTGTCAGCCGGAAGCACCTCGCGACCCTGGCACGCCGTCGCGCCGGACGGAGCCACCACCTGGGCCTGAGGGAAGACCCCGTTCGTCCCGGAGCGGTGCTGCTCAGAGTGCGACAGCGCAAGCCCGAGGGCGCCTGCGAGCACGAGCAAGGCAACGACCGAGCACACCAGTGCCCGGCGTTCCGCGGGCGCGGGCGCCGGTTTGCCGCTCAGCGATCGTCCCACCTCGCGGCGGGTATCGAGAAATGTCATTGTCCCCCAATCGGCCTTGCCCCCTGCCCGCCACCATGGCGATCCGTCACCCTCGGTGGCGGCCGTACGCCGTATCCCCGATCGACAGGGAAAAGATACAGGTGTCAGACAACTGACGCCAGCGTAGAAACCCCTCTCGTACCGATTTCATCCCGACGCGGCTGCAGACGCCGACAGACCGGCTGTCCCGCCGACCGTTTAGCATCCGCGCCGCATGGCCTCCGCCCTTCGCGCCACCGCCGACGCACTGCGCCGCTCAGCCCGCTCGGTCGTCGCCCGCACCGGCCGGGAAGACCAAGCCCGCGTGGTGGTGGGCCGGATGCGCGAGGCGCGCTCGGCGTTCGATCCGACCTCGCGGCGGATGCTGCGCGACGAGCACGCGATGCGGGTCGCGCTCGCGACCGCGCTGCGCCGCGACGGCAACGCGATCGACGTCGGCGCCAACCAAGGCGACACGCTGGAGATGATCCTCGCCGTCGCCCCCGACGGCCGGCACATCGCCTATGAGCCGATCCCCGGCCTCGCGCAGGAGCTCACCGCCAGATATCCACAGGTCGACGTGCGCAACGCCGCCTGCTCCGAGGAGGCGGGCAGCGCCGAGTTCACGCACGTGCTGAACGCCCCCGCGATGAGCGGCCTGCGCAAGCGCGAGGACCTGCCGGCGCACGCGGCCCAGGTCGAGCAGATCACCGTGCGGCTCGACAAGCTCGACGACGCGCTGCCGGACGGCTACGTGCCGTCGCTCGTGAAGATCGACGTCGAGGGCGCCGAGCTGCTCGTGATGCGCGGCGCTGCCGAGACGCTCGCCCGCCACAAGCCGTTCGTGATCTTCGAGCACGGCATCGGCGGCGCCGACCTGTACGGCTCCAAGCCCGGCGAGGTGTTCGACCTGCTGAGCGACGCCGGCCTGCGGATCTTCGACCTCGAAGGCGACGGGCCCTACACGCGCGACGGCTTCGAAGCGGTCTTCACCGAGCCGATCTGGAACTTCCTCGCAGCGCCGGCCTGAGCCGCAGCCGCTGCGCGCTCAGCCGTCCGACAGCTGCGCCTCGCGGCGCAACACGCCCCACGCCGGCTTGCGCGAGCCGTTCGTGCGCAGCAGCCCGTAGTGCGCCTCGCGGTCGCTCTCCGCGCGACCCGGGAAGTCGTGCAGGTGGTAGACGAAGACGGCGCGCACGCGGTCTGACAGCGGCCTGCTGCGAACGCGGGTGAAGACATCGGCGATCCGCTGCGCCTGTTCCTGCTCCGAGCCGCAGTCGGGCCGCTTGTCGCACGTGCTCCACCCGATCTCCGTGATCCAAAGCGGCAAGCGAGCGGCGCCGAGCCGTGCCAACTCGCTTGCGATCGCGTCGGTGCGTTCGAAGCGAAACGGCAGCGGAATGCCGTCGTCCGCGCCCGGCGTGCCGAACACGTACGGATGCAGTGCGACCCCGTCGATCAGGCTCATCAAGCCCGGGTCGGCCGCGGCCAGCGCCGGCAGCCACCCGCGGCGCTCGCCTGAAGCGTCCAGGTAGGTCAGGTCGGCCGCCATCAGCCAGCGGGTAGAGCGATTCGCCGCTCGCCCGTCGACCGTCGCGGCGCGCACCATCGCCGCGTAGCGCCCCGGGTCGACGCCGCCGACCGAGTACGCGCGGTAGTAGGGCTCGTTCCACAGCTCGAACCAGCGCGGCGCAAGCCGCGCGTCGAGCCGCGGATGTGCACGCCAGAAGCTGCCGCCCGGGCCGTAGCGCGCCGCCGCATGCGCGGCGAAGGCACCGAACGCCGCCGGGTCGTTCGGCAGTCCGAACGCCGCCGGCCCCGCCCACCGGGGCGTCCCCAGCAGCAGCGGCAGCACGTTCAACCTCGCGCGCGCCGCGGCCGTCATCAGCGCGTCGAAGCGCCCCCAGCGGTAGTGCCCGGGGGAACGCTCGATCGAGCTCCAGGTCAGCTCCTCGCGGATCCAACGGACGCCGAGCGCCTGCGCCCGTCTCAGCTCGGCGCGTCGGCCGGCGACGCCGAACTGTCCGGCGGCGTTGGCGATCAGGCCCACGCGCAAGGGCGGCGCGCCGGGCGGCGGCGCCGGGACGGTGACCGAACCGGCCTCGCCGGCGCAGCCGACCAGCGCCGCGCCGGTGATGGCGGCCACGCTCAGCGCGACCGCGACGAACCGGAGGAGCGCTGTGGAGCGCACGACCCTCACGCAGCCGCGGGCCGCCGGACGCCCGTCGCCGCCATCTGCTCGTAGAGCTCGATCAGCGGGACCGTCGCCGGCGACGGCGCGTGGTGGTTGCAGAACGTGTCGTACGCCGCCGCGCCGGCAGCCTGCCGTGCCTCTGCGTCTCCGAGCAGCGCGACGGTCGCATCGGCGAGCGCACCGTCGCCGGTGTCGACCACCAGGCCGTCGTAGCTGCCGATCCCCTCCGCTCCGTCCGGCGTCGTCACGACCGGAACGCCAAGCGCGAGCGCCTCGAGCACCTTGATCTTGGCGCCGCTGCCCCGCCCCAGGGGATAGAGCAGCACGCCGAGCTCGCGCAGGAAGTCGGTCGCCGACGGGACCGTGCCGCGCCATTCGACGCCCGGCAGGTCCGGCAGGTGCGGGAACCCGTCGCGCTCCATGCCGAAGCCGGCGAGCAGCAGCCGCGCGTCCGGGCGCCGCTCCAGCACACGCGGCCAGACGGACGTCAACAGCCGCTGCACAGCGTTCGCGGTCGGCGGCCACTCGGCCGTCCCGATCAGGCCCGCGACGGGGGCGTCGAGCGGAGCGCGCGGCGTGTAGACGGCCGGATCGAGCGGCAGCGGCGCGACGGCGACGCGGGCGTGGGGAGCGATCTTCGCCAGCGGCTCCGCGACCTCGCGCGAGTTCACGAGCAGCCATCTCGACTGCCTGAAGATGCGCCGCTCGGCACGCAGCAGCTCGATCGCGATGCGCCCCTCGCTCGTCCACGGCGGACGGATGTCTCGGTCCCGGCGGGTCAAGCAGTGGATCTGCGTCACCGCCGGCCGATCAACGACGGGAATGAGGGTCGCAGCGGCCAGCTCCACGAAGTGCACGACGTCGACGTCCCGCGCCCGCTCCTGCACGAGCTGGACGAACGGCGTTCTCTCCAGCACGCTCGCCGGCTTCGCGAAGCGCAGCCAGCGCGTCTGCTTCCTGCTGGGGTGCGCAACCGGCGTCAGCTCGATCGGGAGGTCGTCCGGAATGTCGCCCTTCGGGCCCTCGCGCATGTCGTTGCGCAGGTGCGCGGCGAGCACGTGGAGCTCGACTCCGTGACCCGCCAGGCCGCGCAGCATCCCGATCGCGCAACGCGAGGCGGCTCCGCCTTCGACGAGCGGGGGGAACGGCAGAACGACGAGGACGCGCAAGGCTGCGAGAGTATTCCACACATGGCCGTCCGAATCCGAACGCTCCGGCGGCGATTCCTCGGCGGCGGCCAGGCCGGCGACGCAGGCGCGGCGGGCGGCCGCCACATCGCCTCGAACATCGGCACGCAGCTCGTCATGCGGCTGATCTCGATGGTCATCAGCGTCGCGACCGTCTCGCTCGCGGCGCGCACGCTCGACCCGGACGGCTTCGGCGTCTGGACGGCGGTGGGCTCCTACGTCGGGATCTTCAGCGTCCTGACCGACCTCGGCCTGACGACCGTCGCGATGCAGCGCATGGCGGCCGAGCCGGAGCGCGAGTCGGAGTGGCTCGGCGCGCTTGCGGGCATGCGCGTGCTGCTGTCGTTCGTCGTCGCGGCGCTGTGCGCGGTGACGATCCCGATCTTCCTCGACACCGGGCACACGGCCGCCTGGATCCTCACGCTGACGATCTTCTCCAGCGGCGGCAGCGCGCTGATGGCCGTCTTCAACTCGCGCCTGCGCGCCGGGCTCGCGCTCTCGTTCGGCGTCATCCAGAGCGTCCTGTGGCTCGGCGTGACGGTGACCTTCTACTTCACGGGCGCGTCCGTCGTGGACTTCGCGATCGCCTACGTCAGCGTGCTCGCGATCATCTGCGCGCTGCAGCTGCGCGCGGCGCAGCGCTACGCCGACATCGCCTGGCGAGCCGGCCGCAGACTGTGGCGACCGCTGATGAAGGTCGCCGTACCGCTCGGGATCGCAAGCCTCCTCATCACGATCTACTACCAGATCGACTCGGTCCTGCTGTTGCAGCTGTCGACCGAGGAGGAGACCGGCATCTACGGCGCCGCTTACCGCTTCCTGGCGCCGCTGCTGTTCCTGCCGGCGGCCGTGATGTCGTCGTTCTTCCCCGTGCTGTCGGCCGTCAGCGAACACGATCCGGGGCGCATGCGCCGCCTCGTGCAGAGAGCCGCGGAGCTGATGACCGTGATCTCGCTGCCGGTCCTCGCCGTCACGATCGCGCTGTCGGACCAGATCGTGCACACCCTCTACGGCGAGCAGTTCGCGCGCACCGCCGACGTGCTGCCGGTGCTGATGATCGCGTTCGTCTCGATCTGCTTCGGCACGTTGGCGGGCTTCCTCGCGCCGCTGCTGAACCTGCACTGGCGCCTGGCGTTCTACTCGGGCGTCGGCGCGATCGCCAACATCGCCCTCAACGTGTGGCTGATCCCGGAGTACGGGGCGCTCGGCTCGGCGTGGGCGACCGTCGCGACCGAGATCCTGACGATGGTGCTGATGCTCGGCACCGCGCTCTACACGCTGCGCCTGCCGATCCAGCCGTGGCGCATGCTCGCGACACTGCTCGTCGCCGTCCTGATGACGGGCTTGATGACGCTCGCCTCACCGCTCGGGCTGTTCCCGTCCGCGATCATCGGGGGACTGTTCTACGTCGGCGGTCTGTTTGCGCTGCGCGTCGTGCGGATCGACGAGCTGCAGGCGCTGCGAGCCGCGCGCAGCGCCGACGCGTAGATGCCCGAGACGGTCAGGCGCGAACGCGATCCGACCAGCGCCGCCGCAGCGCATCCGCGATCGTGATCGCGAGCCCGCCGGCGCGGCCGAGCGCGATGCCGTCGAGCGAGCGCACCGGCTCGACGCCGCGTACCGACCCGGTCACGAAGACCTCACGCGCCCCCTGCAGCGCCTCCGGCGACACCCGCTCCTCACGCACCGTGATGCCGACCTCCCGCGCGATCGCGATCACACTGGCACGTGTCACACCCGGAAGGATCGCGCCGTCGGCCGGGGGCGTTCGCAGCACGCCGTCGTCGCCGAGCGCGAACACGTTCGCGCGCGTCGTCTCCAGCACGGTGCCATCACGCTCGACCAGCAGCGCGCATGCCGGCGCCGCCTCCGCCTCGAGCCGCGCGAGCAGCCGCCGGTCTGACCACTTGTGCGCACCCCGCCAGCCGTCGACGTGCACCATCCGCAGGTCGAGCGGCGCATCCGGTAGGACGCTCGTCGGCTCGACCGCTCGCGCGACTGCCTCGAGGCGGGGCTCGCGACCGCCGTCGGGGCTGCACGACAAGCGCACGCGGCCGAACGCGAGCCCTCGGGCCTGCTTGATCGCGAGCTCGGAGGCACGCTCCGGCAGCTCGGCACCGTAGAGCGCCCGCACGCTCTCGCGCAGCTGCGCGAGGTGCGAGTCGAGCTCGACGGGCCGGCCGTCGAGGACCAGCAACGTGGAGAAGACACCGAGGGCAGGATCCGGCTCAAGCGGATAGCTCATCCGACCGCTTCTTGCTGCGATATACGACGCCGGTTCAACCGAGACGATCCTATAACATCGCTTGCTCGCAGCCGACGATCTTGGATGTGCGCAAGTACCTCGTCTGATCGCTTCACCCGCCCGCGACACGTGCCGATAGGGCATCCAGTGAAGACGCTGCTGATCGACAACTACGACTCGTTCACCTACAACCTCTTCCAGCTGCTGGCGGAGGCCAACGGGGACGAGCCGATCGTTGTGCGCAACGACGAGGCGTCGTGGGAGGAGCTGTCGAAGCTCGAGTTCGACAACGTCGTCGTCTCGCCCGGCCCGGGGCGGCCCGACCGCCAGGAGGACTTCGGCGTCTGCGCCCGCGCGATCGCCGAGGCGGAGACGCCACTGCTCGGTGTCTGTCTCGGCCACCAGGGCCTCGGCTTGGCCAGCGGCGGCAAGGTCGTACACGCACCCGAGGCGATGCACGGGCGGCTGAGCGCGGTCCTGCACGAGGACTCGCCGCTGTTCGCGGGGATTCCGCGAGAGTTCCAGGCCGTCCGCTACCACTCGCTGTGCGTGCAGACGCCGCTGTCCGACGAGCTGGAGCCGATCGCGTGGACGGGCGACGGCGTGCTGATGGCCATGGCGCATCGCACGCGCCCGCGCTGGGGTGTGCAGTTCCACCCCGAGTCGATCAGCACCGAGTACGGACGTAGGCTGCTCGCGAACTTCCGCGACCTGACCGCGGCGCACCGCGCGCAAAGCGGCGCGTCGCAGCCGCAACGCAACGGCGCGGCACCGGCTCCCGCGCCGGCACCGCGCGAATCGCGCGCCGAGCCGCGCACCCGGCTGACGCTCAGCGTCAAGCGCCTCGACACGCTCGTCGATCCCGAGCGTGCGTTCGTTCATCTCTACGGCGAGGCGGAGGATGCCTTCTGGCTCGACAGCAGCAAGGTCGACGAGCGCGCCCGCTTCTCGTTCATGGGCGCGCCCGGCGGTCCGCTGTCGGCCGTCATCACCTACGACGTCGGCGAGGGCGTCGTGCGGGTCGACCGCGGCGGCGTCGTCGAGACCTCCGAGGAGTCGATCTTCGACTACCTCAGCCGCGAGGGGCGCCGCCTCCGCTACGTCTCCGACGACCTCCCGTTCGACTTCAATTGCGGCTTCGTCGGCTACCTCGGATACGAGCTGAAAGCCGACTGCGAGGGCGACGCGGCGCACGCCTCGACGATGCCGGATGCGGCGTTCACGTTCGCCGACCGCCTGATCGCGTTCGACCATGTCGAGCAAGCGACCTACGTCCTGTGCGTCTCGGAGCCGGACCGCGTGGACGAGGCGGAGGGCTGGATCCGCGAGACGAGCCTGCGCCTCGTCTCGCTGCCGCCGGTCGACGCGCCCGACTGGGAGCGGCTTTCGGGAGAGCGGGCCGATCCGCCGGTCGACTTCCGCCTGAGCCGCTCGCACCGGCAGTACCTCGACGACATCGCGCGCTGCAAGCAGGAGCTGATCGACGGCGAGACGTACGAGATCTGCCTCACGAACAAGGTCACCGCCAACCTGCGGCCCGAGCCGCTGCCGCTCTACCGCACGCTGCGGCGCGTCAACCCCGCGCCGTTCTCGGCCTTCCTGCGCATCGACGGGTCTGCTGTGCTGAGCTCCTCGCCGGAGCGCTTCCTGTCGGTCGGCCGCGACCGCTGGGCCGAGGCGAAGCCGATCAAGGGCACCTGCCGTCGCGGCGAGACGCCCGCCGAGGACGTCCGCCTCGCGCAGGAGCTGCGCTCGGACGAGAAGACGCGCGCGGAGAACCTGATGATCGCCGACCTGCTGCGCAACGACCTCGGCGTCGTGTGCGAGGTCGGGACGGTCCACGTGCCCTATCTGATGCGCGTCGAGACCTACGAGACGGTCCATCAGCTCGTCTCGACCGTGCGCGGGCTGCTGCGCGAGGACGTCGAGCCGCCCGACTGCATCCGCGCATGCTTCCCAGGAGGCTCCATGACCGGCGCGCCGAAGAAACGCACGATGGAGATCATCGACCAGCTCGAGGGCGAGGCCCGCGGCGTGTACGCCGGCGCGATCGGCTACTTCGGCCTGAGCGGGGCGGTCGACCTCAACATCGTGATCCGCACGATCGTGATCGACGGCGACCATACGATTCTGGGCGTCGGCGGAGCGATCGTGATGCAGTCCGAAGCCGAGGACGAGTACCAGGAGATCGTCCTCAAGGGCCGGGCGCCGATGCAGGCGATCGACCCGCGCGTCGATCCCGCCGTCGCGCTGGAGCAGGCTCCGGCGGCGCACGCCGCGTCGGACGGGAACCGATAGCCGCCGTGCTCGAAGCCGAGCTGGTCACCGACGTCGAGCGGCTCGCCGCGCTTGCCCCCGAGTGGGACGTGCTGGCAGTCGCCGGCGGACTGCCGCAGATGAGCCCCGCCTGGGTGCTCGCCTGGTGGCGGCACGTCGCGCCCGCCGCTGCGACGCCGCGCACCGTCGTCGTGCGCGACGGCGCGGAGGTCGTTGGCATCGCGCCGTTCTACGTGGAGCTTGGCAGCGGCGGCCGGCTCGACTACCGCCTGCCCGGCATCGAGATCGCCGGCCTCCTCGCGCCGCTTGCGTTCGCCGGCCGCGAGTGGGACGTCGCCGAGGCGACCGCCGCGACGCTTGTGCGCGCCGAGCCGCGGCCGGACGCGCTGCGGTTCGACGCCACGCCGCTCGACGCACACTGGCTCACGGCGTTGCGCGACCGCTGGCCGAGTCCGCTGCGTCCGCTCGTGCGGCTCACGCAGTACGAGGGCAACCCGCTGATGTCACTCCAGGAGGGCTCGTTCGACGCGTGGCTCGCCGGGCGCAGCTCGAACTTCCGCGGCCAGATGCGCCGCCTGCGACGCAGATTCGCAGAGGCCGGCGGCGTCTCGCGGCTGGCCACGCGAGAGACGCTCGCGGCCGATGCCGCCGCGCTCACGCGCCTGCATGCGATGCGCTGGGACGGCAGAGGCCACTCCAACCTCGTCGACCTCGGCGACCGCTTCACCGGCTTCACCGTCGACGTCGGCGAGCAGCTGCTCGCCGAGGGCCGCTTCGCGCTGCGCGTGCTCGAGCTCGACGGCGAGACGATCTGCTCCCAGCTGTTCGTCGGCGCCGGCGGGACGGTGCTGTTCGTCAACGGCGGCTGGGACGAGCGCCACGCGAGCATGAAGCCCTCGCTGCTGTGCCTGTTCGACGAGGTCGAGCACGTCTTCGAGCAGGGGGCGCGGCGCTTCGACCTCGGCGTCGGCGAGCAGTCCTACAAGCTGCGCTTCGCCGACGGTAGCGCGCCGCTCGCCTGGGGCGTCCTGATGACCCCGGGCGCGCGGCTGCCGCTCACAGCCGCCCGCACCGCTCCCGCCCTCGCGCGCGCGCGCCTGCGTGACAGCGCGCAGCGCACCCTGTCCGACGAGCAGCTGGGGCGGCTGCGCTCCGCCCATCGCAAGCTGCGCAGCATGCGCGCGTAGGATGCGCCGCCCGCGATGAGCCTGGACGCCGAGATCCTCGACGACCGCGAGCGGATCGACGCGCTCGTGCCCGAATGGCACGCGCTCGCGACCGCCTGCGGAGAACCGCTCGCAGCGCCCGCCTGGGTGCTGACGATGTCGCGCGAGATCGCGGGAGCGAGCGAGACGCCGCGCATCGTGACGGTGCGCGAGGACGGGGAGCTGATCGGCTTGGCGCCGCTCTGCGTCGACCTCTCTCAGCCGCGTCGCGCGGCTGACTATCGACTGATCGCCGGCGACATGCCGCGAACGATGCTGCTCGCGCTGTCCGGCCGCGAGTGGGAGGCGGCCGGCGCGGTGGCCGGCGCGGTGGCGCAGTCCTCCCCCAGGGTGGACGCGCTTGCGCTCGAGAGCATCCCGGTCGCCACCTGCTGGCCGATCGCGCTCGCCGAGCAGTGGCCTGGGCGGATGCGCCCGCTGCTGCGGCAGTACTTCACGATGAGCTCGCCCACGGTCGCCCTGACGCAGGGGTCGTTCGACGCCTGGCTGGGTGCGAAGAGCTCGAACTTCCGCAGTCAGATGCGCCGCATGCGGCGGCGCTTCGCCGAGGCGGGCGGCAGCGGGCGCTTCAGCACGCACGAGACGCTTGCCGACGACTGGGCGGCCTTGGTGCGGCTGCACGCCGGCCGCTGGGAGGGCCGCGGGGCGTCCTCGATCGTCGCCGGCGGCGCGTCGTTGTCCACCGCCTACAAGGCGATCGGGCACCAGCTGCTGGACAAGGGCCAGTTCCGCCTGCGCGTGCTTGAGGTCAACGGCACGCCGATCTCCGTCCAGCTGTTCGCGGCGATCGGCAGCGAGGTCATCTACATCAACGGCGGCTGGGACGAGCAGTTCGCCCAGTTCAAGCCCTCGATGCTCGGCATCCTCGACGCGATCGAGGATGCCTTCGCACGCGGGGAACGACGGATGGACCTCGGGCCGGGCGCGCAGCCATACAAGCTGCGCTTCGCCGACGGGACGGATCCGGTCGCATGGTGGGTGCTGATCCCGCCGGGGCGGCGCATGCCGCTCGCGCTCGCGCGCACGCTGCCGCGGACGACGTGGCGCGAGCTGCGCGACGCCGCCAAGCGCGCGCTGCCGCCCGAGCGCGTGGACCGACTGCGCGAGCTGCGCAGACGCCTTCCGTAGGGAGGCCCTCACCGCTCAAGGGGGGTTGCGCGCTCCGGCGATGGAGCTTTCGGTTACGGTTTCAACCGAAAGCTGCATTTTCCGACCGGTATGGATGCCGGCGCGGGCGCTTGAGACGAGAGGATCAGGATGAGCCGAGGTCGTGTCGCAACTCTGCTGTGCACGCTGCTTGCGTTGGTCGGCGCGGCACCCGCCTTCGCGTCCGGCGTCACTAACGCCGCCGACGACCTGCGCACGGGCTGGTACCCCGACCAGTCGTCGCTGACGCCGCAGCTCGTCAGCGGCGGCACGTTCGGCCAGCTGTGGTCCTCGGCGGTTGACGGCCAGGTCTACGCGCAGCCGCTGCTCGCGAACGGCACGCTGCTCGCCGTCACGGAGAACAACAAGGTCTACGGCCTCAACCCGGCGACCGGCGCACCGAAGTGGGCAGCGCCGCTCAACCTCGGCACGCCGTGGAAGGCCGCCGACATCGGCTGCGGCGACCTCGCGCCGAACATCGGCGTGACGGCGACGCCGGTGATCGACGCCGCCACCAACACGGCGTACATGACGCACAAGACCTACGCCTCGGGCACGTCCGGCCCGGCCGCCTACTACCTCGACGCGATCGACCTCGCGACCGGCACGCAGAAGGCCGGCTTCCCGGTGAGACTCAGCGGCACCGCGCAGAACGCGTCCGCGCAGACGTTCAACGCGACGACCGAGCTGCAGCGCCCCGGGCTGCTGCTGATGGACGGCGTGGTCTACGCCGCCTTCGGCGGCCACTGCGACATCACGCCCTATCAGGGCTGGGTCTTCGGCGTCTCGACCGCCGGCGTCGTGAAGGCGCGCTGGGTCGCGAACCAGAGCGGCAACGGCGCCGGGATCTGGCAGTCCGGCGCCGGCCTCACCTCCGACGGCTCCGGCAACATCCTGCTCAGCACAGGCAACGGCGGCGCGCCCAACTCGGCGATCCTCGGCTCGACGCCGCCTGCCAACCTCGGGGAGTCGGTCGCGCGGCTCAAGGTGCAGGCCGACGGCACGCTGAGAGCGACCGACTTCTTCGCGCCGTTCGACGCCTTCTCGCTCGACAGCTGGGACGCGGACTTCGCCTCCGGCGGCGTCACCGGCTTGCCGGGCGGCACGTTCGGCACGGCCGCGCTGCCGCACCTTGCGGTCGCGGTCGGCAAGCAGGGCTACGTCTACCTGCTCAACCGCGACGACCTCGGCGGCTCGCGTCAGGGCCCATCCGGCTCGGACCGCGTCGTGCAGCGGATCGGTCCCTACGGCGGCGTCTGGTCGCGCCCCGGGGTGTGGCCCGGCGACGGCGGCTACGTCTACATCCCGACGGCGTCGGGCGGCAACAGCGCCGCCGGCTCCTCCGGCAACCTGCGCGTCTACAAGTACGGGCTCGATGGCAGCGGCAAGCCGGCGCTGTCGCTGCAAGCCACCTCGACCGACGCGTTCGGCTTCAGCTCCAGCGCGCCGATGATCACGTCCGACGGGACGACCTCCGGCTCGGCGCTCGTGTGGACGATCTGGACGCCGGGCGGCAGCGGCGTCGGCGCACAGCTGCGCGCGTACGACCCGGTGCCGGTGAACGGCGCGCCGGTGCTGCGCTGGAGCGCCGCGATCGGCACCTCGGCCAAGTTCGCCACGCCCGGCGTCGGCGCCGGGCGCGTCTACGTCGGCACGCGCGACGGCCACGTGCTCGGCTTCGGCTCACCCGTGACGCCGGTGTTGACCGGCTCGGCGACGTCATTCCCGACGACAACCGTCGGCAGCACGAGCCAGCGAACGGCGACGCTCACGGCGACCGACGCGATCACGCTCTCCTCGCTGAGATCGAGCAACGCGCAGTTCACGATCGGGACGCCCTCGAAGCCGCTGCCCGCGACGCTCGCGGCCGGGCAGACGATCGACGTACCGATCACGTTCGCGCCGACGCAGACCGGCCCCGTCGGCGCCACGCTGACGGCGACGACAAGCACCGGCAAGACCGCCGACTTCGCACTGTCCGGGACCGGCCAGGCGGCGACCGCGCAGCTCGACGTCTCGCCGCCGCTCGTGTCGTTCGGCGGCACCGCCGTCGGCGGCCACCTGTCCGGCAGCGCGACGTTCAAGAACGTCGGCGGCGCGCCGCTGACGATCAACGCCGTGCACCTGCCGGCCGCGCCGTTCGGCGCCTCCGGCGTACCGGCCGTCGGCAGCACGATGGCTCCCGGCGCCTCGGTCACCGTCACCGTCACGTTCGACCCGACCCAGGCCGGCACGTTCAGCGACGCGATCGGCCTCGACACGACCGGCGGCAACGACGCGGTCGGCCTCTCCGGCACCGCCGGATCGGCGGGAGTGCTGGAGATCAGAAGCGAGACGAACGACTACGGCAGCGTGACCGTTGGCTCCAGAGCGACGAGAACGTTCACCGTCTCGAACACGGGCGGCGTCCCCGTCACGATCACGAAGTCCAAGCCGCCGACCGGTGGCACCTTCACAGCCACCACGACGCTGGCCGAGGGCACGACGATCGCGCCGGGGCAGACGCTGACCGAGAGTGTCACGTTCGCACCCAACGCCGCCGGCGCGCTTAGCGGCACGTGGTCGATCAACGGCGACGACTCGACCGGCCTGCACCAGGTCGCCTTCAACGGCTCGGGCAGCGTGCCCGCACCGGCGACGCCCGCGTGGACGCTCAACGGCGTCGCGACGCTCCCGAGCGCCGGCGTGCTGAAGCTGACCGGCCTGGTGAGATCGACGGCCGGCTCGGCCTTCTTCACGGCACCGCTCGACAGCAGCCGCCACCTCACCGTCGCGTTCGACACGACGATCGGCGGCGGCGGCACGACCGGCGCCGACGGCCAGACGCTCGTGCTCGCCGACGCCGCCGTCGCGAGACCGACCGCGCTCGGCCCCAGCGGCGGAGCGCTCGGCTACAGCAGCATCCCCGGCATCGCCGTCGCGTTCGACACGTACAGAGGCGCGGTCGACCCGTCGGCGAACTTCGTCGGAATCGCCAACGGCACGAACGGCGCGGCCGACCAGCTCGCCTGGCTGGCGACCTCCAGCGCGATCCCGAACCTGCGCACCGCCACCCGTCACGTCGTCGTCGACGTCAACGGCGGCGTCATCACCGTCTCGATCGACGGCACGCAGTACCTCTCGCAAGCGGTCTCGCTGCCGCCCAACGTGCTCCTCGGCTTCACGGGCGCCACCGGCTGGGTGCTCGACAACCACCAGGTCTCGAACGTCGTGGTCTCGGGCGACGGCGGCACGCCGCCGCCTCCCCCCCCGCCGGACCCGTCGACGCTGAGAATCACGAACACGGTCAGCGCGCCCTCCGGCTCCAGCCAGGCCGCCCAGGCCTTCACGTACAGCGGCTCCTGTCCGTCGGCCTTCACGACAGCGGCGACCAGCAGCGGCGCAAGTGCCTCACCGACTCTGACGGGCGCCGTCGCGGGCGCCTCCTGCTCGGTCGCCGAGACGGCGCAGGCGGACGCGAACTGGAGCACGACGGTCTCGATCAACGGCGGTGCGCCGCAGAGACTGACCGCCTCGGGCGGCAAGCTCACGGCACCGAACTTCTCGCTGCTCGCCGGCGCGAACACCGTCGCGTTCACGAACACGTACACGCCGTCGCCGGTCTCGACGACGATCCCGAGCCCCGTGCTCGGCGGCTGGCAGCTCAACGGCACCGCGCTGATCTCCGGCAGCTCACTGGAGCTGACGCCCGCGACCGGGACGCTCAAGTCCGGCAGCGCCTTCTGGCCGAGAGCAGTCGACCCGCGTGCGATGACCGTCGACTTCGACGCCTACATCGGCGGCGGCACCGGCGCCGATGGCGTGACGTTCACGATCCAGAACGCCGCGGCGACCGGCGCGAGCCCGACGAAGCTCGGCGTTCGCGGAGGGGGGCTCGGATTCTCCGGCATCCCCGGATTCGCCGCGGCGCTCGTCGAGTACAAGAACTCGGTGGCACCGTCGAACAACTTCGCCGGAGTCTCCGACGGCCCCGTGTCCAGCACCAGCACCGACCTGCTGCACTGGATCGCGACCGCGAACCTCGTACCGAAACTGCAGGGCAACACGAACCACGTCAGAGTGACAACCGCGGCCGGCGTGCTGACCGTCGCCGTCAACGGCACGCAGGTGCTCTCGCAGGCCGTGACACTGCCGGCCTCGGCCTACGTCGGCTTCACCGCCGGCGACGGCTCGCTGACCAACAGACACGCAGTCTCGAACGTCGTCTTCGGATGACCCGCACCGGCGTGGTGGCAGCGCCCCGACGCGCCATCCGACCAACTTCGCGAGGGGCAGCGCGTTACGTTCGACACATGCTTGCCGCGGAGCTTGTCACCGCGCGGGACGCCCTGGAGCCGCTGTCCACCGCGTGGGATGAGCTCGCGGTCGCCTGCGATCGCCCACAGATGGCGCCCGGCTTCGTGCTGCCCTGGTGGAGGCACATCGCCCCGCCCGACGCACAGCCGCGCCTCGTCGCGGTGCGCGACGGGGAGCAGCTCGTCGGCATCGCGCCCTTCTACGTCGAGCCGTCAGCACGCCGGGGCCGCGTCGACTACCGGCTTCCGGGTATCGAGCTGTGCTCCGGGATCGCGCCGCTCGCCGCTCGCGGCCGCGAGCGCGACGTGGCAGCGGCGATCGGTGCGACGCTCGCACGCGCGACGCCTCAGCCCAGCCTGATCGCGCTTGAGGGCCTGCCGATCGCCAGCCCTTGGGCGGCGGCGCTGCGCGAGCGCTGGCCCGGCCGCCGGCGACCGACGCTGCGGCAGTACCACCGGCACGGCTGCCCGCTTGTCACCTTGAACGAACCGTCGTTCGACGCCTGGTTCGCCGGCAAGAGCTCGAACTTCCGCGGCCAGATGCGACGGCTGCGCCGTGGCTTCGCCGCCGCCGGCGGCACGACGCGCCTGTCCGCCGACGACACGCTGGAGAAGGACGTCGCAGCCTTCGCGCGCCTGCACACCGAGCGCTGGGAGGGTCGCGGCGACTCGCACCTGGTGCGGCTCGGAGCGCAGCTCCCCGCGATGCTGGCGGAGATGGGGCGCGCGCTGCTGCCGTCCGGGCGCTTCCGCCTCCGAATGCTCGAACTGGACGGCGAGGCGATCTCCGCCCAGCTGTTCCTCGCGGCCGGCAACACCGTGATCTACCTCAACGGCGGCTGGGACGAGCGCCACGCGAAGTTGAAGCCGTCGATGCTCGGGCTGCTCGACACCGTCGAAGAGACGTTCGCGACAGGCGAGCGGCGGATCGATCTGGGGGCCGGCGAGCAGGCGTACAAGCAGCGCTTCGCCGACAGCAGCGAGCCGGTCGGCTGGAGCATCCTGATCCCCCCGGGGCGCCGCCGGATGCTCACGCTCGCGCACACCGCCCCGATGCGGATGCGCTACTCGGTGCGCACGGTCGCCAAGCGCGCGCTCACCGACGAGCAGGCCGATCGGCTGCGAGCGCTGCGCGCGCGCTTGCCGTCCTCGTAGCTCTGGGCCGGCTACGGGTTCAGGCCGAGCGCCCGCTCGACCGCTTGCAGCGTGCCCTCGGGGTCGTGCCGCACGAGCGTCGCCTCACGCCCGGCGGCTCCCTCCCGCCTGCGCCGCTCCGGGTCGTCGCGGTAGGCGGCGAGCGCGGCCGCGAGCGCGCACGGATCGTGCGAGGGCGAGCAGATCGTCCCGGTGCCGGGCGGCAGCAGCTCGGCGGCGCCCTCTGGGTCGGTCGAGATCACGGGCACGCCGACCAGCTGTGCCATCACGATCACGCGCGGGGCGCCCTCGGTCGGGCTCGGCGCGAACACGAGCACATCGCAGGCCGACAGGAACGCCTCGACGTGGCCACGGACGTTCGGCGCGAAGCGCACGCGCTCCCCGAATGGAGCGGCCCGCTCGCGCAGCACCGCCTCCTCGTCGCCCTCCCCTGCCATCACGAGCAGCACGTCGCCGTCCAACTGGCCCATCGCATCGATCACGACGTCGTTGCGCTTGCGTCTCTGGAAGCGCGAGATGCACCCCGCCACGAGCGTGTCCGGCCCGGCGCCCCACTCCACGCGCAGCCGCTCGCGCGCCTCCGGCTCGAAGCTGACCTCGTCGACGTCGACGAGGTTCGGCACGACGACGACCTTCTCGGCGGGCACGCCCGCGCCGACGACAGTGCGCTTCGTGCCCTCCGACACGGCCATGATCGCGCGCGCACGGCGGGCGGCGAGGGCGTACAGCAGGCGCGGTACGCCTCTGCGCAGGTTCGGCGGCACCGGCCCCCACTCGGCCCATGCGATGCGGCCTGTCAGCCGCGGCGGCAGCAGCGCGCACAACAGCTGCTCCTTCTTAAAGTGCAGGAAGGTCACGCCGACCGGCCGCGCGGCGCGCAGCGCGCGCGCCATGCGCCACAGCGTCCGGGGCGTCGCCAGCGCGGTCTGCGCGACGCTTCGCTTCGACAGCTTCGGCCCGAGGTCGATCGCCTCCACCGGCACCTGCGTCTTGGCGGCGATGTCGGGGACGTTCGTGACCAGCAGCACGTCGTGTCCGCGCTGGCGCAGCGCCTCGAGCAGGTCGACGTTCGCGTATTCGGCTCCGCCGCGCTCGTTCGTGGTCTGGATGGAGACGATGCGGTCGCGACCCACGGCAGCGCCATACTATCCGCCGTGCCCACAGTCATCTCCCCCGCCTTGCGGACGCTCGTCGTCGAGCAACCTGAAGAACTAGCGCCGTACGTCGACGCATGGGACGAGCTGGCGGCCGCTGCCGGCCGCCCCTTCTGCACGCCGGCGTGGATGCTCGCCTGGTGGCGCGAGGGCCGCCGCGGCGACGCGCGCCTGCGCGTGGTGCTCGCGCTCGACGATGCCGACGAGCTCGTCGGCATCGGACCGTTCTTCGCGCAGGTCAGCCCGCTGCGACTCGCCGAATACCGCCTGCTCGGCGCCGGCTTCAGCCACCGCATTGGGCTGCTGGCGCGCGGCGGACGCGACCGCGAGGTCGCCGCCGCGATCGCGGTCGGTCTCGCGGGCGCGACACCGCCGCCGGCGAGTGTCGTGTTCGAGGGGATCGACGCGGGCGACCCGTGGCCGGAGCTGATCGCCGACGCGTGGCCCCCGCGCGGCGGACGCCCGCTCCTGCGCACGGACGTGACCATGGACGCGCCGACGATCGCGCTCGGGGCCGACTACGAGGGGTGGTTGGCGCGCCGCGAGCGCAAGTTCCGCAAGGAGGCGCGCCGCACCGCGCGGCGGCTCGAGGAGGAGGGCGTCCGCGGCCGCCTCGCGACCGAGCCGGAAGCCGCCGAGACGCTGCTGTGCCTGCACCACGCGCGCTGGCAGGGCCGCGGCGGCTCGAACGTCGGCGCCGAGGCAACTCGCGTGATCGAGGCGGCGGCGCGCGCGCTCAACGACGACGGTCGCCTGGCGGTCGCACTGCTCGAAGGCCCCGACGGGCCGGTCGCCGCCGAGCTCGTGGTGCGCGCCGGGGACACGGTCGGCTTCTGGGGCGGCGGCTTCGACGCCGCCTGGGCGAAGCACGCGCCCGGCACGCAGACGATGCTGCTGGCGCTGGAGTCGGCCGCAGCCGGCGGTGCGCGCAGCGCCGACCTCGGCGGCGGGGCGCACGACTACAAGCGGCGCCTCGGCGACGAGAACTGCCCGCTCGTCTGGTGCACGCTGTTTCCCCGCGGCCGCCGCTATCCGCTGATCCGCCTGTGGCTGGCCCCGAAACATCTGCGCTACGCCGCCCGCAGACTGGCGCGCAGACTGCCCCAGGAGCGTCAGGACCGACTCCGTCGCCTGCTGCGACGCCCCGTATGATCCCGCCCCCGTGAGCGCCTGGCCCCACGTCGTCGTGATCGAGCCGCATAGCTCGGGCTTGGCGGTTTCGCGCGCGATGGTGCGCGCGGGCGCGCGCGTGACGGTCCTCACGGCGCCAGGCCACGAGTGGGAGCTGTACAGCCGCGGCGTCGAGCGCGTGGTGGCGTCGTTCCAGCCAGACGGCGAGCCGTGGCTCGCCGCGATCGAACGGCTCGCGGCCGCGAGCGACGAGCTGGTGCTGGTGCCGGCGACCGACCGCGCCAGCGAGCTGCTCGCGAAGCGGGCGGACCGCGTCCCAGCGAACGCACGCGCGTTCGAGGTCTCAGGCGCCGGACACCTCGCGCTGATGGACAAGGAGACGGCGGACGCGATCGCGCGGCGCGCGGGCGTCAACGTGCCGTGGACGAAGGTCGTGCACGGTCTCGACGAGCTCGACGAGTTGGCCGGCGAGGCGCCGTGGCCGTGCGTCGTCAAGCCGGTGCTCTCCCACGAGTGGCGCCTTCGCTACGGCGAGGAGCGGGTGTTCGTCGTCGAGGACGCCGCGGCGGCCGCGCGGCTGCTCGAGCAGCCGCTGCGCGACGGCGTCGGGATGCTGCTGTGCCAGTACGTCCCCGGCGGCGACGACGACGTCGAGGAGACGATCGTCATCCGGCTCGCCGACGGCAGCTACCCGCTCTGCTTCGGCTGCCACAAGCTGCGTCAGGAGCCACCCGGCTTCGGCGCGACGGCCGTCGGCTTCTCCGCGCCGCTGCCGGAGACGACCGCGCTGGCGAGAGCGGTGCTCGACACGGCCGGCTTCGTCGGCGTCGCCGGCGTCGAGGCGAAGCGCCATCCGGACACGGACGAGCGCTGGTTCCTCGAGGTCAACGTGCGCATCCCCGCGCAGTGGGGGCTCGGCGACGCGTGCGGCGCCGACGCGAGCAGGCGGGTGGTCGCCGCACTCGCCGGCCGCGAGCTGGGGCCGGCGCCTGTGCCGCGCGCCGGCGTGGGCATCGTCGTGCCGCTGCTCGACGCGCGGGTCGTCCTCGCCCAACTGCGCGAGGTCCCGGTGTGGCGCCGGCCGGGGCGGATGCTTCGCCTGCTGCGGCCCTACCTGAGAGCGCGCGAGCTCGGCCTGCTCGATCCGCGCGACCCGGCCCCGGGCCTGGCGGCTGCGTGGGACGTGGGCGGTCGGCGCCTGAAGCGCCTCGTCGCCGGCGCGCGGCGATCTGGACGACAAGCGCTGTAGCGCGGCGGCGTCCATCTCCGTCCAAGGCGTCCAGACACGCCTTGACAAGCCCCGAAAGGGTTACCATCGTGGCCCCCTCGCACATGCGTCCACGCCTGTTCACATTCCTCATCTTCGCGTTCCTGCTCGCGAGCCCCGCGGCCGCCCAGGCCGCGAACCTGCTCTACCCGAACATGAGAACGCTGCCGCCTCGCGAGCTGCGCTTCGACCGCACCGACGTCAGCGCCGACTCGCACGGTGATCTGCGCAATGTGCTGCGCTTCTCGAACACGGTCTACAACGTCGGCGAGGGGCCGGTCGAGATCCGCGCGACGATCAACCCGAACCTGAACCCGCCGTCCGGGCCCGCCTACCAGCGGATCTACGACGACCAGGGCGGCCACGTCGACATCCCGCTGTCGGGCAGCACGCTCTACTACCACCCCGTTCACGTCCACTACCACTTCGACCACTGGGGCGGCTACGAGCTGTGGACGAAGGCGGCGTATGACACCTGGGTCGCCAGCGGCGAGACGGTCGGCAGACCGGACCTCGTCGGCCAGAAGACCACCAGCTGCGTCGAGGACGAGGAGTTCGTCACGTCCGTCTTCGCGGCGGTGTGGCCCGCCGCATACCCGCCGGCGGCGTGCATGCCCGACAGAAACAACGTGATCGCGCAGGGCCTCTCGTCGGGCTGGGGCGACACGTACGACTACTACCGCTTTGAGCAGTGGATCGACCTCGGCCAGGGGACGCTCGCGGACGGCACCTACGTACTGCGCTCCGTCTCGGACCCGCAGAACCTCGTCTACGAGAGCCCGAGCAAGGCCGACGACGCACGCGAGGGATCGGACGACAACTCCTCGATCACGACGTTCACCGTCTCGAGCGGAAAGATCGTCGACAGCGACGCGCCAAGCGGCACAGTCACGATCAACCACGTCGACAGAAGCACGAACACGGGCGCCGTCAGCCTCAACGTACTCGGCCGCGACGACGTCAGCGGCGTCAGAGCCTTCAGAGTCTCGAACGACGGCAACACCTGGAAGAGCTATACGAACACGTCGTCCGGCTCGATACCGCAGACGATCTCGTGGGACCTCACCGACCCGTCGACCGGCGGCTCGAACACGAGCGGGTCGCGCACCGTCTGCGTCCTCTTCCAGGACAACAGCGGCAAGTGGAGCCCGCAGATCACCGACACGATCTCGTTCGACCCGCCCGCGCCTCCGCCTCCGCCGACCTCGACGTACGGCAGAGCGGTCGCGGCGGACACCCCGACCGGCTGGTGGCGACTCGGCGACACGTCCGGCACCACGGCCGTCGACCAGATGGGCGCGAACAACGGCACCTACAGCGCGACCGGCATCACGCTCAACCAGGCACCGCTCGCACCGGCCGAGACCAACGAGGCGGCCGCGTTCAACGGCTCGACCGGCTACGTGAGAGTCCCGCCCGCGGTGGCCTTCAACGCCACGAGCAGACTGTCGCTGGAGGCGTGGATCAAGCCGACGAGCCTGCCGCCCTCCGGCGTCTTCCGGTCCGTCATGACGAAGGCCGAGTCCTACGCGCTGCAGTTCAACGGCCCCAGACTCGAGTTCACAATCATCCAAAGCGGCACCCGCCGCCGCCTGCAAACGCCCTCCGGCGTGATCGTCGCCGGCGGCACCTACCACGTCGTCGGCACCTTCGACGGCACGACACAACGCCTGTACGTCAACGGCACCCAAGTCGCCTCCGTGGCGCTCTCGGGCAGCGCGACCGTGACGACGAACCCGATCGTGATCGGCTCGTGGGACGGCACGCAGGAGTACTTCAACGGCGTCATCGACGAGCCCGCCGTCTACGGCACCGTGCTGAGCGCCGCGCAGGTCAGAGCGCACTACGACGCAGCGAGCGCAGCGTCGCTCTCCGCCCCCAGCGGTCTGACGGCGTCGGCGAGATCGCCCTCGCAGGTCGACCTCGGCTGGTTCGACAACTCGGTCGGCGAGACCGGCCAGGTGCTCGAGCGCAGCACCGACTCGTCCTTCACGTCACCGACGACGATCGCGCTCGCGGCCAACCAGCAGTCGTACTCCGACACGACCCTGGCGGCGGGAACGACCTACTGGTACCGCGTGAAAGCCGTCAGCGACGCGACCTCGTCGGCCTACTCGAACGTAGTCCAGGTCTCGACTCCCGCGGCCGCCTCCTACGCCGCGAGCGTGATCGCCGATCGGCCGGTCTCCTACTGGCGGCTCGGCGAGACGAGCGGGACGAACGCCGGCGACATCACCGTCGCCAACCCGGGCACGTACAACGGCCCGCCGACGCTCGGCGCAGCGAGCCTCCTCGGCAGCGATCAGGTAGACCCGGCCGTCGGCTTCGACGGCGCGGGCGACGACGTGCGCGTCGGACAGTCCGGCTCGCTCGACATCACCGGCCCGATCACCGTCGAGGCGTTCATCAAGCCGACGAGCCTGCCGGCTGCCGGCAGTCTTCGCTCGGTAGTCGCCAAGACGGGCTCCTACGCGCTCCAACTGAACGGGCCGACGGTCGAGTTCACGCTGCTGCAGCTCGGCGTCAATCGCCGTCTGCAGGCGCCCGCCGGCACGATCGCCGCCGGTGGCACGTACGACGTCGTCGGCACCTACGACGGCGCGACCCAGCGCCTCTACGTCAACGGCAGACTGGTCGCCTCCGCAGCGCTCACCGGCGCCACCGACGTGACGATCAACGGCGTGCGGATCGGCTCTTGGGACGGCGCGCAGCAGTTCTTCGTCGGCACGATCGACGAGGCCGCCATCTACAACAAGACGCTCAGCGCGGCACAGGTCGCGGCGCACTTCGACGCCTCGCAGCTGCCCCTGGGAACGCCGAGCGGCCTGACGGCGACGCCCGTCTCGTCCTCGCAGATCAACCTCGCCTGGGCCGACAACGCGAGTGCCGAGACAGCGCAGGTGCTGCAGCGCAGCGCCGATTCGACGTTCAGCGCGCCAACGTCGATCTCGCTCGGCGCGAACGTCCAGTCGTACTCCGACAGCGGGCTCGCCGCCGGCACGACGTACTGGTACCGCATCAGAGCAGTCGACGCCGGCAACGGCTCGGCGTGGTCGCCGGTCGCCTCGGCAGCGACGCAGGCGGCGCCGCCCCCCGCGTCCTACGCGAGCGTGGTCGGCGCCGACAGACCGGTCGGGTGGTGGCGCCTCGGCGAGACGTCCGGCACCAGCGCCGCAAACCAGGCAGGCGGCAGCACAGGTACGTACGCCGGCGGCTACACGCTCAACCAGCCTTCGCTGCTCGCGACCGACATGGTCAACCGGGCCGTCGCGTTCAACGGCAGCTCCGGCCGCGCGTCGGTGCCGTCCTCCGCGACGCTGCAGCTCAGAACTCTGTCGCTGGAGGCGTGGATCAAGCCGACGAGCCTGCCGTCCTCCGGCGTCTTCCGCTCGGTCATGACGAAGGCCGAGTCCTACGCGCTGCAGTTCAACGGCCCCAGACTCGAGTTCACGATCATCCAAAGCGGCACCCGCCGCCGCCTCCAGACGCCGTCCGGCGTCATCGTCGCCGGCGGCACTTACCACGTCGTCGGCACATTTGACGGTTCTACACAGCGCCTCTACGTCAACGGCACCCAAGTCGCCTCCGTGGCGCTCTCCGGGTCGGCCACTACGAACAACAACGCGCTCATCATCGGCTCGTGGGACGGCAGCAGCGAGTTCTTCAACGGCACGATCGACGAGCCCGCCGTCTACGGCGCGGTGCTCAGCGCAGCGCAGGTGGCGGCGCACTACAGAGCCGGCACGACCGGCTAGCTCTGCGTCGCCGCCGGCCGGTCAGCGGCTGACGCCGAGCGCGCGATAGCCTCCGCGCGCATGAGGGTCGTGCTGGTCGAGGAGGGCGGGGTCGGCGGCGTCGCCGACTACACCGCCGAGCTGGCGGCCGCGCTTGCGCGGGCCGGCTGGGACGTCGACGTCGCGACCGCGCGCGACCATCAGTACCCCTCCGCTCCCGGCGTCGCGCTGCATGCGCTCTTCCCATATGTGCGGGGACGCACCGCCCTCGGTCGTGCAATCCGGAGCGCGCGGCTGTCCAAGGCCGTCAACGGCGCCACGCACCTGGCGGCGAACGCGCCGCTGCTGCGCCTCGCGCGCAGGGCGGACGTCGTGCACGTGCAAGGCGGCGAGTGGCCGCCGCTCGGAGCGCTCCAGGCGCTGCTCGTACGCGCTGCCCGACGACCGTTCGTGTGGACTCCGCATAACACGTTCGATCGCGGCGAACGCGCCTACGCGCGCTCGCGCGCGCTCACCGACCGCTGTGCCGACCGCCTCGTGATCCACGCAGAGCACGACCGCACCGCGCTGCCGCCTGCGACAGCCGCGAAGGCGGTCGTGATCCCGCACGGCGAGTACGGCGGCCTTGCCCGCCGGGGCGCGCCGGATGCCGATCCGCTCGCCGCTCGGGCCGAGCTCGGCGCGCGCGACGACGAGCTCGTCGTGCTGCTGTTCGGCCAGCTGCGCTCCGACAAGGGAGTGCGCGATCTGCTCCTGGCGGCCGCCGAGGTGCCCGACGTCCGCGTCGTGCTTGCCGGCGAGGACAAGGGCGCGCTCGCGGAGGTCGCCGACCTGCGCGCCGATCCGCGACTCGCGGACCGCCTCGTGGTGCGTGACGGGTTCGTGCCGGCGGAGGAGGCGGGACGGCTGTTCGCCGCCGCCGACGTCGCGGCGCTGCCCTATCGCCAAGCGAGCGCGAGCGGCGTGCTGCTGCTCGCCTACGGCTACGGCCGTCCGGTCGTCGCCTATCCCGTCGGCGGGCTGCCGGAGTACGTCGTCGACGGCGAGAGCGGCTGGCTGTGCGCGCGTGCCGATCCGCACGCGCTGGCGGAGCAGCTGCGGGCCGTCTCAGCGGGCGGACGCGAGGCATGCCGCGCCCGCGGCGCAGCCGCGCGGGCGCTCGCCGACGAGCGCTTCTCGTGGAATGCCATCGCCGACCGCACGGCCGCGCTGTACCTAGACGTGCAAAGACGGCCACATGCCAATGCGGCCACCGCCAAACGAGCCGACGGCGCCGCAAAGTAGCATCGAGTAGATGTGCACGGACTCTGAGCTCGAATGGCAGGCGACGTGACCCCGTCCGGGGCCGATCTCCCCACCGGCGGCACGGAGCGCGAGACGCTCTCGGTCTTCCTCGAAGTCCTGCGCCGCCGCTGGCTGCTGATCGTCGGCGTCGTGCTCGCGTGCATGATCGCCGCGATCGCCCGCTACGAGACGGGCACCCGCAGCTATGAGTCGACGGCCAGCGTCGCCTTCAACAACACGACGCTGACCGAACAGGCGCTGCAGGTGAGCCGCGGCAGCGGCGACCCGGAGCGCGATGCCGCCACAAACGTCTTGATCGCCTCCTCACGCGACGTCGCGCAGGGCGTCAGACGGCAGCTCAGAACGAACGCGACGCCAGACACGCTGCTGAGCGCTGTCGACGTCGAAGCCGCGCCAAACGCGAACGTCATCAACATCACCTCCTCGACGACCAGCCCGATCTTCTCGGCGCGGCTGGCGAACGCGTTCTCCGAG
>JBJMLB010000088.1:0-5037 GCA_045805465.1 Conexibacter sp. | reverse complement strand
GCCCGGGGAGGCGATCGGGAAGCCGGCCTCGACGATGTCGACGCCGAGGCGCGCGAGCTGGTGGGCGATCTCCAGCTTCTCACTCGTGTTGAGCGAGATGCCGGGCGACTGCTCGCCGTCGCGCAGCGTCGTGTCGAAGATCAGTACGCGGTCGGGGTCCTGCTCGAAAGACGTCATGTCGTCGTTACCTCTGGTGGCTCGTGCTTCGCTTCTTCTCGGTCGGTTTGCGGCTACCTGCGGCCGCCACGCGCTATTCCCCCCGAGGGGGGAGGAGAAGAAGTCGAAGGGAGAGCCGGCGAGACATGCGCTGTCCAGCGTATCAGGCGTTCTGACGGCGTTGGAACCGACCGGCGGCATCCGCGTAGCGGGCGGACGGGGCGCCTCCCGTCCGCCTGCGTGCCGCGGGGAACTACCAGCGTCTGCCGCGCAGGTGCGCCGGTGCGTGTTCGACCGGCGCCTCCAGCAGCCCTGGGGGCGAGACCTCGGTGTATGGCCTGCTCTTGAAGTAGTCGCGGTACGGGATCATCGCCAGCAGCATCGCGACGAAGCCGAGCAGCAGGCCCCCGATGCCGATCACGATCGGCACCTCTATGCCGAGGAATGGCGGGGAGTAGTTGAAGTCCTTCTGCGAGTAGTCGTGCGCGGCCTTGCCGAAGATGTAGGCCAGCATCACGAAGCCCAGGAAGGGCAGGACTCCCGCGAGGAAGAAGTTGCGCACGCTCTTCGTGATCTCCCGGCGGAAGTAGACGATGCACGCCAAGCCGGTGAATCCGTAGTAGAAGCAGATCGCGAACCCGAGCGCGGAGATCGAGTCGCCGAGCACGTTCTGGGCCGGGTTGAAGGCCATGATGAGAATGGTCCAGAGGATCGACATGGCGCCCATCCAGAGCGTCGAGAAGCTGGGCGTGAGGTAGCGCGGATGCACGTTCGCGAAACGCTCAGGGATCGCGCGCTTGCGCGCCATCGAGAGCGTCGTGCGCGCGGTCGGCAGGATCGTTGTCTGCGTCGAGGCCGAGGCCGACGTCAGCACGGCGAGGATCAGCAGCTTGTCCCAGGGCGAGCTGAAGACCTGGCCGCCAAGCACACTCAGGACGTCGTCGGAGTTGTCGCTCAGCAGTCTCGTGCCGCCATAGGCCTGGGCCGCCGTCGAGACGACGAGGTAGATGAGCACGAGCAGGATCGTCGAGACGACCGCGGCGCGGCCGGGTCCCTCGTTCCTGTCCTCGGACTCCTCGTTGACGGTGACGGCGGAATCCCAGCCCCAGTAGATGAACACGCCGAGCAGCACGCCGTCGATCAGCGCGCTCCAACCGAGGTCGAACGGGTTGAACCACGACAGGTGCGGGGTGATCGAGTTCGCCGGGTTGCCGGTGTAGACCTTCACCAGCGCCACGACGGCGAAGAGGGCGAGGATCAGGACCTCGGCGGAGAGCAGCGCGGTCTGGATGCGCGCGGAGAGCTCGATGCCGCGCCAGCAGATCCAGGTCATCAGGGCGATCCAGCCGACCGCGAGAAGGATCTGCCCGATGTTCGAGTTGGCGGCCGAGTCCCAGCCGAACAGCAGGAAGGTGTACTTCGCCGCGATCTGCGCGAGCGCCGCCATCACGATGATGTCGGCGACCACGATCGCCCAGCCGTTCACCCACCCGAGGTGAGGGCCCATCGCGCGGCGGACCCATGCGAACGTCGTGCCGGGATCCGGGTCCGCCTTGTTCAGGTAGCGGTATGCGGTGGCGATGAAGAGCATCGGGACGAACGACACCAGCAGGACGGCCGGCGCGTGGGTGCCGACGCCGGCGACCGCGACGATGAAGCCGAGCGTCGCCGCCAGCGAGTAGGCGGGGGCCGTCGAGGCGACACCGATGACGAGGTTGGAGAGGTACCCGAGGGCACCCTCCTTCAGCTTCGCGGGCTCTCTGCCCGCGACCGGCTGGGACATCGCAGCGCTCTCCACCTGAGCCTCCAAGTCCGAATGGCGTATGGACATTGTGGCACCTGCCGCGAGCGGCAAACGTGGGATGCGCAGGGCATTCCGTCAGGAATCGCATCACGTGGTGCGCCGATGCGTACAACGGCATGCGACGGGCCGGCGCCCACGCCATGCCAGCCGAACTGGTGGGCGACGCCGCTAGAGCGTGACGGCGCGACCGGCGACGAAGCCGTCGCCGGCGACGATCTCGTCGACCACGGCCTGCGGGACGGGCGCATCGCTCGTGACCGCCATCACCGCGTAAGGGGCCTCGGCCTCGCTGTCCTCGTCGGGCTGGCGCCCGACGGCGGCGGAGACGATGTTCAGCCCGTGCTCCCCGAAGGCGGACCCGACCCGGCCGACCATTCCGGGCATGTCGCGGTAGCGGAAGAAGGCGATGTTCTCCTCGATCTGGAGGTTGAAGCGCTGGCCCCAGACCTCGAGCAGGTGCGGCCGGTTGCGGCGCCCGAGCGTCGTGCCGACGACGCGCATGCGTGCCTCGCCGCTGACGATCGTGACGCGCACGAGGTCGGTGAAATCGCGCGCAGTGGTGCGCTTGGTCTCCGAGACGTCGATCCCGCGCTCCTCGGCGAGGCCCGGCGCGTTGACCGCGTTGACCTCCTCCTCGACGTGCCCGGCGAGCACGCCCATCAACACGGCGACCGACAACAGGCGCGTGTCGCGCTCGCCGATGCGACCGAGGAACTCGACCTCGACGCGGTCGATCGAGGAGCCCTCCGCGAGCGAGACGGCGAGGCGGCCCAGCTGGCGGCAGAGCGGCACGAACGGGCCGAGCACCTCCATGTCAGCGGGCGAGATCGCGGGGACGTTGACGGCGGTCGTGACGACTCCGCCGGGGCTGAGCGCCGCGATGATCTGCTCCGCCGTCTGACTGCCGGCGCGATCCTGCGCCTCGGTCGTCGAGGCGCCGAGGTGCGGCGTGACGACGACGTTGTCGTAGCCGTCGAACAGCGGGTAGTCGGTGATCGGCTCTGACGGGAAGACGTCAAGCGCGGCGCCCGCGACCTTGCCGGAGTCCAGCGCGTCCTTCAGCGCCGCGTCGTCGACCAGCTCGCCGCGCGCACAGTTGATGACGCGCACGCCGTCCTTCATCTGGGCGAACGCGTCGGCGTTCAGGAAGCCGCGCGTCTCCGGCGTCACCGGCAGGTGGATCGTGACGAAGTCGGCCTTCGTGTAGACCTCCGCCGGGTCCTCCGCCTTCTCGACACCGAGCTCGCGGTAGCGATCGGCGGAGACGAACGGGTCGAAGGCGACGACGTACATGCCGAAGCCGCGCGCGCGCTGGGCGACGAGCTGGCCGATGCGACCGAAGCCCACGATCCCGAGCGTCTTCTCGTAGACCTCGACGCCGTTGAACTTAGAGCGCTCCCACTTGTGCGACGCCAGCGACGCGTGCGCCTGAGGGATCTTGCGGGCGAGCGAGAGCAGCAGCGCGAACGTGTGCTCGGCCGCGGTCACGACGTTCGACTGCGGTGCGTTGACGACGACGATGCCGCGCTTGGTCGCGGCCGGGACGTCGACGTTGTTGACGCCGACGCCGGCGCGGCCGATCACCTTGAGCTTCGAGCCGAGCTCGATCAGCTCCTCGGTCATCTTCGTCGCGGAGCGGATCAGGATGCCGTCGTACTCGGGCAGGCGCTCGCGGAACTGCTCGTCGCTCCAGTCGGCGCCCAGCTCGACGTCGAAGTGCTCGCGCAGGAGGTCGACGCCGGAGTCGGCGATCTGCTCCTTGACGAGGATGCGCGGACGGTCGCTCACGCTGCGGAGGCCGCCGGCACGCCGGCCTCGAGGAACACCTTCTGTGCGGCGCCGACGCCGCTGCCCTGCTCTACCGGATGGCCGAGCTGGGCGAGCGTCATCTCCAGCCCCGACAGAGACGTGAGGATGTCGAAGCCGCCGAAGTAGCCGCAATGAGCGATGCGGATGATCTTGCCGGCGAGGTGGGCCTGGCCGCCGTTCGCGGTGATGCCGTAGCTGTCGCGCAGGACCTTCGGGACCTTCTTGCCGTCGATCGAGTCGGGCAGGGAGATCGCGGTGACGACGTTCGAGCGCTCGTCCGGATCGCCGTAGAGCTCGAGCCCGAGCGCGGCGGCGCCGGCGCGCGTGGCGCGGGCGAGCAGCGCGTGGCGCTCCCACACGTTCTCGATCCCCTCGTCCTCGATCATGCCGAGCGAGACGTCGAGCGCGGCGAGGAGCGTGACGGGCGGCGTGAAGGGGCTGTTCGGCGGGTCCTTGCGCTGCTGCTTGGCGGTCGTGACCCAGTCGAAGTAGTAGCGGCCGCCGGGCTTGGCGGCGGCGGCGTCGAGCGCGCGCTGCGAGACCGACGCGAAGGCGAGGCCAGGCGGGATCATCAGCGCCTTCTGCGAGCCGGCGACGACGACGTCGACTCCCCACGCGTCCTGCTCGAGCTTGGCGGCGCCGAGACCGGAGACCGCGTCGATCGCCAGCAGCGCACCCTTCTCGCGCACGACGGCGGCGATCGCCTCGACGTCGTGGACGATGCCGGTCGAGGTCTCGGACAGCGTCGCGAAGACAACCTCGACGCCCGGGTTCGCGTCGAGCAGGCGGCCGATCTCCTGCGGATCAAGGCGCGTGCCCCAGCCCGGCTCGTACTTGACGAGGTCGGCGCCATAGGCCTCGCACAGCTCGATCCAGCGCTCGCCGAACTTGCCGGCGGCGCACGCGAGCGCCTTCGTGCCCGGGCGGACGAGGTTCGCGACGGCTGAGTCCATCGCGCCGGAGCCGCTGGCGGCAAACGCGAGCACCGTGTTCTCGGTGCGGAAGACGCGCGGCAGGCGCTCGAGCACGCGGGCGTAGAGCTCTACTCCGGCGGGAGCGCGGTGGTAGAGGACCGGCTCGGCCATCTTGGCCAACACCTGCGGCGGCACGGGCGTCGGCCCGGCGGTCATCAGGATCTGCTTGATGAAGGGATTGATCGGCGTCATGGGCAGCGGGCTCAGGTTAGCGGGTGGGACGGGCAGGACGGCGGGCTGAGAGCGGTGCGGATCGGCGTGCCTGGCAAGGAAGCAGGGGTGAAGATGTACCGG
>JBJMLB010000087.1:0-26473 GCA_045805465.1 Conexibacter sp. | reverse complement strand
GGCGCCGACGGGGTCGACGCCGTCGGTGTGGGAGATCACGGCGATCTTCGAGCGGTACCCCGGCTCGCGCGCGACGTTCTCGATCTCGACGAGGCCGTCGGCGATCTCGGGGACCTCGAGCTCGAACAGCGACTTGATGAGCTCGGGGTCGCGGCGCGAGACGATGATGCTCGGGCCCTTCGTGGAGGCGGAGACGTCCTTGATGACGGCCTTGATGCGCTGCGAGTGGTCGTAGCGCTCGCCGTCGACCTGCTCGGACTTGGGCAGCAGCGCCTCGACGCGCTCGCGCAGCTGCACGAGCGTGTAGCGCGAGTCGGACTGCTGCACGATGCCGGTGATCAGCTCGCCGACGCGGTCGCGGTACTCCTCGAACATCATGTCGCGCTCGGCTTCGCGGATCCGCTGGAGGATCACCTGCTTCGCCGTCTGCGCGGCGATGCGGCCGAAGTCCTCGGGCGTCACGTCGACGCGCTCGATCTGGTCCTCGTACTCCTTGAGCTTCTCGAGGTCGAGCTCGGGGGCGACCTCCTCGCGCACTTCGCCCGTCTCCGGGTCGACGTTGGCGAGCGGGCCCTGGCCGTCTTCGGTCGCCTCGGCCTCCGCCGCCTGCTCCTCCTCCTGCTCCTTCAGCAGCTGCGCCTCGAGCTCCTCGGGGATATTGAGCTGCCAGACGGTGAAGTCGCCGAGGTCGCGATCCATCTCGACCTGCGCGTAGGGCGCGGCTCCGGGAGTCTTCTTGTACGCCGACAGCAGGGCGTCCTCGAGCGCGAGCATGAGCTTCTCGCTCGAGATGTTCTTCTCGGCGGCGAGGGCCCTGACGGCATCCAGGATCTCTTTCGACATGCGGCTTACTCTCCTGGGACGAGGTTGGATCGGGCGATGGCGCTGTACGGGATCGCGACGACGCCGTCGTCGACGGCGATCGTCACCTCCGCGTCGGTCGCGCCGACGAGCTCGCCGGTGAAGGACGTGTGGCCGTCGCGTGCGTCGCGCGTGCGGACGCGGGCGCGACGACCGAGGAAGCGATGGAAGTGCTGCGGCTTGGTCAACGGCCGATCGGTGCCGGGTGAGGAGACCTCGAGGGCGTAGCGCTCGCGCAGCGGCGCAAGCGCGTGCGTGACGCGCTCGCAGAGCGCCAGCGTGACGCCATCCGGATGGTCGACGAACAGCCGCAGCGTGTCGCCCGCGACCTCGGCGAGCACGACCTCGACGTCCGGCTCGCTTTTCGCGAGCTGGGCTTCGATCTCGGCTTGGAGGCTGGGCTTGGGGGAATGGGTCATCTCAACAAAAAAAGTGGGCGTGCGCCCACTTTCGGTACTGCCGCCGGACCAGGCCCGACGCGAAAGCTGTGCGATGAGCTTAGCACCACCTTCTTGAGGCCGTTGACCATTTGGTTGCAGCTTCGCCGCAGGCTCGTTGCAGGAACGACGCGTATCGTGTCGCCTCCGTGTCAGGAGATCCACGCACCGTCGTCGAGGCCTACATCGCTGATCTGGAGGGCGAGACGCGCCAGGTCGCCTTCGCCGAGTGGGGCATCACGATCGATGCCGCGGGCTGGCCCTTGCACGTCGGCGTGGCGATCCGCGACGGGGTGCTGCGCGCGCAGGCGAACGTGATCGAGCCTGGCCGGATCGACCCGCACGACCTGCTGCGCTGGAACCGTCAGATCCCGTTCATGCGCTTCGCCCACACGCGCGACGGCGAGGTTTGGATCCAGGGCGACTTGCCGCTTCTCGCCATCTCCCCCGCCGAGCTCGACCGCTTCCTCGGCCTGCTCGTGCTCAGCGCCACGCAGGCGCGGCAGGCGGCTCCGGAGCCGACCGCCTCCGAGGACGCATGAGCGGCGACTCCGCGAGCGGCGCCTCGGCCGGCTACCGCGTGCTGCTTGCGGCCGACGCCTTCTGGCGCCCCTCGAACGCAATGGGCGTGCTGAACACGGACCTGGGCGGGCAGCTCGAGTCGGAGACGCTCGGCGCCCGCTTGTGGCGACTCGCGCCCGGCCAGACGATCACGCGCCACCGGCACGTCGCGCAGACCGAGTTGTACGTCGTGCTCGAGGGCACCGGCCGGATGCGCGTCGCGGACGAGCTGCTGACGCTCGCTCCGCTCTCGGCCGTGCTGGTCGAGCCGCGGACGGTTCGCCAACCGTTCAACGACACCGACGCCGACGCGCTGTGGCTCGTCGTCGGCACGCCCCGCGAGGAGGTCACCAGCACGCTCGAGATGACGCCCGAGCAGCTCGTGGATCGCTACCCGGACGGGCCGAGAGCGCTGCCGCCGGAGCTGGGCGGCTGAGTCAGCAGCGCCTGTCTTCGCGTCAACCGCCGCAGGCGTCCCGGCGCCGAGCCCGCGTCCGCCCCAGCCGCCGCCTCGTCGTATGCAGTGTCGCGTCCTCCGGCAGCAGCACCGCAAAGCCGGCATCGCGCGTGACCATGTCCGTCACCCCGCTCGCAAGCAGCGTCGCAGCGTGCACGGCGTCGTAGGACTGCAGGCCGTATGCGCGCATGAGGTCCGGCACCGCGTCTGCGACCTCATGGAGTTCGACGCAGTCCCAGACGAGTCCGTCGAGTGTCTCCGCCCACTGCTGCTTGGCGCGGCGCAACGCTGCGGCTGGCCCGCGTCGGCCCTCGCGCGTGAAGCGGTGATGTCGCTGCCCCGCGCGAGACGCCTCGCGGCGGAGCGCATGGTTGAACACAACCTCCCAGAGCTCCATCTCCAGGAGCCGATTGAAGACGACGAGCGTTCTTGCGACGCCGAGATGCCGGAGAACCGCGTCACACGCGACGTGTTCTGTCTCGTGCTCCAGCAGCGCCTCTGCAACAACATTCGTGTCGAGCACAACGGACTCAGGTGGCTTCCATGACGGACCATCGAACGCCACCGTCGTGGCGCGACGTCGATCGAATCTCGCAGGCATTGTCAGTAGCGGCTCCGCCGGCGCACTGTGTTCGCTCCGGGTGGGAGTTGGATTCGGTTTGCTCTGATGCGGTCGAAATGCCGCTCGAGTTCTTCAGGGTCGGTGATCTTGGCTCTGACCGCGCGTGCTCGGATCTTGTCGGCGAGTGAGCCGCGGCGTACGTTGTCGGGGGGTCTCGTGGGCATGGACACGAGGCTACGAGCCCGCGGCGGCGCGGTCTACACAGCATGCATTGGATCGCGGCGGTCAGCGCGAGGCGGCGGCGCGGGAGCGGTCGCGGTAGACGCGGTAGTCGCCGCGCTCGGGGCGCAGGCCGGCGGCCTGAGCGAGCGGGCGGCGCGCCTCGGCGTGGCGGCCGAGCTGCTGGAGGCAGCGGCCGAGGCAGAAGAGCGCGTAGTCGTTTGTCGGGTGCTGCTCGGCGATCGCGGCGAACTCGGCGGCTGCGGCCTCGTAGCGCTGCGCGTGGAACAGCGCGCGGCCGAGTGCCTCACGGATCGAGGCCTTGTCCGGCGCGAGGTCGCGGGCGCGGGCGAGCGGAATCGCCGCCTGGTGGTGATCGCCGGCCTCGAGCAGCGCGGTTCCCTGCTGGAAGAGCTGGTAGACGTCGGCCATGGATCCAGTGTAGGAGGCGCGTCCACCCGGCTCGCGACCGCTGACCTGAGGCTTCGCAGGGCGCCGCAAGCGACTCTGCGGTCGGGTGAGGAAGCTCTCGGGGAGCCGTTCAGGCGGGCGCGCGGTCGGCGGCTCCGCGGAGTTGCGCGACGACGTCGAGGATCGCTGCGGCGACCTCGCCCTTGGGCGCCTGCGGCACCGGCCGCTCCGCATCCGGCGTGACGATCGTGACCTCGTTCTCGACGGTGTCGAAGCCGATGTCGGACCGCGAGATGTCGTTGACGACGATCGCGTCGAGCTTCTTGCGTGCGAGCTTCTCGCGGGCATATGTGAGCGCGCCGTCGCCGTGCTCGGCGGCGAAGCCGACGATCGTCTGCTCCGGACGGCGGGCGGCGGCGAGACCGCTCAGCACGTCAGGCGTCGGCTCCAGCGCGATCGAGTCGGGCGCGTCGGCGGCGGTCTTCTTCAGCTTCGTCTCGGCAGGCTCGGCCGGGCGGAAGTCGGCGACGGCGGCGGCCATCAGCAGCACGTCGCAGTCGGGGAACGCCTCGGCGCAGGCGTCGGCGAGCTGCGCCGCCGTCTCGACGGCGACGACTCGCGACCCAGCTGGTGCCGGCAGAGCGACGTTGGCGGCGATCACGGTGACGGTCGCGCCGCGACGCGCCGCCTGCTGGGCGAGCGCGTAGCCCATGCGGCCGGAGGAGCGGTTGCCAACGAAGCGGACGCTGTCGATCGGCTCCCGCGTGCCGCCGGCGGTGACGAGCACCCGGACGCCGGCGAGCGAGGCCACGGCGGGGATCGACGAGGACGCGATCGCTGCCTCGCAGGCGGCGAGCAGCTCGGCCGGCTCGGCGAGGCGGCCGATGCCGTGCTCGCCCTTGGAGGCGAGCGGGCCGACGCCCGGGTCGACCACGTGCACGCCCCGTTCCCGGAGCCGAGCGAGATTGGACTGCGTCGCGGCGTGCTCGTACATCGCGTCGTTCATCGCTGGCGCGACGATCAGCGTGCAGCGGGCCGCGAGCGCGGCGCTCGTCAGCAGGTTGTCGGCGAGCCCGGCTGCCAGCTTGGCGAGCGTGTTGGCCGACGCGGGAGCGACGAGGAAGACGTCGGCGTTGGCGACGAGCTGCAGATGGCTGATCGGCTCGTGCTCAGGCGGCGGGTCGCCGGGGAACGCGCCGCGCAGCGGGTCGCGCGCAAACTCGCTCGTGAGGACCGGCGCGCCGGTGACGCCCTCGAACGAGGCGGCGCCGATGAAGCGCTCGCTCGTCGGCGTCTGGATCACGCGCACGCTGTGGCCGGCCTTCGTCGCGAGGCGGACGAGCTCGAGCGCCTTGTAGGCGGCGATCCCACCGCTGACGCCGAGCAGCAGCCTGGCCATGTGCGTCCTTTTGCTTCGCGTCGCGAAATTCCTTCCGCGAACCCCAGGGCGGCTAGCGGTAGTGGTACTTGATCTTGCCCGCGGCGACTTCCTCGAGCGCGATCGTGAGGTAGTTCTTCGAACGCGTCTCGACCATCGGCGGCGGGAACTCGTCGAACGTGCCCTCGCCGAGGTTGTGGTAGTACGAGTTGATCTGCCGCGCGCGCTTGGCGGCGACGACGACGCTGGCGTAGTCGGAGTCGACGTGCGTCAGCAGGCGATCGATGCGGGGAGAGATCAAGAGCGGCCTTTCCAGGTGGTTGCCACCCAGAGTCTAGACGGTCGGGGGCATGCCGCTCCGCACGGGCCCTCGGGCATGGCCGCGGGACGTGCCCGGTGGATCAGCGCCCGTCGCTCTCGAGCTCCGCGCGCACGAGCCGCTCCAGCTCGGCGACCGCGTCCTCCTGGCGGTCGTTGACGACCTGGTGGTCGAATTCCCGCTGCGTGCGCAGCTCGTGCTCTGCGACTTGCAGGCGCCGTTCGATCTCGTCCGGATCGTCCGTGCCACGGCCGACGAGCCGCTCGCGCAGCGCCGCGTCGGAGGGCGGAACGATGAACACCTGCACCGCTGAGGGCAGCGTCTGACGCACCTGCCGTGCGCCCTGCACCTCGATCTCCAGCACGACCGGCACGCCCTCCGCCGTGCGGCGCTCGAGCTCGGAGCGCAGCGTGCCGTAGCGCCGACCGGAGTAGGCGGCGTGCTCGACGAACGCCCCCGCCGTGACCTTGCGGTCGAACTCCTCGTCGGTGAGGAAGTGGTAGTCGACGCCGTCTACCTCGCCCGGGCGCGGCTGGCGGGTCGTCGCCGAGACCGACAGCTCGAGCTCGGGGATGCGCGCGAGCAGGCCGCGGATCAACGTCCCCTTGCCGACGCCGGAGGGCCCGGTGATGACGAACACGCGTGCCACGCGCGGCCGAGACGCCAGCTATCGCCGAAGCAGCGCGACGAGCTCGGCGCGCTGCCGGGGTGAGAGCCCGCCGATCGTCTTGCTCGGCGAGATGCGGCACTGCGTGAGGATCTTGTTGGCCTTTACGCGGCCGTACTTCGGCACCGCGAGCAGGAGGTCGAAGACCTTCGCCGTCTCGACGTAGGTCGGGGGCTCCATCAGCAGCTCGTGTATCGCGACGCGACCTGCTTTGAGGTCTCGCTTGAGCTGTGCGCGCTTCGTGCGGATCTCGTTCGCGCGTGTGAGCGCGATCATCCGCTGGTGCAGGGAACGCTCGGGCGCGGTGGCGTGTTTTGCGGGCGTTTCACTGGCGGCCGGCGGCATTGGCGGCGAGTCTACAACGTGAACGCGGGTGGGCGAGCGGGAACCCGCGAAATTCAGCTCGACCTCAACTTGAGGTCGAGCCATGTCGAGGCTGCCTGGAAGGATCCAATCCGTTTGCAGGCGTTTTCACACGGTGGTGCGCATTCGCGGGCGGAGCGAAGTCCGGATTCGCCGACCAGCTTGCGTGGATACGGCCATGGCGCCCCCACGGCGAACGCGAACGTTCGCGAGCGCTGTGTCAGGCGACCTTGGGCGGCATGGCCGGCGAGGCCGGCGCATGCTGCAGCTCCTGGAGCGAGATGACCGGCGCCGTCTCCCGCCGCGCTGCCGCGATCGCCCGTGCCGCGGCCATCGCTCCGGTCATCGTCGTGATGCACGGGATGCCGCGTGCGACCGCGGCCGAGCGGATCTCCCAGCCGTCGGTGCGAGCGCCCGTTCCGACGGGTGTGTTGACGACGAGCCGCACCTCCCCGCGGTCGATCTCGTCGAGCACATTTGGCGAGCCTTCGCCGATCTTGCAGAGCGAGCGCACGGGGACGCCCATGCGCTTGATCGCCTGCGCCGTCCCTCCGGTGGCGACGAGCTCGAAGCCGAGCTCGTGCAGTTGTGCGGCGACGCCCGCCGCCGCCGCCTTATCGCCGTCGGCGACCGTGATGAAGACGCTGCCCGTGTCAGGCAGCTGTGAGCCCGCCGCCGCTTGTGCCTTCGCGAACGCCGTCGGGAAGTCACGTGCGATGCCCATCACCTCGCCGGTCGAGCGCATCTCCGGGCCGAGCAGCGAGTCGGCGCCGGCGAAGCGGTCGAACGGCAGCACCGCCTCCTTGACGCAGACCACGTCGCCGACCGGGTCGGCGGGCAGGCCCATGTCGGCGATCCGCTCGCCGAGCATGATGCGGCAGGCGAGCTTCGCGAGCGGGTGGCCGATCGCCTTGGAGACGAACGGCACGGTGCGCGAGGCACGCGGGTTGGCCTCGATCACGTAGAGCCTGCCGCTCGTGTCGACCGCGTACTGGACGTTCAGCAGGCCGACGACGCCGAGCGCCTGCGCGATTCCCTCGGTGTGCGAGCGGATCTGCGCGAGCGCGTCGGGGCCGAGCGAGTGCGGCGGCAGCACGCAGGCAGAGTCGCCCGAGTGGATGCCCGCCTCCTCGACGTGTTGCATGATCCCGCCGATCCAGACGTCCTCGCCGTCGCACAGTGCGTCGACGTCGAGCTCGATCGAGTCCTCGAGGAAGCGGTCGAGGAAGATCTGCCGGTTGGTGACGTGGTCGAACGACGAAGCGGAGCGGAGTTGTGCGGCCGAGAGGGACGGCGAAGCCGTTCCGGTCATGCCAACGCGCGTCAGGTAGTCCTGCAGCCCGTCGAGCGAGTAGACGATCTCCATCGCGCGGCCGCCGAGCACGTAGGACGGGCGCACGAGCAGCGGAAAGCCTACGTCGGGCGCCTTCGCCATCGCTTCCCCGGGTGAGTGGGCGGTGGCATACGGCGGCGCCTCGTAGCCGAGCCGCTCCAGCAGCTCGCCGAAGCGACCGCGGTCCTCGGCCAGGTCGATCGAGTCGATCGAGGTGCCGAGGATCGGCACGCCCGCCTCCTCCAGACCCGCGGCGAGCTTCAACGGCGTCTGTCCGCCGAACTGCACGATCACGCCCTCGGGCTGCTCCACCTTGCAGACGCCGAGCACGTCTTCGAGCGTGAGCGGCTCGAAGTAGAGGCGGTCGGAGGTGTCGTAGTCGGTCGAGACGGTCTCGGGGTTGCAGTTGACCATCACCGCGTCGCGACCGGTCTCGCGCACCGTCATCGCGGCGTGGACGCAGCAGTAGTCGAACTCGATCCCCTGGCCGATGCGGTTGGGGCCGGCGCCGAGAATCACGACGCTGGCACGCTCGCCGCGCTCCACCTCCGAGGCGATCGACCCGTTGCGTCGCGGGCGCTCGCGCGCTGAGTAGTAGTACGGCGTGCGCGCGGCGAACTCGGCCGCGCAGGTGTCGACCGACTTGAACGTGCGCTCCCCAGCCTCGGCGCCCTCGGGGTCGAGCGCCAGCTCCTGCAGCTCGTGCAGGAACCACGGGTCGATCGACGTGCGCTCGTTGAGCGTCTCCGGCGTCATGCCGCGGCGGAACGCCTCCAGCACGAGGTCGAAGCGGTCGGGACCGCCGTTCTCCAACGCGGCGAGCAGCGCCTCCTCGTCGGCGGGCGGCGTGCACGGCGCATCCAGCTCGCGCGAGCGCAGCGCCTTCGCGAACGCCTGCTTGAAGGTGCGGCCGATCGCCATCGCCTCGCCGACCGACTTCATGTGCGTCGAGAGGCCGGCGTCGGAGCCTGGGAACTTCTCGAACGCGAAGCGCGGCCACTTGACGACGCAGTAGTCGATTGTCGGCTCGAAGCTGGCGGGCGTCGCGCGCGTGATGTCGTTGTCGATCTCCTGCAGCGTGTAGCCGACCGCGAGCCGAGCGGCGATCTTCGCGATCGGGAAGCCCGTCGCCTTCGAGGCGAGCGCGGACGAGCGCGAGACGCGCGGGTTCATCTCGATCACGACGATCTCGTCGGTCGCCGGGTTGACGGCGAACTGCACGTTCGAGCCGCCGGTCTCGACGCCGACCGCGCGGATCACGGCAATCGCCTGGTCGCGCAGCTGCTGATAGAGCTTGTCGGTGAGCGTCTGCTGCGGCGCGACGCAGACGGAGTCGCCCGTGTGGACGCCCATCGGGTCGAGGTTCTCGATCGAGCAGACGATCACGACGTTGTCCGCGTGGTCGCGCATCACCTCGAGCTCGAACTCGCCCCAGCCGAGCACCGACTCGTCGATCAGCACCTGGCCGATCGGCGAGGCGGCGATCCCGCGCGCGCAGATCTCCGCGTACTCCTCGGACGTGCGCGCGATCCCGCCGCCGCGGCCGCCGAGCGTGAAGGCCGGTCGGATGATCGCGGGCAGGCCGATCCGCTCCTGCGCTTCCAGCGCCTCGGGCACCGTCGTCGCGATCGCCGAGCTGGGCACGCGCAGTCTCGCCTTCGCCATCGTCTCGCGGAAGCGGTCACGGTCCTCGGCACGGTCGATCGCCTCGTAGTTCGCGCCGATCAGCTCGACGTCGTATTTCGCCAGCGTGCCGTCCTCGTGCAGCGCCTTGGCGAGGTTCAGCGCCGTCTGGCCACCGAGCGTCGGCAGCAGCGCGTCGGGGCGCTCACGCTCGATCACCTGCGTGACCGGGCCGGGCAGCAGCGGCTCGACGTACGTCGCCGTCGCGATCTCCGGGTCGGTCATGATCGTCGCCGGGTTTGAGTTCACGAGGACGACCTCGTAGCCCTCCTGCATCAGCACCTTGCACGCCTGCGTGCCGGAGTAGTCGAACTCGGCGGCCTGCCCGATCACGATCGGGCCGGAGCCGATGATGAGGATCTTCTTGATGTCGTCGCGGCGTGGCATCAGGCGGCTTCCTCGATCTCGGCGATGAAACGGTCGAACAGGTAGAGCGCGTCGTGCGGGCCGGGACCGGCCTCGGGGTGGTACTGGACCGTCGCGCCCGGGACGTCGCGCAGCGCGAGCCCCTCGACGGTGCGGTCGTAGAGGTTGATGTGCGTCAGCTCGGCGGCGCCGAAGTCGGTCTCCCAGCGGACCGGCTCGTCGCTCGGCAGCGTCTTCGCGCCGCCCGGGCCGAGCACCGCGAAGCCGTGGTTCTGGCTCGTGATCTCGACGCGGCCGGTGGTGAGGTCCTTGACCGGGTGGTTCGAGCCGCGGTGGCCGAACGGCAGCTTGTACGTCTCCAAGCCGACGGCGCGGCACAGCAGCTGATGGCCGAGGCAGATGCCGTAGACGGGCTTCTTGCCGACGAGGCCGCGAACGGTCCCGACGACGTAGTCGAGCGCGGCCGGGTCGCCGGGGCCGTTGGCGAGGAAGAAGGCGTCGGGATCGCGGGCGAGCAGCTGCTCGGCGCTCGCGGTGCACGGGTGGAGCTCGACGGTCGCGCCGCGCTCGCGCAGATTGCGCACGATCGAGTTCTTCACGCCGGTGTCGAGCATCGCGATCGTCGGGCCGCCGCTCGTGCGCTTGAGCGGCGCGAGGACCACGGGCTCGACCGGCGTGACCTCCCGCGCCAGGTCGCGGCCGGCCATGGAAGGCTCGCCGGCGATCAGCGCGCGCGCCTCCTCCTCCCCCATGCTCGCCGGGAAGACGCCGCCGCGCATCGCACCCACGTCGCGGATATGGCGCACGAGCGCGCGCGTGTCGAGGTCGGTGATGCCGGGCACGCCGCAGTCGCGCAGCCAGTCGAGCCAGCCGCCCTCGGCTCCGGGCGCGTCTTCGCGGTTGGTCGCGGCGCGCATGATCGCCGCGCGCGCGTGGATGCGGTCGGACTCCATCGCCTCGGCGCTGACGCCGTAGTTGCCGACGTGCGCGGTCGTGAACGTGATCAGCTGACCGGCGAAGGACGGGTCGGTGACGGCCTCCTGGTAGCCGGTCATGCCGGTCGTGAAGACGACCTCGCCGACGGCGTGGCCGTCGGCTCCGCAGGCGAGGCCGTCGAAGCGCTCGCCGTCCTCCAACAGGACGTACGCGGTGGAGTCTGAAGAGGAGGACATCTACATCACCAGCTTCTGGATCGTTTTGAACTCGTCGCTGCCGGCGGCGCCGAGCAGCTCGAACAGGGCGGTCTCGACCGATGTGAGGATCGCGCCGCTCTCCTCCATCTTGCGCAGGCCCAGCTCGCGGTTGGTGGACGTGCGCGAAGAGACCGCGTCAACCGCGACGTGCACCTCCACCCCACCTGCGAGCAGGTCGTGCGTCGTCTGGTTCACGCACACGTGCGTCTCGATCCCGCACACGAGCGCCTGGTCGCGGCCGGCGAGGTCGAAGCCGTCGGCGCGAGTGGCGGAGAAGACCGTCTTCGGCAGCCGCTCGACGTCGCCGAGCGCATCGCGCACCGGCGCCACCGTATCGCCGAGCCCCCGCGGGTACTGCTCCGTGACGAGCACCGGGACGTCGAGCACCTGTGCACCTCGCACGAGGATCGCGGTCTGCGCAACGACGTCGTCAAACCGCTCGACGGCCTTCGCGAAGGCTTCCTGGACGTCGATCACGACGAGCGTGGTGCGCGCGCGGTCGAGGACGCGGGGGGTTCGTCCTCCACTCGTCGCGAGCGCGGAGCTGCGGCCGACGTTACCCATGCTCACGCCACCGCCTCTGCGGAAGCCTCGACGCGGTGTGCGACTGCACCTGCGGCGACCGTCAGGCGCACGACGCCGCGCAGCGTCCGTCCCTCGAAGCACGAGTTCGCCGACTTGCTCGCGTAGCCGCGCGCGCCGACCTCCCAGCTCGCCTCGAGGTCGAGCAGCACGAGGTTCGCCGGCTGGTCGACGGCGATCATCGGCGTCGGCAGGTCGAGCAGCGCGGCGCCGGCCGTCATCCGCTCGACGACGAGCGCGAGCGGCAGGACGCCGGGCAGCACGAGGTCGGTGTAGAGGACCGGGAAAGCGGTCTCCAGTCCGGTGACGCCCATCGGGGCCTCCTCGAACGGCACCTCCTTCTCGTGCTGCGCGTGGGGGGCGTGGTCGGTCGCGACGCACTCGATCGTGCCGTCGCGCAGGCCGGCGATCAGCGCCTGGCGATCGGCCTCGGTCCGCAGCGGCGGATTCATCTTGAAGCGCGAGTCGAGCGACAAGACCGCCTCGTCGGTGAGCGTCAGGTGGTGCGGGGACGCCTCGCCGCTGACCTGCGCGCCGGCCGCCTTCCAGGCGGCGAGCGCCTCGACGGACTCCACACAGGAAAGATGTTGGAAGTGCACGCGGCCTTCCTCGTAAGCGGCCAGCGCGCTGTCTCGTGCGACCATCGTCGACTCGGAGACCGACGGGATGCCCTCCATGCCGAGCCGCGCCGAGACGGCGCCCTCGTGCATCACGCCGTGCCGGGACAGCGAGGGGTCCTCCTCGTGCAGCGCGAGCACGCCGCCGCACAGGCGCTGGTACTGCAGCGCGCGGCGCAGCATCCCTGCCGCGACGACGGGTCTGCCGTCGTCGGTGAAGCCGAGCGCCCCGGCCTCGCGCAGCTCCGCCATCTCGGTCAGGTCGGTTCCGGCGAGTCCGCGCGTGATCGCCGGCATGAAGCCGACCGGCACGCGCGCCTCGCGCGCGGCTTGTTCGCGCAGCGCGTGCAGCAGCGGAGCGCTGTCGAGCGTCGGCGCCGTGTTCGGCATCGCGACGATGCCGCAGTAGCCGCCCGCCGCAGCGGAGGCGGTCCCGGTCGCGAGCGTCTCCTTGTGCTCCTGGCCGGGCGTGCGCAGGTGGACGTGCGGATCGAAGAAGGCCGGGAAGAGGTGCAGGCCCTCCCCTTCGACGACGTCGGTGCCGTCGGCAGCGGAGAGCGAGCCGAGGGCGCCGAGCTCGGCGATCGACCCGTCGCGCACGAGCACGTCGCCGGGGGCGTCGAGCCCGTTGCGCGGATCGAGCACGTGAGCGCCGCGGATCAGCAACTCCGCCGGCGTGGCGGGCGCGCGAAACAGCCGCTCGACGCTCATGCGGCGGCGACCGCCTCCGGCGCGGCTTCGAGCGCGGGCGCCGTGCCGGCGCCGGCGAGCAGCTCGTAGAGGACGGCCATCCGCACGACGACACCCGCCTCGACCTGCTGGGCGATCAGCGCCTGCGGCGAGTCGATCGCGTCGGCCGACAGCTCGACCCCACGGTTGACCGGGCCGGGATGCATCAGCAGCTGGTGCGGCTGCAGGCGCGCGGCGTTGACCTGGTAGCGCGTCGCGTACTCGCGCAGCGACGGCACGTAGGCTTCGTTCATGCGCTCGTTCTGCATCCGCAGGACGTAGACGACGTCGGCCTCCTCCAGCCGGTCGAGCGTCGGCTCGACGCTGCAGCCGAGCGCCTCGATCCCGCGCGGGATCAGCGTTGGGGGCCCGCTCACCGTGACCTCCGCGCCCATCCGCACGAATGCGAGGATGTCGGAGCGCGCGACGCGCGAGTGGAGTACGTCGCCGACGATCCAGATGCGCTTGCCATCAAGCGCGCCGAGGCGGCGGCGCAGCGTGTAGACGTCGAGCAGCGCCTGCGTCGGATGCTCGTGCTTGCCGTCGCCGGCGTTGACGACCGCGGCGTCGGTCCAGCGCGCGACGAGCTGCGCGGCGCCGGCGTGCGGTGAGCGGATCACGATCGCGGCCGGGTCGTAGGCGGTGAGCGTCTGCACTGTGTCCTTCAGCGACTCGCCCTTCGTGACCGAGGAGGTCGCGGCGCGGATTGAGACGAGGTCAGCGGAGAGCCGCTTCGCCGCCAGCTCGAACGAGCTGCTCGTGCGCGTCGATGCCTCGTAGAAGAGGTTCACGACCGTGCGCCCGCGCAACGCGGGCACCTTCTTGATCTCGCGCCCGGCGACCTCGGAGAACGAGGCGGCGCGGTCGAGGATCCGCTCGATCCCGGCGCGGTCGAGGTCGTCGATCGACAGCAGATGTCGTGGCGCGGCGCTCATGCGGTCACCTCTGCGGTCTCGGAGATGGTCACCTCGTCGATGCCGTCCAACTCCTCGACGCGCACGTTGACGCGCTCCTCGCGGGCGGTCGGAAGGTTCTTGCCGACGTAGTCGGGCCGGATCGGCAGCTCGCGATGGCCGCGGTCGGCGAGCACGGCGAGCTGCACGCGGGCGGGTCGCCCGTAGTCGAAGATCGCGTCGATCGCGGCGCGCACGGTGCGGCCGGTGTAGAGCACGTCGTCGACGATCACGATCGTCCGCTCTTCGAGCGGGAAGCCGATGTGCGAGGCGTGGACGACGGGAGCGCTCGGGCGCAGCGTCACGTCGTCGCGGTAGAAGGCGATGTCGACGTCGCCGAGCGGGACCTCCTCGCCGACCAGTTCGGCGACCAGCTCGCGCAGGCGCGCGGCGAGCGTGGCGCCGCGACGGTGGATGCCGACGATGGCGAGCTGCTGCGAGGGGTTCTTCTCGGCGATCTCGTGCGCGATGCGGACGAGCGTGCGCCGCATGTCGTCGCGGTCGAGGACGACCTTCTCGGCTTCCAACCTGAACCTTCCTGGTCTCACAGGACCGGGTTAAAGGAACGGACGGTGCGCAGCCTAGCAGCGCCGGCCGACGCCGCGAGGCCGGATCAGCAGCACGCCGCAGAGGAATCCGACACCTGTGCCGAGCGAGACCTTCAGCGAGCCCCGCTGGTGCCTCATGTGCTCGCGACGTTAGAGGGGTCGGCATCCGCCGCGGCGGCGGCAACGACGTCCTTCCAGCGCACCAGCTCGGGCACCCCCCGCTCGGGGAACGGGATCTCGATCGCGTCGAAGTCGCGTGGCACGACCGTCTCGGAGAAGACCGCGCGCGCCTCGTCGCGGATCTCCCGCCCGCCGTAGCGCGTCGACAGGTGCACGAGCGCGAGCAGCCTCACCTCGGCCTCCAGCGCCGCCTTCGCCGCCTGCTCGGCGGTGGAGTGCTGCGTCTCGCGTGCGCGGTCGGCCTCCTCGTGGGTGAAGGTCGCCTCGTGCACGAGCAGGTCGGCACGGTAGGCGGCCTCGACGAGCACGTCAGAGGGCGCGGTGTCGCCCGAGATGACGAGCTTGCGCCCGGCACGGTCCTCGCCGACGACCTGCTCGGGCCGGACGCCGTTCACGACCTCGCCGCGCTGCAGGCGGCCGAAGTCGGGGCCGGGCGCCACGCCGAGCTGCTCGGCGAGCGCCGCATCGAAGCGGCCCGGGCGGTCGTCCTCGACGATCGCATAGCCATAGGCCGCACCGCGGTGGTTGACCGGGAACGGCTCGATCACGTACTCGGCCCGCTCGACCGGCTCGTCGTCCTCCAGCTCGACGATCTCCACGTCGTAGCCGATGCCTCCCCACACGTGGCGCATCGAGTGCAGCAGCTTCGCGAGGCCTGGCGGGCCGTAGATCGTCAGCGGCCGCTCGCGCGCGCGCAGGTCGAACGTCTTCAGCATCCCGGGCAGGCCAAGCCAGTGGTCGGCGTGGAAGTGCGTGATGAAGACGTCGGTGAGGTCCATCAGCCCGACCGAGCGCAGCAGCTGGCGCTGCGTGCCCTCACCGCAGTCGAACAGGATGCGGTCGGCACCGCGCCGCAGCAGCAGCGCGGGCAGACCGCGACGCGCGGTCGGCACCGAGCCGGCGGTGCCAGCGAAGAAGAGCGAGAGGTCCATGACGGCGCCGAGGTTAGTCGAGGGCGACCGTCGCGGTGCGCGACGGTCGCCCTGCGATCAGGGGAACGGCGTCGGCATGTCGGTCGGCCGGCTCAGCACCACGCCCACTGTCTGCAGCAGGATCTGGACGTCGAGCGCCAGCGACCAGCTGGCCATGTAGTGCAGGTCCACGCGCGCCGTCTCGTCCAAGTCGAGCTGGCCTCTGCGGCCCGAGATCTGCCAGGCGCCCGTGATACCGGGCGGGACGAGGTAGCGGCGCTTGTGCCACGCGCCCATGTGACGGAAGTCGGCCATTGGCAGCGGCCGCGGGCCAACGAGCGACATCTCCCCGCGCCGCCCGTTCACGAGCTGCGGCAGCTCGTCGAGCCCGAAGCGGCGCAGGAACGCTCCGAGCGGCGTCACGTCGCTCGCGTGCGTCGACGGCGCGACGGGCGCTCCGGCACCCGACGGCCGTGACGGCCGTGCGACCTTGGAGGTGCGCAGCTTGAGCAGCGGGAACGGCTCGCCGCCGAGGCCCGGCCGGTAGCAGCGCACGAACGCCGGACCCGGTGAAGTGAGGCGAACCAGGGCGCCCAGCGCAAGGATCGGCAGCCCCAGCAGCCCCAGCAGCACGGTCGCGCCGCAGAGGTCGGCACAGCGCTTGCGCAGCCGCGCGCCCACCGTCAGCGCCGCCGGCGAGACCCGGCTCAGCGCCAGCGGGTGCCCCGAGGTGCCCGGGGCGCCGAAGACGGCGACCTCCTCGGAGGAGAGGGTGCGGTCGAGCGTGGCGCCGGCCAGGTGGCAGTGGTCGGCGAGCCGCAGGATGCCGTGGGCGTCCGGATACGGCGGCACGACGATCACGGACGTGATGCCGTAGTCGCGCAGCACGGCCGCGAAGTCGTCCGTGGAGCCGAGTCGTTCGGACGAGCGATCGGCGGCGTCGTTCGACAAGTAACCGACGTACTTCGTCGGTGGGCGGTGCGTGCGCACCATCCGCTCGCGCGTGTCGCGTGCGGGCTGCCTGCCGCCGACGAACAGCACGCGTCTGACGAGCTTGAAGTGGCACAGGAGTCCGTTCGCGACGCGCTCGTACAGATGGCGCATCAGCAGGCAGCCGGGAATCGCGCACAGGAACGAGGCCCACGTGACGGTGAGCGAGGTCAGCCCCGCCGTCCGCACGGCCCCGGTGATCGACGTCAGCACGGCAAGCATCCCGAGCGCCAGCGCGATGCGGGTGAACTGCGCGCGCCGATGGTCTTCGTCCGCGTACAGCCCGACGAGTGCGAACACCGGCAGCGCGAAGGCAACCGTGTACGTCGCCAGCGCGGTGCCGTCGCCCAGCTCGTCCGGCAACGACTGGCCGCGCAGGAGCGCCTTGAGTCCCAGCGCGAGCAGCGCGCCGAGCACGATCCCCGCGAGGTCGAGCGTCATCAGGGTCGCGGTGCGAACCAGGAAGCGCAGTGTGCGCAGGCGGTAGGCGCGCGCGACCCAGCCCGTGGTCGGCTGCGGGCGAGCGGGATCGAACGCCTGCTCCGACGAGGCGTCCTTGCTGTGCAGCAGGGCGGGGCCGCGCGCGCCCAGCCCGCTGATCAGCGAGTGGTTGCGAGAATGGCGCAGCAGCTCGTCGACGGGCCCGCGGCCGGCCCGCAGCAGCTGCCCCAGGTGACCCATGGCGATCCGCTGGTGCCCGGCGTCGCCGACGGAGGCGGCCTGCTCCCAGGCTCGCGTCGCGATCTCGGGCTGGCCGTGCGCCGCGGCCCCCATGCCCAGCTCGAGCAGGGCGTCCGCGTCGTCGGCCACGGTCGCGAGCACGAGCTCGAAGACCCGCAGCGGCACCGGGTCACCCTGTCGCCGGACGTCGTCGACCAGCAGCCGCGAGGGCAGCCAGCCGGTCCCGTCGGGTGCGGGGTCGATCAGGCCGAAGTCGGCGCCGACCGGCGTCTCCGCCCACCGTCGCGCGCTCAGCAACTGGCGAGCCGAGGGCGCGCGTCTGCGCGCGTCGAGATACACGCAGCACGCCGTGCGCAGGAAGCTCTCCGGAGCCGGCCTGCTGACGCCGCTGCGAACCCAGTCGATCGTCGCCTGCGTGAACGCGTATGCAAGCGGCTGCGTGGCCTCGGCGACGGCGAAGCGCTCGACGATCTCGTTGCCGGAGCCGAGGAAGGCGGGCAGCTGCCGAAGCGCCGCGCGCGGGACGCGCGGATACAGCCGAGCCGCGTCGCGCACCTCGGCAGCGGACAGGTGCGAGGGCATCGTGATCTTGCGCGCAAGCGCGACGATCGCCTGTCCCTCCATGTCGGTGGCGCCGCCGCCTCTCATCAGGACGGCGTAGTCGGCGGTGCTGAGGGTGGCGACGAGCTTCGTCTTCGGATGGTGATTCAGCAGCCGCTCGATCTGTCGCTTGGTGAGGGCCCCGCGCTTGATCCGGCTGCCGAGGTCCCCTGCCCACACGGTCGTCGCGCGCCAGGCGAGCGAGGCTCGATACGGCTTTGAGCAGAGCGCCGCGAGCTGCTCCGGGTCGCCGCCGTCCGGCTTGCCCAGCACCATCAGCTGGCGCTGGCCGAGCTCCTCGTGCTGGACGGCGTGGGCAAGGCTCTCCGAGGCGCCCTTCGCCGGTCCCGTGATGACGATGAGGAAGCGCTCGTCGTCGGATTGCAGCGCTTTCACGATCGCCTTCTCGACGTTGCGCGACACGTGCGGCGGCGCCGGTTCACCGGTGCGCATGAACTGCACGGCGCGCTCGGACGAGCGCACGCCGAGGTGGACGGGCTTGACCAGGCAGGCGCGCATGCGGACCGCGGTCAGGTCGCGCAGCGCTCTGCGTGCCCTCATCACCTGCGATGCGAGCACCATGACGGCGGAGCCGCCGAGCACGGCCCACAGAACGAGCGGGCCGAGTCCGAGCTTCGCCAGGCCGGCGTGAAGGCGCTCGCCGCCGAGCACGGCGAGGGTCAGGAGCGCGGCGATGCTCAGCCACGCGAGCGGGATGCGGCTGAGGGCGGCGCGAAGGCTGCTCAGCCACGCGGGAAGGTTCTCCGCGGCAGCCGACGCGTCGCGTGCCTGGCCGCGGATGCTGCCGCGCCTCATGACAGACATCGGGTCGAGGTGACGAGCAGCTGCAGCCCTCCGCGGGCGAAGGCGACGGGGCGGTCGAACGACGACGGGACACGGAACATAGGCGGTCTCTCCTTCGGGTGTGAAGGACCCCTGCGCCTGGACGCGGCGAGCGCCGCGACCCCGAGTCGTCGGGGCTCGGGCGGCCAAGTTCCTTCAGTGAACGAACATGTACACGAAGGATTCTACGTCCGATTCACGACAAAAGCAAGCAGAGCTATGTCAACCGCCCTGCTCCAGCACACGAATCAGATACCGCACGATTCCCTCGTCGACCGCGCCGGCGATCGCGCCGCGGATCGCCGCCTGCGTCCCCAGTGCGCTCAGCTCGATCCGCGGGGTCCGCGGTCTCGCTGTCTCCAACGCTCCTCTGCAGAGTGCCTCGTAGCCCGTCCCCAAGGTCTCCGGCGATGCGCCCCCGCCGACGATCACCAGCTCCGGGTCGACGACTGCGGCGGCGACGCCGATCGCGCGACCGAGCAGTCGCGCCATCGCCTGCGTCGTCTCGCGCATCCGTTCGTCGTGCTTGAGCAGCCGATCTCCCTCCTCGATCGTCCCGACTCCGAACAGCTGCGCCATCCGCAGCCCGCCCGCGAGCTGCGCCACGCAGGCCATCTGCGCGCAGTGCGGGCAGCTGTGGTGAAGCGGCTTGTCCTCCGGCAGCAGCAGGTCCCGCTCCGTGTCGTCGAGCGGAAGGCAGATGTGACCGAGATCCCCGGCCATCCCCCGGTTGCCGCGCCAGGTCTCGCCGCCGATCAGCATGCCGGCGCTGATGGTGCTGGACCACTCGACGAACAACGCCGACTCGACCGTCCGCGCCTCGCCCCAGCGACGCTCCGCGCGCATCGCGGCGGTCGCCTCGTGCTCCAGCGTGACGGTGACGCCCGGTTCGAGCCGCGCGCCCAGGAACGCCGGAACGTCGGCACTGTGCCACAGCGGCAGCGACGGGTCGATCGTCGTCCTCGCCCCGCGCGGCACGGCGCCGGGCAGGCTCACGCCGACCGCCGCGAGCTGGTCGAGCGGCTTGCCGACGCGTGCGAGCTCGCTGCGGATCAGACGCGCCGTGGCGTCGAGCGTGCGCTCGGCGATCATCGGCGTCTTGTCCTGCAGGATCCGCTGCTCCGCCGGCGCCGCGTCGTCGAGGGGCACGCCGGTGAGGTCCGCCAGCGTGACATGGACTCTGTAGTTGCCGACGTCGACACCCGCGACGACACCCTTGTCCGCGCGGATGCGGTGCACTCTGCGCGGCCGTCCGCCCGTCTGCCTCGCGTCGGGCGAGACGTCGACGACGGATGCGAGGTCCGCCAGCAGCAGCGAGATCGACGAGCGCGCCAGTCCCGTCCCCGCGATCAGCTCCCGCTGCTTGAGCCCGTCGGGCGCCGCAGCGAGCAGCTGCACGATGCGCCGGTGCGGTCCGCGAGCGACCAGCGGACCGGCGACGTGCCGTGCTCTAGAGGCTGGCTGCGTCACGGAAGCCCATCGTAGAGCGGACCGTACGCGCCCGGCAAGATTCGAACTTGCGACCTCTCGCTCCGGAGGCGAGCGCTCTATCCACTGAGCTACGGGCGCCTGGCTCCGAGCAGCTTATCGCTCAGCCGGCGCCGGGCGGAGCGCCCGCCTCATCGAGCCGCTCCTCGTAGACACGGGCGAGCTCGGTGAAGGAGACGCCGAGACCGCGCGCGACGCGCACCATCGCTTCGAACGACGGATTCGTGCGGCCGCTCTCGAGCGTCGTCAGGTAGTTGCGCCCGAGGCCGGAGGCTTCGCAGACCTCCTCCTGCTTGAGCGACTTGCGCACGCGTAACTCGCGCACGGCGATCGCCAAGGCCCGGCGCTCCCGATGCAGTCCGTCTGCCACGCAGCAACCCTTTACTGGTTGGCCGATTCAATCCACGCCCGAGAGCGTGGATCATCCCCGCAATAGCGGGGACGCCCCCTGGTTGCTGGGGGATCTTACGCTGGCGCGTCGGCGCTTCAGCGAGCGACGATGCGAAAGCGCGTGCTCGCCTTGAGGCGGCAGGCGTCGTGGCATGCCAGCGCGACGAGCGCGCCCGCGGAGGAGTGCGGGCGGATGTGGATCGTCGCCGTGAAGCGACCACGCCGTCCCGTGGTCGCGCCGCCGATGCGGCTCGCGTCGGCGGCGCGCGGGCCGGCGAGCAGGGTCAGGTGGGCGTTGCGCGGGAAGCCCGTCCCCTGCAGGGTCAGCGTGCCGCCGGCCTGCACTGCCGTGCGGTCGGCGGTCAGCTGCGGGGCGGGCGGCGCCGACGGAGCGGCGGGTCGCGCCCCCGCGACCGCGGCGACCGACGACGACAGCAGGAGCGCGGCGAGCGCGGTGTACCGGATCGGTGCGGTCATACGAAGGGCTTTCCCGGTTGAGCGGATGGAAAACGTCGCCGTTCGCGCGAGCGCGCGCTCGCTGCCGGTCAGCCGCCGGCCACGGCCGGCAGGATCGTGACCTCGTCGCCGTCGGAGACCGGCGTCTCGAGCCCGTCGAGGAAGCGGATGTCCTCGCCGCCGATGTAGACGTTGACAAAGCGGCGCAGACCGCCGTCGTCCGCGATCCGTTCGCGCAGCTCGCCGAACTGCTGGTAGAGGGCGTCGAGCACCTCGCCGACGGTTCCCCCGTCGACCGAAGTGCTGGAGGCGCCGCCCGTGGCCGCCCGCAGCTGCGTCGGGATCTTCACGACGATCGCCATCAGGCCGCCACCGCCGTCGCGGTCTCGGCCACGCGGGCCTCGAACGCGTCGTAGGAGGGCTCGATCTCGAGCGTCTCGAACGTGCCGCGCACGACGTCGAGCGTCTTGAGCCCCTCGCCGGTGATGATCACGACGACGCGCTCGTCCGGGTCGATGTCGCCGCGCTCGGCGAGCTTCGCCAGCACCGCCGTCGTGACGCCGCCGGCCGTCTCGGTGAAGATGCCCGTCGTTTCCGCGAGCAGCCGGATCCCCGCCTTGATCTCCTCGTCGGTGACCGCGTCGATCCCGCCGCCGGTTCGACGTGCGAGGTCGAGCGCGTAGGGGCCGTCGGCCGGGTTGCCGATCGCGAGCGACTTGGCGATCGTGTCCGGCTTGACCGGCCGGCAGACGTCGAGCCCCGCGGCGTACGCGGTGGCGACCGGCGAGCAGCCGGCGGCCTGCGCACCGTTCATCGTCGGGACGGTGCCCTCGACGAGCCCGAGCTCGATCCACTCCTCGAAGCCGCGTGCGATCTTCGTGAACTGCGAGCCGGAGGCGATCGGGCCGACGATGCGGTCGGGCACCTGCCAGCCGAGCTGCTCGGCGACCTCGTAGGCGATCGTCTTCGAGCCCTCCGCGTAGTAGGGCCGGAAGTTGATGTTGACGAACGCCCAGTCGCGTTCGCCGGAGACCTCGGTGCAGAGGCGGTTGACGTCGTCGTAGTTGCCTCTGACGGCGACGATCGTCGTGCCGTAGACGCCCGTCGCGAGGATCTTCTGCTCCTCGAGGTCGGACGGGATGAAGACGTAGGACTCCAGCCCGGCGGCGGCGGCGTGCGCGGCGACGGCGTTCGCGAGGTTGCCGGTCGAGGCGCACGCGATCGTCTGGAAGCCGAGCTCCTTGGCGCGTGCCAGCGCCACGGCGACGACGCGGTCCTTGAACGAGTGCGTCGGGTTGGCGGCGTCGTTCTTGACCCACACCTCGTTGAGGCCGAGGCGCTTGGCGAGCCGGTCTGCGCGCAGCAGCGGCGTCCAGCCGGCGGGGAGCGTGTCGCGCGGCGGCGGCCCCTCCAGCGGCAGGAAGTCGCGATAGCGCCAGATCGAGTGGGGGCCGGCTTGGATCTGCCGGCGCAGCGCAGCGGGATCGACGCCCTCACGCGATGCGTACGCGACCTCGAGCGGACCGAAGCAGCGCTCGCAGACGTAGCTCGCGTCGAGCGGATAGACGGTGTGGCACTCCTTGCAAGTCAATGACTCTGGCGGCATGAAACAAAACCTCCGCCGGGGTCCGTGGCAGAGGTCAGAAACCGCTTTCCACATCTCCCAGGCTTGTTGTTGCCTGATGGAATTGGCACCTTTCCGCTTGCGCGGTGGTTGCCGGGGCTTCGTCGGGCCATTCCCTCCACCCCTCTTGATGAGGTACTGCTATGTGCCGAGCAGTATAGCCATCGTCCGGATGCTTACGCAACGTCGCCTGGACGCTTGCGCAAGCTCACTTGCATCGATGGCGGAAATGCCGCCATTCCGGGATACAATGCCGAGCGTGGCGACCGAGACCCCCCAGATGAGCGACGACCCGCGAAGTCCGCATGCCGAGCTTGCCCAAGCCACGCTTCGCGCGCGTCACGCGCGGTCGCTCACTCGTCTCCCCGGCGGTCGTCGAGCCTGAGGCCTCGCAGGTCGAGGTGATCGAGGCCCTCGACGTCCGCTGGGTCAACATCGAGCAGCCCCGCCACAGCCATCGCGCCTGGCTCGAGGAGCGCTACGACTTCCACGCGCTCGACTACGAGGACGTCTTCTCGCGCAACCAGCGCCCGAAGATTGACGAGTACGACGACTACCTCTTCATCGTCCTCTACTTCCCGCGCTTCGACAAGCACGTCGGCCGCCTGAACGCGGCCGAGCTCGACCTCTTCGTCGGGCCCGACTTCCTCGTCACGCTGCCGAACCAGCCGCTGCAGCCGGTCGAGTACCTGTTCGAGCGCTGCCGCGCCAACGACGAGCTGCGCGAGCAGTGGTTCTCGAAGGGCAGTGGCTACCTGCTCTACAAGATCGTCGACGCGTGCGTGGACGCGAGCTTCCCAATGCTCGCGAAGATGGGCAACAAGCTCGAGCGGATCGAGGACGAGATCTTTGAGGGGCGCTCGAAGGAGGTCGTGCGCGACATCTCCAACGTCAAGCAGGAGATCATCAACTTCCGCAAGATCGTGCGTCCGCAGCGCGCCGTCTTCACCGACCTGGAGCGCACGAAGCAGCGCTACCTTGCCGACGACCTCGACGTCTACTTCGACGACATCAACGACGCCTCCGAGCGCGTCTGGCAGATGCTCGAGACCTACAAGGAGACGGTCGAGGCGCTCGAGGCCACGAACGAGTCAGTTCTCTCCCACCAGCTCAACGACGTCCTGCGCGTGCTGACCGTGCTCAGCGTCGTGTTCCTGCCGCTCACCCTGATCGCCTCGATCTTCGGCATGAACGTGCAGTTCCCCGGCTTCGACGAGTCGGTGCCGTTCTGGGTGATCATCGCCGCGATGCTCGCGCTGGGCGCCGGCATGATCGCGTTCTTCAAGCGCCGCCACTGGCTGTAACGCCGTCCGCCGGGCGGAGTAGAAGAGGGCGTGGCCGCCACTTCCATCGAGGCGCTGGAGCGCCTCGCATCGTCGTCCGCCGTGTCCGCCCCGAGCAAGCGGATGCTCGTCATCGTCAACCCGTACGCGACGACCGTCTCGGCCCGCCTCAAGCACCTCGTCGTCTACGCGCTGCGCGGGCGCTACGAGGTCGACTCGGTCGAGACGCAAGCGCGCAACCACGCCACGGAGCTGTGCCGCGAGGCGGCGCAGGAGGGCTACGACGTCGTCTGCGCCTTCGGCGGCGACGGCACCTTCAACGAAGCCGCCAACGGCCTGGCCGGCTCCGACACGCCGCTGACGTGCCTGCCCGGCGGCTCGACGAACGTCTTCTGCCGCATCCTTGGGATCCCCAACGACGTCGTCGACGCGACCGAGCACCTGCTGGGGATGGCCGACGCCTGGTCTCCCCGTCGCATCGACCTCGGCGTCGTCAACGAGCGCCGCTTCCTCTTCACCGCCGGCGTCGGCCTCGACGCGAGCGTGACGAAGCGCGTGGACGCACGACCGCGGCTGAAGGCGCGCTTCGGCCCGTGGTTCTACGCGACCGCCGCCGTGGGCGCGTTCAACAGCGAGTACGTGATCAACCCGCGCCGGCTCGCGGTCGACCTCGCCGACGGCACGACGATCGAGGGGGTCACCGCGATCGTGCAGAACACCACCCCCTACACCTACTTCGCGAAGCGGCCGATCGACCTGGCCGAGGACGTCGCGCTCGACAGCGGCACGATCGCTGGCGTTGTCCTGCACCGTGCGGGCCCGCTCGACATGCCGACGGTGGGCTGGCGGGCGCTCTCCCCCCGCGCGAGAATCGTGCGCCACAAGCGCGTCGAGGATTTCGCCGGCGCCGGCGCCGTGACGATCCGTTCGCTCGACGAGCGCCCCCTCCCCCTCCAGGTCGACGGCGACTACCTCGGCGAGCTGCCGGAGATCGTCGCGCGCGTCGAGCCGGGCGCGCTGAGCGTCGTCTCCTGATCGATCTGTGTGCGTTTGGGGGTCTATATGACCCCCAAAGCGACACACATCGCCGAGAGCGCGGCGCGCATGGCTAGGGTTCCGGCCTTGCGGCGCGGCCTGGCCCTCCTTTCGTTCGTAGCCCTGCTGGCAACGTCAGCGGCGCTGGCGGCGCCCGCGCTGAGCGCCCCGACGATCGCGGGCTGCCCCGTCTTCCCCGCCGACAACGCGTGGAACCGCCGCGTGGACAGACTCGCCGTCACGCGCAACAGCGCGACGCTGATCCGCAGCATCGGCCTGGAGTCGCACTTCCATGCCGACTTCGGCTCCGGCCTGTGGGACGGTGGGCCGATCGGGATCCCGTTCACCGTCGTCGACAGCGGTCAACGCCGCGTGCCGATCGGCTTCGACTACGCGGACGAGTCGGACCGCGGCCCCTACCCCGTCCCAGCCGACGCGCCGATCGAGGGTGGGCGCAACGCCGACGGGGACCGTCACGTCCTGGTCCTCGACAGATCCGCCTGCAAGCTCTACGAGCTCTACGACGCGCACCCCCTTGACGCCGGCCGTTCGTGGCACGCCGGCAGCGGCGCGACGTGGGACCTGCGCTCGAACAGGCTCCGTCCGAAGACGTGGACGTCCGCCGACGCCGCCGGCCTGCCGATATTCCCCGGCCTCGCCCGCTACGACGAGGTCGCGGCCGGTGCCATCAGCCACGCCTTGCGCTTCACCGCGCCGCGCACGCGTACGAGCTTCATCTGGCCGGCGCGGCATCAGGCCGGCAGCTCCTCCGACCCCTCGCTGCCCCCGATGGGGCTGCGTGTGCGCCTGAAGAGAGGCGTCAGCCTGCGCGGCCTGCCGCGGCAGGCGAAGGTGCTCGGCCGAGCGATGAAGCGCTACGGCCTGATGCTCGCCGACAACGGCTCGCCGTGGTACGTCAGCGGCGCGCCGGACCCCCGCTGGGACAACGACCAGCTGCACGCGCTCGACCGCCTCAGCGGCCGCGACTTCGAGGTCGTGACTGTGCGGCCGCGCGGCTGAGCCGGCCGGCTACGCGCCCGCGCCCGGCGTGACGCGATAGGCGTCGAAGACCGACTCGATGTTGCGCAGCCGGTTGATCGTCGAGTCGAGCGTCTTCGTATCCGCGACCTCGACGACGAAGCGGTTCTTGATCATCGGCGGGGTCGAGGTGCAGCGCGCTTCGACGATGTTGATTCCCGCCTCGCTGAACGTGCGGGAGAGATCCTCGAGCAGGCGGTGGCGGTCCCAGCCGTCGATGTGCAGCTCGACCTTAAAGGCGGTCGAGGACTCGCCGTCCCACGAGACGGGCGTGAAGCGGTCCGGGTCCTTTCTGAGGATCTCGACGTTCGGGCAGTCGCCGCGGTGGATCGTGATGCCGCGACCGAGCGAGACGTAGCCGACGATCGGGTCGCCGGGCACCGGCCGGCAGCACTTGGCGAGGCGCAGCATCACGTCGCCGACGCCGTCGACCGAGATGCCGAACTTCGTCGAGGAGGTCGGGCGCCGTTCGCGCTGGGGGCGCGTCTGCATCAGGTCGTCGGCCGCCGTCGGCGTGCCCTCGGCCGCCTCGCCCTGCTTGAGCCGCTGCATCACCTTGTTGACGACGACCGTCGGCGAGATCTTCGCGCCGCCGAGCGCGATGTAGAACTCGTCGCCCTTGCGGAAGCCCATCTCGCGGATCACGTCGGCCAGCAGCGGCGAGCCGACGATCCGCTGCGCCGGCAGGCCCTGCTTCTTGAGGTGGTCCTGCAGC
>JBJMLB010000086.1:0-7348 GCA_045805465.1 Conexibacter sp. | reverse complement strand
GTTCTCGACGTCCTCGCCGACGTAGCCGGCCTCGGTCAGCGCCGTGGCGTCGGCGATCGCGAACGGGACGTTGAGGATCCGCGCGAGCGTCTGCGCGAGCAGCGTCTTGCCGCAGCCGGTCGGGCCGAGCAGCAGGATGTTCGACTTCTGCAGCTCGATGTCCTCTTCTTCGGACTGCAGCATCTGGACGCGCTTGTAGTGGTTGTAGACCGCTACGGAGAGCGTGCGCTTGGCTGCCTCCTGGCCGACGACGTACTCGTTGAGCACGTCGTAGATCTGGCGCGGCTTCGGCAGGTGCTCGAGGTCGAACGACGGCGGCGTCGTCAGCTCCTCGTCGATGATCTCGTTGCAGAGATCGATGCACTCGTCGCAGATGTAGACGCCGGGGCCGGCGATCAGCTTCTTGACCTGACGCTGGGACTTGCCGCAGAAGCTGCAGAGGAGCTGTTCGTTGGTATCCGTGGGACGTGCCATGTCGCTCTTCCTGTGGTCGGCAGCAGCCGGCCTCGACCTTAGTGCTGCGTGATCACCCGGTCGATGATGCCGTAGTCCTTCGCCTCCGCGGAGCTCATGAAGTAGTCGCGCTCCGTGTCGCCCTTGACGCTCTCCACGGGCTTACCCGTGTGGTGGGCGATGATCTCGTCGAGTCGGCGGCGGATGTCGATGATCTCTCTCGCGTGAATCTCGATGTCGGTCGCCTGACCCTGGAAGGACGAGGAGACCTGGTGGATCAGGATCTTCGCGTTCGGCAGCGCCATGCGCTTGCCTCTCGCGCCGCCGCTCAGCAGCAGCGCGCCCATGCTCATCGCGATGCCGACGCAGATCGTCTGCACGTCGGGCTTGATGAACTGCATGGTGTCGTAGATCGCGAGGCCGGCGTAGACCGAGCCGCCCGGCGAGTTGATGTACAGCGAGATGTCCTTGTCGGGGTCCTCGGACTCCAGGTGCAGGAGCTGGGCCACGATCAGGTTGGCGATCTGGTCGTCAACGGGCGTGCCGAGGAAGATGATTCGCTCGTTCAGCAGACGCGAATAGATGTCGAACGCGCGCTCTCCGCGCGACGTCTGCTCCACGACCATCGGTACCAGGGGGCTCATAGTCCTCGCTTTGTTTCGCTTCCTCGGCTCGAATCCTGCCCGGAGCCGAGTGCTTTCCAGCGCCCGACCGGTGGGGCGAGTCTAGCAACCGCCTTGTGGCGCTCCGGAGGGCGCGCGGGCGTCTCGGCGCGGGTGGCGGGACGGGTGGGCGGGAGCCGAGCGGGGGCGCTCAGGCTCTTCTGGCGGCCGGTCTGCCGGCCGCTCTCGCTCTGGCTCTGGCGGCGGGTCTTCTCGCCGCTCTGACAGTCGCTCTGGCGGCTCTTCTCGCCGCTCTCGCCGGTCTTCTCTCCCCCTTGGCGCTGTCAGGCACCCACAGTCTCTCGCGCGCGGCCGCCTTCTCCGGGGAGATCGGCTTGGCGCGCTCGGCGAGCAGGTCCATCGCCTTGCGGGTGGCGACGTCCTCGCGCAGCGCGTCGAGCGAGCCGGCCTTGCGGACGCGCTCGAGCAGCTTCTCCGGCTTGGTGCCCTCGCGCTCGGCGGTCGAGGACAGTGCTTCGGCGAGCTCCTCGTCGGTCGGCTCGATCGACTCGGCGGCGACGACGGCGGCGAGCACAGCCTCGCGCTTGAGCGCGCGCTCGGCGTCGGGCTTGGCCTCGTCGAGGATGTCCGTCTCTGACTTACCGGAAATTTGCAGGTAGGCCTCCTTCGAGAGCCCGCGATGGCTCAGCGAGTGGAGCGTCTGGTCCCACAGCTCGACGGCGCGCGCCTCGACGAGCGCGTCGGGCACCGTGACCGTCGCGCGCTCGACGGCGGCGTCGAGCACCGCCTCGCGGAACTCGGCCTCGACCGTGCTCTCCTCCTGCTCCGCGATGCGTCTGCGGACGTCCTCGCGCAGCTCGTCGAGCGTGTCGAAGCCGGCGGCGTCGGCCGCCAGCTCGTCGTCGAGCTCGGGCAGGACTCTCGCGCGCACCTCCTTGACGGAGATCGCGAACTGGGCAGCTCTGCCGGCGAGGTGGTCGGCGCCGTAGTCGTCGGGGAACGTCACGTCGATCGTGCGCTCGTCGCCGGCGCTCGCGCCGGTGAGCTGCTCCTCGAAGCCGGGGATCAGGCGGCCGCCGCCCAGCTCGATCAGCTGGTCGTGACCCTCGCCGCCCTCGAACGGCACGCCGTCGATCGAGCCCGTGTAGTCGACGACGACGAAGTCACTCTCCGCCGCGGCGCGCTCGACCGTCTCCAGTCTCGCGAGCTGCTCGCGCAGGTGCTCGAGCTCGTGCGCGACACGCTCGTCGTCGACCTCGGCCTCGCGCTTGCCGACCTCGAGGCCGGCATACTCGCCGAGTCTCGCGACGGGGCGCACGCCAATCTCGAACGAGAATGACAGCGGCTCCCCCTCCGGCGGATAGTCGCCGAGGTCGAGCTTCGGCTCGCCGATCGGCACGATCTTGGCTTCCCCGAGCGCGTCGGCGTACCAGGTGCCGATCGAGCCGCGGATCGCCTCGTCGAGCACGTACTCGCGCCCGACGCGGCGGATGAAGACCGGCGGCGGGACCTTGCCCTTGCGGAAGCCGGGCACGCGCGTGTCGCGCGCGAGCCGTCTCGCGGCCTGCGCGAGGCTCTTCTCGACCTCGGCCGCGGGGACCTCGGCGTCGACGCGGACGCGCGATTCGGGCAGCTCGGTCAGGGTGGTCTTGACGGGGGAGGCCATCGACGGCGGCGAACGATACCGTGGCGGCGTGCGCTCACGACTTGCGCCTCGACTGGCCACCGGGCCGCTCGCATTCTTCGTCGCGGGCGTGCTCGACGTGAGCGCGGCATGGGGCCGCTGGGCCTCGATGGAGCTCGCCGCACGACTCGCGCGCCGCTTCACTCGGTAGCTTGCGGGCCGTGAGCGAGACCGACCGGCTGCTGCACAACAACGCCGCGTACGCGGAGGTCTACGAGCACGGCGCGCTGCCGGCGCCACCGGCGAAGCCGGTGGCGGTGCTCACCTGCATGGACGCGCGCATCGACCCGCACCGCATGCTCGGCCTCGCCGAGGGCGACGCGCACGTGATCCGCAACGCGGGCGGCGTCGCCAACGACGACGCGATCCGCTCGCTCGTTGTCTCCCAGCGCAAGCTCGGCACGCGCGAGGTGCTTGTGATCCTGCACACCGACTGCGGGATGCGGACGTTCGCGGAGGACGCCTTCGTCGGCGAGCTCGAGGCCGAGACCGGCACGCGCCCCACGTGGGAGACGACCGCCTTCCACGCCGACATCGAGGCCGACGTGCGGCGCGCGGTCGCGCGCGTGCGCACAAGTCCGTTCCTGCTCCACCGCGACGCCGTGCGCGGCTTCGTCTACGCGGTCGAGACCGGCCGTCTGCGCGAGGTCGTCGTCGCGTCTTGACTCGCTGACCAGCCAGGCAGTGGTGCGAGAGGCGTAGGGGCGCCGCCCCTCGGCGGCGCCCCTAGGTCCCCGTCTATCTGACGAATTCCTTCACGCCGGTGAAGACCGTCGCGTTCGACGTGAGGCCGGCGTGCGTCACGCAGCCGGCAGCGTTGTTCGTCGCGCCGCTCAGGATCACCGATTCGTCCGGGTTGATGATTTCGTCGCAGCTCGACCACCACGTGGCGTAGTTGGTCGTGCCGGGCGTCTCGTCTTCTCTGTTGAGTTCTCTCAGGAACGTCGATTCGATGCGCATCTCGACGCACGAGGTTTCGAGGCAGAAGTTCGCCGTCGAGGTGCCGTGGTTCGGCCCGCCGAGCGAGACCCAGTCGTCGACCTTTTCAGTCCCGCCGAGGTTCTTCAGGTAGTAGCGGGTGTTGAGGCTGCCCATCGAGTGGGCGATGATGTCGACCCTCGACGCGCCCGTCGCTCTCAGGATCGCTTCTACCTTCGTCCTGACTTCGCTCGCCGTTCTGACGTTCGACTGCGAGGTGCTGTACCTCCAGTTGTTGAGCTCTTCTCTCGTCCAGCCTTCTCTGGAGAAGTTGCTAATCATCGTCGTCCAGAGCGATTCGTTCTCCGCCCACCCGTGGACGAAGAGGATCGGATCGTGCGCCACTGCGGTGGAAGCGGCCGGCGCGAGCAGCGCGACCGTCGCGAGCGCGACGGCGAGCAGGGTCTTGCGCATCGTGTGTCCCCCCTTGTTCGTTTGCACACGTGCGATCGATGACCGTAGCCGCCGCAGCCCGGCGCGTCGTCGTGCAGGCGCACGATCCTGACCGGTCTCCTTCGGCAATGCGCCGAGGTATGGTGCGCCAGTGGCCTGATCGCCATCAGCGCTTCGCCAGCCATCGTCAGGTGGCGGACCTTGTCGCGCGCATCGGGCGCTCCGAGGCGGCAGGCGAGATGCTCGCGGAGCTGCGCAAGCAGATCGCCAGCTACGAGCGGCTCTCCCCCGAGGTCTCGCGGTCCGAGGTGCTCGACACCTGCAAGCGCAACCTGCGCCTGTGGCACCAATGGCTGACGTCGGGCGGCGAGCCGGCGCCGGCCGCGCTCGACGAGCTGCGCGAGTCGGTCCGCGCGCGTGCCGACGAGGGTGTGCCGCTCGAGGACCTGCTGCACGCATACCGCATCGGCGGGCGGCTCGGGTGGCAAATCCTGCGCCGGCATGCGAGACCAGATGAGCAGCAGGTGCTGCTCGACGCTGCAGAGCTGCTGATGCTCTACGTCGACACGCTGTCGGAGATCGTCACTGAGACCTATCTCGCCGAGCGCCAGCGACTCGTCTCCGAGGAGGAGCGCGGCGCGCGCGCACTCGTCGAGCGGATCGTCGACGGGACGCCGCTGACCGCCGAGGAGCGAGAGCTCGCCGCCCGCCTCGACGTGCCGCTGCGCGACCGCTACGTGCCGTTCGCGGCCGCGATCCCCGGCGCCTCGCCGCGACGGCATGCCGCATTGGCAGCGCGGCTGCGCGGCGAAGGGCGCCTCGCCGTGAGCGAGGGCGATCGCGTCTTCGGGCTCGCGCTCGTAGCGCCGGCGGTGGAGGACCTCGGCGAGGGGCCGCGAGCACTGCTGGCACTCGCCGACGAGACGCCGCGCGCAACGCTCGCCACGGTGCGCGAGGAACTGCAACTGCTCGTCGAGCATGGTCGGCGCGCGCGGCTGGCGGGCGTGCTGACGCCGGCCTCGCACGCGCTCGAGCTGCTGCTGGCGCGCTCGCCGCGTATCGCCACCGTCCTGTGCCAGCGCGTGCTCGAGCCGCTCGCGCGCGGCGGCGAAGGCGCCGACCTGATTCACACGCTTCGCACGCTCGTGCGCTGCGGCTTCGACCGCGCCAACACGAGCCGCGCGCTGCATGTGCACCGCAACACGCTCGGCTACCGCGTCAACCGCATCGAGCAGCTCGCCGGCATCGACCTCGCGCGCCCGCGCGACGTCGCCTGCGTGTATCTGGCGCTGGCGGTGGAGGAGGAACGGGCGGGGTGACAGGTTTCGGTGACCGCAAGCGGCCACCTGCGGGCGACGTTACTTGCGCGCCACACCCATCACCTGCGGGTAGGCCGGCAGGAAGCGAGGGATCGACTCGGGCTGCAGGTCGCGGCGGCGCTCGAGCGCGAAGCCGGCAGCCTCGATCGCTCTGACTGTCTCGCGCGCGGTGTGGCAGCCGCCGAAGCAGCGCGGCCAGAAGGTTCTGTCGGCGACGTGCTGCCAGCGCGTCATGCGGGGCGTCGTTCCGCGCACGTGCTCGTAGAAACGCAGCTCGCCGCCGGGCTTCAGCACGCGCCGCACCTCGGCGAGCGCGCTCGCTTGATCGGGCACCGTGCAGAGCACGAGGCAGGCGACCGCGGCGTCGCACGAGGCGTCCTCGAGCGGCAGGGCGTCGGCGACGCCGTCGAGCACCGTCACGGGGACGCCCGCCTGCGCGCCCGCGGTCACCGCCTGCTCGCGCAGATAGGCCTCCGGCTCGACCGCCACCACCTCGGCCACCCCGGCCGGGTAGTGCGGAAAGTTCGCGCCGGAGCCCGCGCCGACCTCGACGACGCGGCCGGATACGCCGGCGAGCAGCTCGTCGCGATAGGCGCGCAGCTCGGCCGGCTCGTTGCGCGCGAGCACGTGCGTGTAGAAGCGCGCGAACAGCGGATGATGGACGGGCGGTGCGCTCATGGGCCGCTCTAACGATAGTCCGGATTCGGGTAGTCGAAGCGGCAGCCGGCGTCCCACTCGGTGCGCAGGTTGCCGTGCGCGGGGATGCCGCCGGCGTCCTTGAGGATGCGTGCGAGATGGAGCAGGTTCCAGGTCATGAACGTGGTGTTGCGGCCCGTGAAGTCGTTCTCCGCGCCGCCGGAGCCCGGGTCGTCTTAGACGCGGATGACGTGGACGCCGTCCACTGACGAGAAGTCCGCGTCCTGAGTCGCGACGGCGGCGCCGTGGCGCATCGCGGTCGCGGCGATCCAGGCGTCGTGTCGGCGGATCTTTCGACCGGCCTCCAGCTCCGCGGATGCGATCCGTGCGAAACAGCTCGCGACCTCGGCGTCGACCGGCAGCAATGGATAGGTCGCGCGCACCTGACCCAAGGTCGCGAGTCGTCGCGCACGAGTCGTCGTGTCAGCTGCTCGCAGGACGCCCAGCTCCAGTTCGGCCGTCGTCACGACGGAGACGGCGAGCTCGTCGGGCAGATTGCCGAGAGGCCGGCCGCTCTCCAGCGCGACGAAGACCGACGTGTCGGCGATCGCGCGGTTCACGCGTCTTCGACCAGCGCGCCGCGCACGTCTGCGAGATCATCGAGCAGGCCATGGTCAGCCGACGAGTCGCGCACGATCCGGCGCAGCTCGGATGCGGGAACCCAGGGGCTGCGGCGCTCTACGTGCGGCACGATGTCGGCGACCGGCTGATGGTTGACCGTCAGCGTCAGCTCCTCCCCGCCCGAACGGCAGCGACCACCGCGGCGGTGCTGTTGCGCAGGTCGCGTACGGAGACCTCCTGTGCCATGTGCATCAGCGCAGCACCTGAGTGCTACGCCGTCGACGAGCTAGGCTCGACCTCCTTGTCCGTCGCCGCTCCCCATCAGCCAACGACACCTCAGGCCGTGCGCGCCGCCGCGCTGCTGGGCGCCGCCGGCGGGCTGCGCACCTCGATGCCATGGGGAGCGCTGGCGGTGCGCGGGCGTCTCGGCGCCCGAGCGCGACGGCTCGCGCCGCTGGCGGCGGTCGCCGGGGAGCTGGCGATCGACAAGCTTCCCCAGACGCCGTCACGGACGTCGCCGCCCGGACTCGCGTTCCGGCTCGGCAGCGGCGCTGCGGCCGGCTGGCTGGTCGCGGGCGGGCCGGGCGCCGCGATCGGCAGCGCCGCCGCGGGGCTCAGCGCGTTCGCGGGCGAGCGGACGC
>JBJMLB010000085.1:0-27598 GCA_045805465.1 Conexibacter sp. | reverse complement strand
GCGATGGATTCGCTCGGCCGGCACGCCGCGCTCGCGCAGCAGCGCACGCGCCGTCTCGATCAGCTCCAGCGGCCCGCACAGGAACCACTCGTCGACCTCGCCGACCGGCAGCAGCGTCTCGAACAGACGCGTCAGGCGCTCCCGGTCGAGCCGGCCGGACAGCAGCTCGGCCGGCTGCGGCTCGCGCGAGAGCACGTGCAGCAGCTCGAAGCGCTCCGGGTGCGCGTCCTTCAGGTCCTCCAGCTCCTCGACGAACATGACCGAGCCGCTCGTGCGGTTGCCGTAGACGAGCGCGACCTCGCTGTGCGGCTCGACCGCGAGGACGCTCGCGACGAGCGACAGCACGGGCGTGATGCCGCTGCCGGCGGCGATCGCGACGTAGCGCTTGCGCTGCGTGGGGTCGAGCGGGACGGTGAAGCGACCGCCCGGCGTCATCACCTCCAGCTCCTCGCCGGGCCGCAGCTCGCCGTTCGCCCACGTCGAGAAGGCACCGCCCGCGAGCCGCTTGACGGCGACGCGCAGCACGCCGGAGCCGGCCGGCGCGCAGATCGAGTAGGTGCGGCGCAGCTCCTCGCCGCCGACGGCGTCGCCTCTCCGCACGATCACGAGGTGCTGGCCGGGGGCGAAGTCGTACGCGTCGCGCAGCTCGGCGGGGACGTCGAACGTGATCGCGACGCTCTCGTCGGTGACCGGCTCGACGGCGGCGACGCGCAGCGTGTGCAGCGCGATCGACAACTCAGTGAGCCTTGAAGTGGTCGAAGGGCTCCAGGCAGGACCGGCAGGCGTACTGCGCCTGGCAGGCGGTGGCACCGAAGCGGGAGAGCTCGCGCACGTCGAACGAGCCGCAGCGCGGGCAGCAGACGCCGAGCTCGACGAGCGGGGCGGCGCTCGGGCCGCCGCCCGCGGGAGCGGCGCCAGGCGGCGCGATCCCGTACTCGCGCAGCTTGCGGCGCCCGTCCTCGCTCATCCAGTCGGTGCTCCACGCGGGCGAGAGGACGGTGCGGACCTCCGCGTCCTCGACTCCGTGCGCACGCAGGACGGTGGCGACGTCGTCGCGGATCGCGTCGATCGCGGGGCAGCCGGAGTAGGTCGGCGTGATCGTCACGACGACGTGGCCGTCCTCGACGGCGACGTCGCGCAGAATTCCGAGGTCCGCGATCGTGAGCACGGGGATCTCCGGGTCCGGCACCGCCGCGACGGCCGCGCGCACCTCTTCGGGGAGGGCGCTCACCACGTCGCTCCCGGGTGCGCGCGGTGCAGGCTCTGCAGCTCCGCGAGCAGGTAGCCGAGCTCCTCGCCGTGGAGGCCCTGCCGGCCGCCGCTCGGGCGCCACGCGCCGTCGTCCGGCACGGCGAGCGTCGCCTCGACAAGCGTCTCGCCGACGAACGCGAGCCAGCCGTCGCGCAGCGTCGCCGGGTCGACGCCGGCGGCGCGGTCGATCGCGTCGCCCTCGAACAGCTCATGCGTGTACGGCCACAGCCGCTCAAGCGCGGCCTGCATGCGCGCATGGCTCTCGTCGGTGCCGTCGCCGAGCCGCAGCGTCCAGCGGGTCGCGTGGTCGCGGTGGTAGGCGACCTCCTTGACGGCCTTCTCCGCGACACCGGCGACGAGCTCGTCCGCGCAGCCCGCGAGCGCCTCGTAGCGCGCGAGCTGGAATGTCGAGAACAGCAGCTGCCGCGCGATCGTCTGCGCGAAGTCGCCGTTGGGTTGCTCGATCAGCAGCAGGTTGAGGTACTCGCGCTCGGAGCGCAGGTAGGCGAGGTCGTCCTCGTCGCGCCCCGCATCCTCCAGCAGCGCCGCGTGCGAGAGCAGCGCGCGTGCCTGGCCGAGCAGGTCGAGCGCGACGTTCGTCAGCGCGAGGTCCTCCTCCAGCTCCGGCGCGCGCGAGGACCACCACGACAGCCGCTGCGAGAGCACGAGCGCGTCGTCGCCCAGGCGCAGCGCGTAGGTCGCCTGCTCGTTCACAGGTGCTGGACCCCTTCGGGCACGTGGTAGAAAGTCGGGTGGCGGTAGGCCTTGTCGGCCGCCGGGTCGAAGAAGGCGTCCTTCTCGTCCGGCGAGGAGGCCGTGATCTCCGCCGTCGGCACCACCCAGATCGAGACGCCCTCGGAGCGGCGCGTGTAGAGGTCGCGCGCGTTGCGCACGGCCATCTCCGCGTCCGGCGCGTGCAGGCTGCCGACGTGCTGATGGGCGAGGCCGCGTCTGGGACGCACGAAGACCTCCCACAGCGGCCACTCGCGGCGCGGCTCGGCGGCGCCAGACTCCGGCGCGTCGCTCATGCCGCCACCGCCCGGCGCTCGGCCCGCTTGGCGGCGTAGGCCGCCGCCGCCTCGCGCGCCCAGGCGCCGTCGCGCTGGGCGGCGCGGCGGTGCTCCATCCGCTGGCGGTTGCACGGACCGTCGCCCTTCACGACCGCCCAGAACTCGTCCCAGTCGATCGCACCGAAGTCGTAGTGGCCGCGCTCCTCGTTCCAGCTGAGGTCCGGGTCGGGCAGCGCGAGGCCGAGGGCCTCCGCCTGCGGCACGCACATGTCGACGAAGCGCTGGCGCAGCTCGTCGTTGCTGAAGCGCTTGATCTTCCACGCCATCGACTGCGCCGAGTGCTGCGACTCGTCGTCGGGCGGGCCGAACATCATCACCGAGGGCCACCACCAGCGGTCGATCGCGTCCTGCGCCATCGCGTGCTGCGCGGGGGTGCCGTGCGAGAGCGTGTGGAGGATCTCGTAGCCCTGGCGCTGGTGGAAGCTCTCCTCCTTACAGATGCGCACCATCGCGCGCGCGTAGGGACCATAGGAGCAGCGCGTGATCGGCACCTGGTTGACGATCGCGGCGCCGTCGACGAGCCAGCCGATCGCCCCCATGTCGGCCCAGGTGAGGGTCGGATAGTTGAAGATCGAGCTGTACTTCTGCTTGTTCGCGAGCAGCAGCTCGAACAGCTCCTCGCGGCTGACGCCGAGCGTCTCGGCGGCCGAGTAGAGGTAGGCGCCGTGGCCCGCCTCGTCCTGCACCTTCGCCATCAGGATCGCCTTGCGCCGCAGCGACGGCGCGCGCGAGATCCAGTTGCCCTCCGGCTGCATGCCGATGATCTCGGAGTGCGCGTGCTGGGCGATCTGGCGCACGAGCGTCTTGCGGTACTCCTCCGGCATCCAGTCGCGCGGCTCGATCCGCTCGTCGGCGGCGATCGTCGCCTCGAACTGCTCGCGCAGCGCGGCCGGCTCGGCGAGCGCGCGGCCGTCGCCGCGCCGCTGCTCGTCCGGGATCCCGTACATCAGCCCGCCGCCTCCGCGAGCTGCTCGTGGCGGCGCGACTGCACGACGCCGAAGCGCGGCGCGACGAACGCCGCGTCGGCGAGCGACGCGTTCGCGGCCGGGTTCAGCGCAGTGCCGTGGAAGTCCGAGTAGGCGGCCGACTGGTTGACGAACACGCCTTCGGTGAGGTTGCAGGAGAGCGCGACGCCGACGTCGAGCGCGACCCGCTCGGCGGCGGCCAGCACGTCCTCGTCGGTGCTGTAGACGCCGGCCGTGATCGCGCCGTGCGCGCGCACCGTCTCGCGCAGCACGTCGAGACTGTGCGCCGTCGAGTCGGTCGGCACGAGCAGCGCGATCGGGCCGAACTGCTCCTCGCTCGCCGCGGGCGCGTCGGGTCCGTCGACCGCGATCAGCGCGGGCGTGCGCACGTCGGCCTCGGGGAAGTCGGGATGCGCGATCTGCTTCGACGCGAGCACGACCGTGCCGAGCTTGTCGGCAGCCTCCAGCCGCTCGCGGATCGAGTCGCTGGAGATCGCGCCGAGGATCGCGGTCGCGCGGCCGACGTCGCCGAGCAGCCCGTCGATCGCGGCGGCGAGGTCGGCGCCGACCTCGTCGAAGCTCTTGCGGCCCTGGTCGGTGTCGATGCCCTCGCGCGGGATCAGGATGTTCTGCGTCGTCGTGCACATCTGCCCGCTGTAGAGCGAGAGCGTGAACGCGAGGTTCGAGAGCATCCCCTTGTAGTCGTCGGTCGAGTCGATCGCGACCGTGTTGACGCCGGCCTTCTCGGTGAAGACAACCGCCTGGGACGCCTCCCGCTCCAGCCAGTCGCCGAACGAGGTCGAGCCGGTGTAGTCGACGATCCGCACCTCGGGGCGCAGCGCGAGGTCGCTCGCAAGCCGCTCGCCCTCGCGGCCGACGGCGAGTGCAACGAGCTCGGCTGAGAAGCCTGCCTCGGCGAGCACCTCACGCGCGATCGCGACGGTGATCGCGATCGGCAGGATCGCCTTGCTGCTCGGCTTGGCCAGCACCGCGTTGCCGGTCACGAGGCTCGCGAAGAAGCCGGGGTAGCCGTTCCACGTCGGGAACGTGTTGCAGCCGATCACGAGCGAGACGCCGCGCGGGACGACGGTGAACGTCTTGCGCATGCGCAGCGGCGGGCGCTTGCCCTGCGGCTTCTCCCAGATCGCCTCAGCGGGGATCGCGCGCATCTCGCGCACGGCCCACGCGACGGCCTCGAGCGCGCGGTCCTGCGCATGCGGGCCGCCGGCCTGGAACGCCATCGCAGGCGCCTGGCCGGTCGTGTGCATGACCGCCTCCGCCATCTCCGTCGAGCGCGCGTTGATGCGCGCGAGGATCTCCAGCACGACCGCAGCGCGCGCCTCCGCGCCGGCGTCGCGCCAGGCGGGGATCGCCGCGGTCATCGCGGGCAGCAGCACGTCGAGGTCGGGGCGCGGGTAGGTGATCCCGAGGTCGATGCCGAACGGCGAGCGCTCGGCGCCGACCCACTCGGTCGTCCCTGCCTGGTCGAGCTCGAAGGGCTTGCCCAGCAGCGCCTCGAAGGCCGCGCGCCCGTCCGCGAGCGCCGTCTCGCCATAGGCCTTGGGGACCTCGGGGTAGGGCGACCAGTAGCCGCGCTCGGCGATCGCCGCAAGCGCGCCGTCGAGCGTCGCGGCGTGCCGCTCTCGCAGCTCGTCGATGGTTGATGCCGTCTGCACGTCGCTCATGCGCGCTCCTGGTGGGTCGCTGGACATAGGCCAGTCTAACGACCGATCGATCGGTCGTCTACGCTAGTGCGCATGACCGAGAGCTACCTCGTCGCCGGAGTCCGCACGCCGATCGGCCGCTACGGCGGTGCGCTCGCAAGCGTGCGCCCGGACGACCTCGCCGCCCTGACCATCCGCGAGCTGCTCGCCGCCGTGCCGAGCGTCGACCCAGCCGAGATCGACGACGTGATCCTCGGCTGCGCAAACCAAGCCGGCGAGGACAACCGCAACGTCGGCCGCATGGCGGCGCTGCTCGCCGGCCTGCCCGACTCGGTGCCCGGCACCACGATCAACCGCCTGTGCGGCTCCGGGCTCGACGCGACGCTGATGGCGGCGCGCACCGTCGCCGCCGGGCACGCCGACCTGATCGTCGCCGGCGGGGTCGAGAGCATGAGCCGCGCCCCGTTCGTGATCCCGAAGGCGGAGAGCGCCTACAGCCGCGACAGCGCGATCTACGACACGACGATCGGCTGGCGCTTCACGAACCGCCGCCTCGCCGAGCAGTACGGCAGCGACTCGATGCCCGAGACGGGCGAGAACGTCGCCGCCGACTTCGGCGTCACGCGCGAGGACCAAGACGCCTTCGCGCTGCGCTCCCAGCAGCGCGCCGCCGCCGCGCAGGCGAGCGGGCGTCTGGCAAAGGAGATCGTGCCGGTGCCCGTGCCCCAGCGGCGCGGCGATCCCGTTCTCGTCGAGCGCGACGAGCACCCGCGCGAGACCTCGCTGGAGCAGCTCGCGAAGCTGGGCACGCCGTTCCGCGCGGGCGGCACCGTCACCGCCGGCAACGCCTCCGGCGTCAACGACGGCGCCGCGGCCCTGCTGATCGCCTCCGCGCCCGCCGTCTCGCGGCTCGGGCTGGAGCCGCTGGCGCGGATCGTCGGCGGCGCGGTCGCCGGCGTCCCGCCGCGGATCATGGGCTTCGGCCCCGCGCCGGCCACCCGCAAGGTGCTCGCGCAGACCGGGCTGTCGCTCGACGAGATCGACGTGATCGAGCTCAACGAGGCGTTCGCCTCGCAGGCGCTCGCCGTCCTGCGCGACCTCGGCCTGCCCGACGACGCCGAGCACGTGAACCGCAACGGCGGCGCGATCGCGCTCGGCCACCCGCTTGGCATGAGCGGCGCGCGGCTCGCGTTGACGGCCGCGCTGGAGCTGCGCGAGCAGGGCGCCCAGCGCGCGCTCTGCACGATGTGCATCGGCGTCGGCCAGGGGATGGAAGCGGTGCTCGAGGCGGCGTGACCGGCAGGCCGCCGCCGGCGGCCGACGCCGGGCACGGGCGCGAGCGTGGCGCCGGGGCCGCCGCCGCGCCGGACCGCAAGGGCGGCCGGCTCGGCGGATACGCTGCCGGCGTGTCCACGCGCGATCGCCTGTCCGAGGAGGCCGCCCGCCTGTTCGCCGAGCGCGGCTACCACGGCACCTCGATCGCCGACCTCGCCGACGCGCTCGGCATCCGCAAGAGCTCCGTCTACTCGCACATCGGCGGCAAGGAGGACCTGCTCGCCGAAATCGCGCTCGCCGGCGCAGACGCCTTCCACGCCGCGCTCGACGCGATCCCCGGGGACCTGCCGGCCGCCGAGCGGCTCGAGCGCGCGCTGCGCGCGCACCTGAGCGTCGTCGACCGCCAGCTCGACGTCGCGACGGTGTGGCTGCAGGAGTGGCGCTTCCTCGCCGGCGCGCCGCGCGAGCGCTTCGTCGCGGAACGGCGGCGCTACGAGCAGCGCATCCGCGCGCTGATGCAGGAGGCCGTGCGCAGCGGCGAGCTGCGCGACGACCTCGACGTCGAGCAGGCGACGCTCGCGCTGCTGTCGCTCGGCAACTGGGCGTACACGTGGATGAGACGCGACACGGACGTGGACGCGGTCGCCTCCGCCTTCTGGGGCTTGTTGCGGGACGGCATGGCGCCTCGGTAAGCTGCCGACCGATCGATCGGTCGTTCTCTAGGAGGTCTCATGTCGCTGCTCGACGTCCAGGCGGAGGACGGAGTCCTCCAGCTCACGCTCAACCGTCCCGACGCGCTCAACGCGTTCACGGCCGAGCTGCACGGCGAGCTGCGCGCCGCGCTCAAGGACGCGCGCAAGCCGGACGTGCGCGCCGTCGTCGTGACCGGCGCCGGCCGCGCCTTCTCGGCCGGGCAGGACCTTGCGGAGACGCAGGCGCCCGGCGCCGTCGGCCCCGGCGAGCGGCTCGGCCGCTTCTACAACCCCAACGTCCTCGCGCTGCGCGCGCTGGAGAAGCCGGTGATCGCCGCCGTCAACGGCGTCGCCGCCGGCGCCGGCATCTCGCTCGCGCTCGCCTGCGATATCCGCGTCGCCTCCGAGAAGGCGAGCTTCGTGCCGGCCTTCAGCGCGATCGGCCTGATCCCCGACAGCGGCGCGACGTGGTTCGCCGCGCGGCTGATCGGCGAGGCGCGCGCGTTCGACTGGCTCACCTCCAATCGCAAGCTGTCGGCGGCGGAGGCGCTCGACTGGGGCCTGGTGACCGAGGTCGTCGCGCCCGAGCAGGTGCTCGAGCGCGCACGCGAGCGTGCCGCCGCGCTCGCCGCGCTGCCCGGCGTCGCCGTCGCCTCGACGAAGCGCCTGCTCGCGCGCGCCGCGGGCGCCACGCTGGAGGAGCAGCTCGAGTTCGAGCGCCACGCGCAGCAGGCCGCCAGCGAGCACCCCGACTACGCGGCGACGGTCCAGGCGTTCCTGGCGAAGGCCGGCTGAGCTTCGCCCGGGCGAGCCGGCAGGCGCCCGGTCGCGGCGCGCAGCCGCGTCCGGCGAGCGCGAGCGACGCCGCAGCTCAGGCGCCGCGCCACTGCGCAGGGCGCTTCTCGACGAACGCCGAGAGCCCCTCCTGCGCGTCCTCGGAGGCGAACGCGAGGTAGAGCGCCTTGCGCTCCAGGTCGAGCCCCGAGGAGAGCGGCGTCTCGAACGCGCGGTCGATCGCCTCGCGCGCGAGCCGCTGCGCGAGCGGCGCGCGTGCCGCCACCGAGCGCGCGACCTCGCACGCCTCGCCCAGCCACGCCTCGCGCGGGACCACGCGCGCCACGAGCCCGGCGCGCTCGGCCTCCCACGCGGACAGCGTGCGGCCCGTGAGGACCATGTCCATCGCCTTCGCCTTGCCGATCGCGCGCGTGAGTCGCTGCGTGCCGCCGGCGCCGGGGATGATCCCGACGGCCGTCTCGGGCTGGCCGAAGGTCGCCGTCTCGGAGGCGACGATCAGGTCGCAGATCATCGCCAGCTCGCAGCCGCCGCCGAGGCAGAAGCCGGAGACCGCGGCGATCAGCGGCGTGTGCAGCCCGCGGATCGCGTCCCACTGCTCGACGCGGTCGCCGAACGCGAACTGCATCGGCGTCGTGTCCGACATCTCCGAGATGTCGGCGCCGGCCGCGAACGCGCGGTCGGAGCCGGCGAGAACGATCGCCTTGATCTCGTCCTCGCGGTCGAGCGCGACGAGCGCCTCAACGAGTGCCACCATCAGCGGCGTCGAGAGCGCGTTGAGCTGCCGCGGGCGGTCGAGCGTGACGACCGCGATGGGCGCGTCGCGCTCGACGCGGATGGGAGTGTCTTCGCTTACTGACATACGACCGATCGATCGGCAGGTTACGCCTGTTCGCGGCGCCCGGTCAACAGCGTCGTGGCCATCGCGGTCGCGATCGTCTCCTCGCCGCTGCGAATCGCGATCGCGTAGGAGCCGAGGCGTCCGCCGCGGTGCTGCTCGACGGCCTCGGCGACGAGCCGATCGCCGGGGCGACCGGGCCGCAGGTAGTGGATCCCGCCGGTGATCGCGACGGCCATCTCGCCCTCGCGCGCGTTGGAGGCGACCGCCAGCGCGACGTCGGCGAGCGAGAAGAGGACGCCGCCATGGACGGTGCCGAGGTCGTTGCAGTGGCGCTCCTGCGCGAGCAGCTCGACGCGAGCGCGGCCGACTTCTACGTCGAGCAGTCGCGCGCCCAGCTCGGTCGCGAAGCGGTCGACTGCCGAGCAGGGGCCGGCGACGCGGGGAGCTTCCGAACGATCGGTCGTGGACATGGTCCGATGGTAGCCCGTCCGACCGCCGAGCTCAGACGCGGCGGTCGCGGCCCTGCCAGTAGGTCTCGCGCAGCTCGCGCTTGAGGATCTTGCCGGCGCCGGACTTCGGCAGCGGCTCGGTGCGCAGCTCGATCGCCTTGGGCACCTTGTAGCCGGCGACCAGGGTCTTCGCGTGGTCGACCAGCTCCGCCGCGGTGACCGGTTGCGCGGTCACGACGACGGCGTGCACGGCCTCGCCCCAACGCTCGTCCGGGATCCCGAAGACGGCCGCCTCGCGCACGGCCGGGTGGCGGTAGAGCGCCTCCTCGACCTCGACGCTGTAGACGTTCTCGCCGCCGGTGACGATCATGTCCTTGGCGCGGTCGACGAGATAGAGGTAGCCGGCCTCGTCGAGGTAGCCGAGGTCGCCCGTCGCGTACCAGCCGTCGCGCAGCGCGGCCGCCGTCTGCTCCGGCTTGCGCCAGTAGCCGCTCGTGACGTTGCGCCCGCGCACGTGCACCTCGCCGATCTCGCCGTCAGCGACCGGCTCGCCGGCCGGGGTGCGGATCGCCAGCTCGACGCCGATCGCCGGCTGCCCGCACGAGCGCGCGCGCGGACCGTCGAGCACGCGCTCCTCGTTCGGCAGCAGCGTGACGATCGGGGAGGTCTCGGTCGCGCCGTAGACGTGCAGCAGCTCGGCGTTTGGGAACGCCTCGCGCGTGCGCCGCAGGATCTCGGTGGCGACCGGCGAGCTGCCGTGGCTCAGGTAGCGCAGCGAGCCGACGTCGCGCGGCCGCGCGAGCTGCTCCTCCGCGATCGCCGCCATCATCGTCGGCACCACCAGCGTGGCGCTCACGCGCTCGCGCTCCACGAGGTCGAGGAACCGCCCCGGGTCGAACGCGCCCATCACGACGTGCGCTCCGCCGGCCCAGGTGGTCGCAAGCGTGCCGATCGTGCCGGCGGCGTGGAACATCGGCGCGATCACCAGCCAGCGCGTGTCCGCCGTGAACGGCCAGCACGCCATGAAGTGGTACGCGTTCGCGACGAGGTTTCCGTGCGTCAGCATCACGCCCTTCGCCGCCCCGGTGGTGCCGCCCGTGTAGAAGAGGCCGGCGAGCGTGTCACCGTCGAGCCCCTCCGCCCACGGCTCATCCGCGGCCTGCTCGACGAAGCGGTCGTAGGCGTCGTCGAACGGGATCGCATGCTCCACCAGCTCCCCGGCCCCGTCGATCTCGCGGTCGGCGATCAGCACGCGCGCGCCCGAGTCCTCGAGCGCGTAGCGAAGCTCCGGGTCGGTGTGGCGCGTGTTGAGCGGCACGAGCACGAGCCCCGCCGCCGGCACGCCGAGATACAGCTCGAGATAGCGGTGGCAGTTCGGCCCGACGACCGCGACGCGGTCGCCCGGCGCCAAGCCGAGGCCGCGCAGCGCGGCCCCCAGCCGGCGCGTGCGCGCCGCCAGCGCGGCATGCGTCATCCGCTCCTCGCCACACACCACCGCGCACGCGTCCGGCGCCACGCGCAGTGCGCGGCGCAGCGGCGCGAGCAGGGTCTCAGTCTGCGCGCCCATCTTCGTACTCCCTCTTCCGTACAGCGACCGCGGCGGAGTCTAGGGAACGCATACGCAGACGCACGCGTGCGCGACGTCGCGATCGCGATCGCCTCGACGCTGCGCTCCCACGACCTCACCCTCCGCTGGGCGAGGATCTGCGCCCGGGATCGTGACGCGTGAGAGGCTTGGTGATCGTCCATGACGGTCGTCGCTCGCACCGCTCCTCCCCCTGTCGGCCTCGGCCTGCCGCCGAGTCCTCCGCTTCCGTCCGCGGTGCAGACCGCCTGGATGTCGCTCGATCCGTTCGGGTTGCTGGAGCGGATGCGGTCGCAGTACGGATCGCGCTTCACGCTGAAAGCGCTCGCGCGTCCGCCGCTCGTGTTCATCGCGGACCCCGAGGAGGCGCGCGCCGTGTTCGGCGCGCCGCCGGACGTGCTCGCGCCGGGCGAGGGCGGGCAGACGATCGTGCCGATCGTCGGCGAGCGCTCGTTCATGCTCGCCGACGGCGAGACGCACCGCCGCGGCCGTGCACGGCTCGCGCGGCTCTACACCGCCGAGGCGACCGCGCACCATCGCGAGCTGGTCCGCGAGCTCGCCGAGCGCGAGCTCGCCGGCTGGCCGGCTGGCACGCCGATCGCGCTGCATCCCCGCCTGCGCGCGCTGACACTGCGCGTGATCCTCGCGACGCTGATCGGATCCGACCTCGACGAGCGCGCGCCGAGCCTGCACACGCAGCTGCTCGCGATGCTGTCGATCTCCGAGGGGCTGCTGCTCTCACTGGAGCCCGCACGACGGGTGCCGCTCGCCCGCGCGCGCTGGCAGCGCTTCCTGGACGAGCGCGCTGCTGTCGACGCGACGCTCCTGCGGCTGATCGAGCAGCGCCGACAGGAAGGCCGCACCGGCGACGACGGACTCGGCGTGCTGCTCGCAGCCTGCGACGAGCACGGCCAGCCGCTCACCAGCGCCTACGTGCGCGACAGCCTCATGTCGCTGATCCTCGCCGGCCACGAGACGACCTCGGCCGAGCTGGCCTGGAGCTTCCAGCTCATCGCCCACGACCAGCGCGTGCAGCGCACGCTCCACGACGAGCTCGACAGCGGCCGCGACGCCTACCTGACCGCCACGATCCAAGAGACGCTGCGCCACCGCCCCGTCTTCCTCTTCGCGATCCCCCGAGCAGTAAGAGCACCGATCCAGATCGGCGACTGGACCCACCTGCCGCCCGCCCACCTGCTCGTCTGCCTCTACCTGCTCCACCACGACCCGCAGCTGTTCGCCGACCCGCACCGCTTCACGCCCGAGCGCTTCCTCGACACGCAGCCCGATGGCGACGCCTGGCTGCCCTGGGGCGGCGGACGCAAACGCTGCCTCGGCTGGCGCCTCGCGTTCCTCGAGCTGCAGACGATCCTCGCCACCGCGCTCGCGCGCTACGCGATCGAACCCGCACACCCCACACTCGAACGACCGCGCTGGCGCAGCGTCATCGTCACCCCGCACCGCGGCTGCCGCGTGATCCTGCGACAGCGACCGAGCCCGCGCCGCTCTTGACCTCGGCCGTCAGCGCAAGATCTTGCCCATCGCCTTCCCCTTCGCCAACTCATCGATCAATTTGTCCAGGTAGCGGATCTCCTTCATCGGCGACTCTCTGAGGTCTTCCACCCGCACACCGCAGACGACGCCTCTGATCAAGACTCGCGAAGGGTTCAAGCGAGGAGCTTCCGCGAGGAACATCTCGACGTCGACCTCACCTTCGAGCTGCGCCTTCAACTCCGCGTGGCCATAGCCCGTCAGCCAGCAGATGATCTGATCCACCTCCGCTCTCGTGCGGCCTCTTCTCTCCGCCTTGGCGACATAGAGCGGATAGATCCTTTCGAACTTCATCGTGTAGATACGAGGTTTGGTCATGTCAGCCGGCGCTCCGCGCGCGCTTGCCGCGGGCGACCTCCGTACCGAGGGAATCGAGGCGTTGGCTCCAGAAGGCCCGGAAGTGGTCGAGCCACGCGTCGACCTCGCGGAGGGGCGTGGGATCGAGCGCGTAGATCCGCCGGGAGCCGTCGGGGCGCACGGTCGCGAAGCCGTGCTCCCGCAAGACACGCAGGTGCTGCGAGACGCCCGGCTGGGACAGGCCGAACTCCTGCTTGATCACGTCGACGACCGCGCCCGAGCTGTGCTCGCCGCCGGCGAGCAGTTCGACGATCCGGCGCCGCACCGGATCGCCGAGCACGTCGAAGGCATGCATCACCCGCCGGCCGCGGTGTAGGCCTGTGCAGTGCGGTCGGCGGCGGCTCGGGCGAGCTCGGCCGGTGTGCCGCCTGCGACGTCGGCATCGCACCAGGCGTCGCCGCTGGCGCGCATGAACTCCTTTGCCTCGTCGGAGGCCTGCCACGCGCGGGCCTGCGCGCGGTCGATCGCGGCGCCGGACGTCACGTGCAGGGCCAGCCCAAGGAGGGACAGGTCCCAGCCGATGCCGACGGCGCCCGGGCCGAAGCCCGCCGCCTCCCACTCAGGGCTCGGGTGGGCGGTGTGCTCGAGCTCGAGGCGGGTGCCGCCGGGCACGGCGGACAGCTCGACGTCGACCCAGGAGACGGCGCCGCCGTATTCCCAGGTCACCCCGAGGCGGCGAGGCGGTTCGCAGTCGGTGATCTCACCTCCGGCGTTGCCTTCGAGCTGGTAGCGCCCGCCGAGGCGGAGCTCGCCGCTGATCGGCAGCAGCCACCGCGGGATGCGCTCTGCCGACGTGATCGCGTCCCACAGATCCTCGCTCGAGGTCTCGTACGTGCGTTCGGCCACGACCGTCTGCGTCGGCTTCCCCGCTCGCTCGCCGCGGCGCACGGTCCTGGTGACGGCTCCTATGTGATCTGCGATGTCTATCTCTTCGTCCATGCTGGCAAGATATGCGTACAAGCTTATATTTGTCAAGCTCGATAGGCGCGGCGTGTGCGCGGACCTCTGGCGGCGAGCGGGCGTGGCAGACGCGGCGTCCTCGGGTAGCTCCACCGAGAACCGACCGCGAACGACGAGGTGAACGACATGGCCGAGGAGCTGAAGGGCAGACGGATCGCGTTCCTTGCAACCGAGGGCGTCGAGCAGGTCGAGCTGGAGCAGCCGTGGAACGCGATCCGCGAGGCGGGCGCCGACGTCGACCTCGTCTCGCCGCAGGACGGCGCGGTGCAGGCGTTCAACCACCTGGAGAAGGGCGACACGTTCCCCGTCGACAAGACGGTCGCAGACGCGCGCGCGGAGGACTACGACGGGCTCGTGCTGCCGGGCGGGGTCGCCAACCCCGACTTCCTGCGCACCGACGAGGCCGCGGTCGCGTTCGCGCGTGAGCTCTTCGAGCAGGGGAAGCCGGTCGCGGTGATCTGCCACGGCCCGTGGACGCTCGTCGAGGCTGGCGTGCTGAGAGGCCGCACGATCACGTCGTGGCCGAGCCTCAGAACCGACATTCGCAACGCGGGCGCGACGTGGGTCGACGAGGAGGTCCACGTCGACAACGGGCTCGTCTCGAGCCGCAAGCCGGACGACCTGCCGGCCTTCTGCGCGAAGGCGGTCGAGGAGTTCGCCGAGGGCCGCCACGAGCAGCAGCACGCCGCGGCGTAGCGACGACCGCGGCGTCGGCGCGGCCACGGGCCGTCAAGGCCGGTCAGCGGTCGGCGCGGAGCGTTTCGGCGACGCTGCGGAGGTCCGCGACGAAGGCTGCGCGGGCCTCGCGGCGTGCCGCTTCATCGGGCGCGCGCAGAATCGACGAGGGATGCACGGTGGCCATCACGCAGGGCGCGAGCGACGACGCGAGCGGGCGCCCGCGATCCCGCGTGACGCGTACGTCGCGACCGACGAGCGCCTGAGCGGCCACCGCCCCCAGGCACACCAGCGTCTGCGGGCGCACGACCGCCAGCTCGGCGTCGAGCCACGGGCGGCATGCCGCCACGTGCACGGCGTCTGGCCGCTGATGGATCCGCCGCTTCCCGCGCGCCTTGAAGCGGAAGTGCTTGACGACGTTCGTCAGGTAGACGCGCTCGCGGACGATGCCGGCCTCCGCGAGCGCGCGGTCCAGCTCGCGCCCGGCCGGACCGACGAACGGCGCGCCCTCGACGTCCTCGCGGTCGCCGGGCTGCTCGCCGACGAGCATCAGCTCAGCCCGCCGCGCGCCCTCGCCGAACACCGCCTGCGACGCGCCCGCCCACAGCTCGCAGGCACGGCACGTCTGGACGGCCTCGCGCAGGCGGGGCAGCGTCGGGCGCTTCGGCACGGGCGCGGCGGATGCGGCCGACTCCATCGTCACGCGAGTGGTCTACCCGCTCTCCGCTCCGACCATCGAACACGACGTGCTGAGCTGACGCGTAGCGGGGTACATCGCCCCACATGGACCATCACGCGCCTGCGGCCGCCGACCGGCAACCCCCGCGCATCGCCGATCCGTGGGGCGAGCGGACCCCGTTCGGCGCCGGCGGGCAGTGGCCGGTCCGCGTCGACTCGCAGCTCGCGCCCGGCGTCGCGCAGGAGGACGTCGAGCGCTGGGTGCCGGCGGCGTCGATCCTGCACTCCAACGGCGACGGGCAGGAGATCGCCGTCAAGGACGGCCGCATCGTCGGCGTCCGCGGCAGCGCGCGCGATCGCGTAAACCGCGGGCGCCTTGGGCCGAAGGATCTCTACGGCTGGCAGGCGAACAACGCGCCGGACCGGCTCACGACGCCGCTCGTGCGCGAGGGCGGCGACCTGGTCGAGGCCGACTGGGACACCGCGATGGGCCGGATCGTCGAGCGCTCGCGCGAGCTGCTGAGCGAGCCCGGCGGCTGGGGCCGCTTCGGCTTCTACACCTCCGGCCAGCTGTTCCTGGAGGAGTACTACACGCTCGCGGTGATCGGCAAGGCCGGGCTCGGCACGCCGCACATGGACGGCAACACCCGCTTGTGCACCGCGACCGCGGCGGCGGCGTTGAAGGCGAGCTTCGGCACCGACGGCCAGCCCGGCTCCTACGCGGACGTCGACCACTGCGACGCGCTCGCGCTGTACGGCCACAACGTCGCCGCAACGCAGACGGTGCTGTGGATGCGGATGCTCGACCGCCTGCACGGACCGGACCGCCCCGCGCTGCTGTGCGTCGACCCGCGCACGACGCCGGTCGCGCGCGAAGCCGACGTGCATCTCGCTCCGCGCCCCGGGACGAACGTCGCGCTGCTCAACGGCCTGCTGCGCGAGCTGATCCGCAACGGGTGGGCCGACGAGGAGTACGTGGAGGCCCACACGCTCGGGTTCGATGATTTGGTGAAGACGGTCGAGCGCTACGCGCCCGAGCGGGTCGCGGAGATCTGCGACGTGCCGGCGCGCGACGTGCAGGCGGCCGCCGAGCTGCTGGGCACGTGCGAGCGGCTGCTCTCGACGGTGCTGCAGGGCGTCTACCAGTCCAACCAGGCGACGGCCGCGGCCTGCGCGGTCAACGACGTCCACCTGCTGCGCAGCATGCTCGGGAGACCCGGCGCCGGCGTGCTGCAGATGAACGGCCAGCCGACCGCGCAGAACACGCGGGAGACGGGCGCCGACGGCGACCTCTCGGGCATGCGCAACTGGGACAACCCGCAGCACATCAGAGAGCTGGCGGAGCTGTGGAACGTCGAGCAGACGACGATCCCGCACTGGGCGCCGCCGACGCACGCGATGCAGATCTGGCGCTACGCCGAGCAGGGCTCGATCGAGCTGCTGTGGATCTCGGCCACGAACCCGGCCGTCTCGCTGCCGGACCTGCACCGCATCCGTTCGATCCTCGCCAAGCCCGAGCTGCTCGTGGTCGTGCAGGACCTGTTCCTGACCGAGACGGCGCGGCTCGCCGACATCGTGCTGCCCGCCGCGACGTGGGGCGAGAAGACCGGCACGTTCACGAACGCCGACCGCACCGTCCACCTCAGCGAGCAGGCGGTCGACCCGCCCGGCGAGGCGCGCTCGGACCTGGAGATCTTCCTCGACTACGCGCGCCGCATGGACCTCCGCGACCGCGACGGCGCGCCGCTGATCGGATGGGACGGTCCGGAGTCGGCGTTCGAGGCGTGGAAGGCCTGCTCGAAGGGACGGCCGTGCGACTACAGCGACCTCAGCTACGCGCTGCTGCGCGAGCGCGGCGGGATCCAATGGCCCTGCACCGAGCAGGCGCCCGACGGCACGGAGCGCCTCTACGCCGGCGGGACCTTTAACACCGACCCCGACTACGCGGAGACGTACGGCAACGACCTGAAGACGGGCGCCGCCGACACCGAGGCCGACGCCCGCGCGCGCGAGCCCGCCGGACGCGCCTACCTGCACGCCGTCGACTACCAGCCGCCGCCCGAGCTGCCCGACGTCGACCATCCGCTGCAGCTCACCACCGGACGGACCGTCTACCACTTCCACACGCGCACGAAGACCGGCCGCGCGCCGGAGCTGAACGCGGCCGCCCCGGAGGTGTGGGCCGAGCTGAGCGCGCACGACGCGGAGGCGCTCGGCGTGCACGACGGCGATCGAGTGCGGATCGAGTCCGCGCGCGGCGCGATCGAGGCGCCCGCCCGCGTGAGCGGCATCCGGCCGGGCAGCGTGTTCGTCCCCTTTCACTACGGCTACTGGGACCTCGGCGACGAGGCCGGTCCCGCGGAGGGGCGGACGGGCCGCGCGGCGAACGAGCTGACGATCACCACCTGGGACCCGGTGTCCAAGCAGCCGATGTACAAGACCGCGGCGGTGGCCGTGAGCAAGGCGAGGTGACGATGCAGCTCGCGCACTACCTCGGACTGCTGCACCACGCCGAGACGGCGCTCGCCCGCGCCTTCGGCGAGGTCGCCGAGGCGCACGGCGACGAGTCCGACGTCCGCCAGCTCTGCGAGCGGCTCGCCGCCGAGTGCGGCCGCCACGCGGAGCAGCTGCGGCCGTTCGCGGAGCGCTACGGCGAGGAGGCCGAAGACGAGCCCGACCGCCTGCGGTCCGAGCTGTTCGCCGGCACGCGCTCCGGCCCGCTCGGGCTGCTGCGCGACCTGCACGACCTCTACCTGATGGCGACCGAGTGCGACATCGCCTGGACGCTCGTCGGGCAGGCGGCGCAGGGCGCTCGCGACGGCGACCTGCTCGACGTGGTCCAGCGCTGCGAAGGCGAGACCGCGATCCAGCTCAAGTGGCTGCGGACGCGCATGAAGCAGGCGGCCCCGCAGGCGCTCGTGGTGGCGCGGTGACCGACGAGACGCACCGGCACGCCGATCCGGCGGATGCGGCGCGGATCGTGCTGCGCCCGCTCGGCAACCCGCTGCCGCTCGGATTCCTCGCGCTCGCCGCCGGCACCCTGCTCCTCAGCGGCCTTCAGCTCGGCTGGCTGCAGCCGTCCGACGGGCAGGACGTCGCGTTGATCCTGATCGCCTTCGTCTTCCCGCTCCAGCTGCTGACCGCGACGTTCGGGTATCTCGCCCGCGACGTCGTCGCCGGCACCGGCATGGGCGTCCTCGCCGGCACCTGGCTCTCGATCGGGCTCGTCACGCTCACGAGCCCGGCGGGCGCGACGAGCGACGCGCTCGGACTGTTCCTGCTGCTCGCAGCGACCGCGATGCTGGTCCCCGCCGCCGCCGCGACGACCGGCAAGCTCGTCGTCGGCGCCGTACTGGGCACGACCGCGCTGCGCTTCGCCGCCACCGGCCTGTTCCAGCTGACCGCGAGCGGGACGTGGGAGGACGTCGCCGGAATCGTCGGGCTCGTGCTGTGCGCGCTCGCGCTGTACGCCGCGCTCGCGATGGCGCTCGAGGACGCCCGCCGCGCCACCGTGCTGCCGCTGGGCCGTCGCGGCGCCGGCGCCGACGCGCTCGACGCCGGCCTGGGCGCGCAACTGCAGCACATCGAGCAGGCGGCCGGCGTTCGTCAGCAGCTCTGAGCGCGACGTTCCCGCACCGTCTCGATTCGGGCGGCGCGCGGACGGGTACAGGCGGGGTCCCATCGGTTTCACGAGGAGGCTGACGATGGCCAGAGATCACGGTTCGAGCGTGAAGGACGACAAGCAGTACGAGGGCCTGCGCAGAAAGGGCATGAGCAAGGAGCGCGCGGCGCGGATCGCGAACTCGCCCGGCGCCTCCAGACGCGGCGGCAGAGCGTCCGGCTCAGGCAGGAGACGCAGCACCACGAGACAGGGCGGCACGAAGGCCCAGAAGGCCGCCGCCGGCCGCAAGGGCGGCAGGAAGTCGAGCTGATCGGCCATGGAGGGCGGCATCGCAATTCTGCTCATCCTGATGATCGTCGTCGTGGTCGGAGGGATCGCCTTCGCGCTGTCCGGGACAGGCGGCTTCCTGTGGTGGCGCAAGACCGACCCGCACGGCGACCGCGTCGAGGGCTCCGACGAAGGCGAAGGCCGGCCGCAGCACCTGCGCCCGACGACGCCGGCGCAGGAGCACACCGACTTCGTCGGCGGAGACGAAGCCACCCGCGGCGCGTGACCGCTCGCGCCCGAGCTGGGCGCGAGCGGCCGAACCACGGCGCCGGCTACTGCGAGATCGACTCGACGAGCTGGCCGACCTGACCGTCGTCGATGTTGCGCGCGACGTCGGCCTGGGCGACGATCCCGACGAGGCGCTTGCCGTCGATGACCGGCAGGCGGCGGACGCGATGCTCGGCCATCGTGCGCAGGATCTCCTCGACCGGGTCGTCGGCGCCGATCGTGATCGTCCGCCCGTCGCCCGCTCCGAGTTCTCCGGCGCGCGTGGAGGCGGGGTCCCTGCCATCCGCGAGCACCTTCACGACGATGTCGCGGTCGGTCAGCATGCCCTTGAGACGGTCGTCCTCGCCGCAGATCGGCAGGGCGCCGACGTCGAGCTCGGCGAGGCGCTTGGCGGCGTCGAGCACGCTGTCGTTCTCGCCGACGCAGGTGCAGTCCTCCGACATGATCTCGCGTGCGGTCTTGGCCATGGCAAGCCTCCTGGAGATTGGGAACGGGTCTCCCGTTACCCGCACCTCGGCGCCGCAACGCCGCTCGTGTGCGCGCGGCGACGCGTCGGGCTGACGCCCGGAAGAACGTCGCGCCGGTCCGCGCGTCGGCCGCATGGCGTGTTGACCGAGAGCGGTTCGGGGTAACCGCGACGAAAGCGCCGAGCACACAACCGAGGAGGGCGACCATGTCGACGACACCCACCGCCGCGCATCGAGGAGGTCACCCGCTGGCGCTCGTGACGGGCGCCTCGAGCGGGATCGGCCGTGAGCTCGCGCGCGAGTTCGTCGAGCACGGCTTCGACGTCGTCGTCGCGGCCGAGGACGACGAGATCCAGCAGGCGGCCGCGGAGCTGAGAACGATCGACGGGGCGAACGTCGAGGCGGTGCGGGTCGATCTGCGCGACCCCGAGGGGGTGCAGGAGCTGTGGCGCCGCGTGACCGACGGCGGGCGCCGGCTCGACGCCGCCGCGCTCAACGCGGGCGTCGGCGCCGGCGGCGAGTTCGCCGACTCGACGAGACTGCCCGACGAGCTGTCGATCGTCGACCTGAACGTGCGCTCGACGGTGCATCTCGCGAAGCTCGTGAGCGGGCAGATGGCGCATCAGGGCGGCGGACGCATCCTCTTCACGTCCTCGATCGCCTCGACGATGCCCGGCACCTACCAGGCCGTCTACAACGCTTCGAAGGCGTTCGTGCAGTCGTTCGCGCTCGCCCTCCGCGCGGAGCTGAGCGACAGAGGAGTGAGCGTCACGTCGTTGATGCCGGGCCCGACCGACACCGAGTTCTTCGAGCGGGCGGACATGCTCGACACGAAGGTCGGCGCCGGTGAGAAGGACGACCCGGCCGACGTCGCGCACGACGGCTTCGAGGCGCTCATGAACGGCGACGAGCGCGTCGTCTCGCACTCCTTGAAGACGAGAGCGCAGGCGGCCGCCAGCCGCGTCATGCCTGACCGCGCCAAGGCGGCGATGCACGGCCGAACGGCCGAGCCCGGCTCGGCGCAGGACGACTCCTGATGCGCCGGGGGTGATGTCGCGATGCGGGTGGTGATCACCGGCGCGACCGGCAACGTCGGCACGAGCGTGCTCAGCGCGCTCGCGGGGGAGTCGTCGGTCGAGCAGATCGTCGCGGTCGCGCGCCGGCCCGCCTCGTTCGGCGACGGCCGCGTGCGGATGGTGACGGCCGACGTCTCGACGGCCGACCTGGAGCCGATCCTCAGAGGCGCCGACGCAGTGGTCCATCTCGCCTGGCTGATCCAGCCCTCGCGCGACGAGCGGACGCTGCGCGCGACCAACGTAGAGGGCACGCGCAGGGTCTTCGACGCGGCGGTCCGCGCGGGCGTCGGGACGATCGTCCACGCCTCGTCCGTCGGCGCCTACGCGCCCGGCCCGAAGGATCGCCGCGTCGACGAGTCGTGGCCGGCGACCGGGATCCCGACGCTGTTCTACTCCCGGCACAAGGCCGAGGCGGAGCGGATGCTCGACCGCCTCGAGCGCGAGCATCCCGGCGTGCGCGTCGTGCGCATGCGGCCGGGCCTGATCTTCAAGCGCGAGGCCGCGACCGAGATCCGGCGCCTGTTCGTCGGTCCGCTGCTGCCGAGCCCGCTCGTGCGCCGCGGCCTGATCCCAGTCGTGCCCGATCTCGAGCGCCTGCGCTTCCAGGCCGTGCACTCGCTCGACGTCGGCGACGCGTACCGCCGCGCACTGCTGTCGGAGGCGCGCGGCGCGTTCAACGTCGCGGCCGAGCCGGTCCTCGACCCCGCGGTCCTGGCGGACCTGCTCGGCGCGCGGCGCGTGCCGTTGCGGTCCGGGATGCTGCGCACCGGCGCAGACCTCGCCTGGAGGCTGCGGCTGCAGCCCTCCCCCCCGGGCTGGATCGACCTCGCGCTCGGCGTCCCGCTGATGGACACCGGCCGCGCGCGACGCGAGCTCGGCTGGGAGCCGCGCACGAGCTCGACCGACGCGCTGATGGAGCTGCTCGACGGCCTGCGCGCGAGCGCCGACCTGCCCACCCCGCCGCTCGCGCGCGCCAGCAGCGGGCGCCTGCGGCTCGGGGAGCTGCGCACCGGCGTGGGCGCCAAGCCCTGACGCTGCCCGGCTCGTCGGAAAGGCCCGCCGCGGGGGGCCGGCGACGGCTACGGGCCGACCGGTCTGCTGCCCTCCTGCGAGGGCGTCACAGCAGAGCGCTGCTCGGCCGCCGCCTGCGCGGCGTCCTCGTGCGCCGGCGTCTCGCGCTCGTCGCCTCTGCGGCCCCCCGGCGCGAACTCCTCCACGAGGTCGCTGAAGACGCGGTCCGGATCGGTCACGCCCTCGTCCTCCAGGCGGGCAGCCGCGCTCGGCGAGAGGTGCTCGGTCTCCGTGGTCATCGCCAGCGCGACCGCCGCGACGACGATCACGCCGAGCACGTCGAGGCCCAGTGCGAGCAGCAGGAACCACCACGACCCGGTCGCGAGGGAGATGACCGCGCCGATCACGAGCGTTCCGAACAGCCCCAGCGTCACCGGGAGCCGGTTGTCCGCGAGCGTGACCGCGAGACCGGACCGGCCTCCATGCCGCTCGCGCTCGGCGTGCGAACGCTCGGCCGGCACCTCGACTTCCTCGCGGCCAACCGCCTGCCGCAGCTCCTCCGTCAGCGCCCGGTTCGCCTCAGGCGAAAGTGATGGATCCGAGGAGCGCACCTCACGCCGCTCGCCGCCCTCTCGTCGCTCGCCCATGGGATCCGGCTACCCACTCCGAGCGGGCATCACGCCGGCGCGGCCCGACGCTCTGACCTCGGGAGCGGCCCCTTCAGGCCCGCTCATGCGACTCCCAGTCGACGCGGCGACGGCTGCAGAGCGATCTCCGCCCGCGACGGGTTGCCATCCTCCTGGCCGACCGGATAGAGGACGAACGTCTCCGTCGAGAGACCGTCGACCAAGGTGTCGACGGCGCTCATGAACGCGCGCACCTTGCGGCCGGTGAGACGCTCCACCACCTCGCAGAAGTCCCGCTCGGTCGCGGTCTGGAAGAAGAGCCGGGTCTCACGCAGTCGCTCGTGCTCCCCCATCGCCACGAGATTGCGCTCGGCGGGCGTCAAGGTGTCCTCGAGCACGACGATCAGCACGTCGTCCCCGCTCCAGCTCGCACGCGCGCGCGTGGGGCCGCGGCCGAACTGCTCCTTGAAGAGCCGCACCACCTCGTTGGCGACCTGCGCCAGCACGGAGCTGGCGCCCGTTTCCTGCACGGTGTCCGGCGATGTCGTGTCCATACACGACCTCTACCCCCAATCGAGGTCATCGCATCGGAACCGGTCGCGCATCCGCGTGATGGTCAACACGCGTGCCGCGATGCCGTCGCCGGCGACGACCCCGAAGCCGCGGCGCTCCTGGCGCAACCGCGCGTCCAGTCGCAGCAGCAGGCAGAGCGCGGAGGAGTCGAAGAACGTCAACTCGCTCAGGTCGAGGACGACGTCCGCGACCTCCTGCTCGCACAGCTGGACGACGGCGCGCTCGAGCGGCGCGACGGTGACGAGGTCCAACTCGCCGCGCGGCGTGAGGCGAGCGCGGTCTCCGTCGACGTCGACGCAGACGGCGAAGGAGGGGGCGAACGGCGCGACCGGTGACGGCGCGGATGATTGAACGTGCATGGTAACTCCCGAGAAAGGTCCGAGCGCACCGTGCACGCGTCCGATTTTCGTCGGACCCCTGCCTCCTCGCCTTCGAATCGGACCGGCGAACGTGGTCGACATCCGCGCAGCTCCTGACAGGATAGCCACCCCGCGCTACGGCTCGAGCGAGCACGACCGCAGGTCGCGGTGGTCGGCGGCCAGCTGCGCCAGCGCGCGACGCAGCAGACGCGAGACCTGCATCTGCGAGCAGCCGATGCGGGCCGCGATCTCGCTCTGCGTCATGTCCTCGGCAAAGCGCATGAAGAGCAGCTCGCGGTCGCGCGGCGACAGCGTGCGAACGAGCGACCCGACGGTAGCGCGCCGCTCGACGCGCTCGAAGCGCTCGTCCTCGACGCCCACGACGTCCGCCAGGACAAGCGCGTCCTCCTCGTCCTCCGCGCCACCGTCCAGCGAAGCGGCATGTCGTGCGCTGTTGGCGTGCAGCGCCTCCGCCACCTGCTCGACGTCGAGGCCCGTCGCATCCGCGAGCTCCTCCACTCGGGGCGAGCGCCCCAGCCGCGCCGCCAGCGCGTCGCTCGCTCTGCGCACCGTGAGCACGTTCTCCTGCAACGCGCGCGGCATACGCGCAGCCCAGCTCGTGTCGCGGAAGTGGCGCAGCAGCTCGCCGCTGATTGTGGGACGCGCGAACGAGACGAAGCGGGTCCCGCGCGCGGGGTCAAAGCGATTGATCGCGGCAGTCAGGCCGAGGTACGCGACCTGCAGGAGATCGTCGACCGGCTCGCGTCCGCGACGGTACTGCCATGCCAGCTGACGCGCCAGCGGCATCGTCTGCCGAAACGCGCGCTCCCGCGCCCGCCGATCGCCCATCCGGGCGCGTGCGAGCAGCTCCTCTACGGACGGAGCGGCCGCATCCCAGCAGACCCGATCGCCCACGCTGCTCATGAGGCTGTCCGGGTCGCGCCCCTGTGGGCGCGGCGAATCGCGTGAGCGACCGCCACCACCACCCGTCCCTTCGTTCGAGGAGGCCTCCGCACCGCACCGGCGCGGCGCACGATTCGACTTGGCTCAGTGTGCCGCGTGCCGAGGTAGTCGACGACGAGGTCGAAGCTCGGTCCTTCCCGTCGAGGCTGCATGTCTCTTCCCTCCGATGCGAATGACGTTCACCACAGCGGAGTCCGCGGGCGCACCCCTGGCGAGCGCGCGCCGGTCCTTCTCTGATTCCATCGTCGAAGAGGTCGGTCAACCGATCTCTTCGCCCATCGTTCGCATACCCGCCAGCCGACCGATGAATGCATGGACTGACCAACGCTCCGGCGGCTCGTTAGCGACGCGCATCCGTGGGTAGCCGACGCCCATGGACGAGCCCAGAACCGTCAGACGCGAGGTCCGCTCCGCCGACCCGTCGCTCTCCGACGAGGCCAACCGCCTGCTGACCGAGGAGGTGCGGAAGGTCCTCGGCCGAGACGTGGTCGAGGTCCCGGCCGAAACCCCGGAGCGGCATGACGAAGTCCACGGGCGCCGCTCGACGGTCCTCGGCATGATCGCCGCGAACCGACTCCTCTTCGCCATCTCGCTCGCAGCCTTGATCGTCGTCGGGGCGATCGTCTCGCTGGCGACCGGATCGTGGTGGGCGCTCGTCGCCGCTTGCGCCGTCCATGCAACCGGAACGGTGTTGATCGCCGCCTTCGCCATCGGCATGACGACTCGCGTCGAGCATGTTGACCCGACGACGGCGGCGCGTCTGGAGGCCGAGGGGGTCAGCGACCCCGACCGCGTGCTGAGCGAGCTGACAGACGAGTTCGCCGGCGGACGGCAGGCGGCCGGCGCGGCCGAGGTCGTCTCGACCGGCCACAACGACAATCTCGCCGACCCAGATGCGGAGCCGGCGCGATCGGCGCTCGAGCAGCGCACCGTCATGACGCCGTCCGCCGAGGCCAGCAGCCCCGCCGGCAGCGGTTCGGTGATCGGGGCGATGCCGCTCGCGGTCGTCGCAGGCTTGGTGGTGATCTCGCTGATGGTGGCGATCCTCGAGGGTGGCTGGACGTGGCCCGTTCCTGTCGTCGCCTGGGGCGGCGCGGCCGTGTGGGCGGCATTGGCGCTGCGTCTCGACGGACGTGCCGAGGAACGGGCGGCCGCCGAGGGCGTGCCGCTCGACGGGGGTCCGAGCCACCGACAGCCCGGCGACACCGCGAGGGCGGCGAAGGGCCGCCTCGCGCCTGTGCTGGCGGCAGTCGTGATCGGCGTCGCCGGCTTCGCCGCACTTGTCGCCCTCCTCATGACGAGCGTGTAGCCCTGCAGCCCGCACCAGCCGGCCGCGTACCGCGCCTACCGGCGCACGGCTAGCCTCCGCCGACCTCCTCGTCGGCCGCGTCCGGGGCGTCGCGATCGTACGCCTCCTGCTCCTCGTCGCCGCGGTAGCCGGGCTCGCTCGTGCGCTCGGCCTCCTCGCCCGCGGCCTCCTGCGCGGATTCGCGCGCGGCGCCCTGTCCCGCCTCGGCGACGTCGTCGGGAACCTGCTCGACTGGCGCCTCCTCGGGCAGCTGGTCGGACTGCTTCGGCGTCTCGGTCATCGGCTCGCTCCTTTCGCTGGGGCCTGCCGGTTACCTATGGGCTCGGCGGCGAAACAGCACGTCGCTCACGACGGCCCCACCCCGCCGCGCGGACGCGTGCCGCGCAGCCGCAGCGCCGCCAGCACGCTCGGACGACCGTGCAGGTGACCGTCGAGAATCCCCTCGCCGGACGGCTCCCACAACCCTTGGGGCGCCTGATCCGGACGGGAGTGGGCGCGCGCGAGGCGGCCGGCGAGCGCGAACGCGCGCTCCATCAACGGGCGCGCGTGCCGCTCGGCGAACGACAGCAGCAGCGTCGAGCCGCCGACGGTGACCGAGCGGCGCGGGGCGATCGCGCAGGCCACCACCACGCGCGCGACCGACTCGGCCGTGTAGGTCGCGAGCGGCGGGATCGTCGGCGGGACGAAGCCGCCTCGGTGCGTGAGGTGCCGCCAGAAGGGGGTGTCGACCGCTCCTGGCCGGACCTCGGACAACTCGATCGGCGAGCCGCTGGAGCGCAGCTCGGCGCGCAGGCTCTCGATGAAGCCGTGCAAACCGTGCTTCGCCGCGACATAGGGGGACAGCAGCGGCAGCTCGATCTCGTCGACCGCGGAGCCGACGACGACGAGCCGGCCGGCGCTGCGCTCCAGCTCGGGCAGCACGGCGCGGATAGCGTCGACGGCGCCGCCGAGGCTCACCCGCACTCAGCGGTCGAAGTCCTCGGGCGGGATCTCGTCGAAGCGGCCGAACGCGCCCGCGGCGGCGGCGACCACCACGACGTCGAGGCCGCCGAGCAGGCGCACGCCCTCCGCGATCGACGCCTCGAGCGCGGCGCGGTCGGCGACGTCGGCGCGCAGCACGACCGCCTGAGCGCCCTCTTGCCGCACGCGCGCCGCGACGCGCAGCAGGCCGGTCTCGCCGCGGGCGAGCAGCGCCACGTCCGCGCCCTCGCGCGCCAGCAGCTGCGCCGTCGCCGCGCCGATCCCGCTGCTCGCGCCGGTCACCAGCGCGCGCTGGCCGTCGAGTCGTCCCATCCCCGCCGAGTACCCGATCTGCGGGGTGACAGACGTGTGGAGCCCCGGTACCGCTGGCCGCGTCAGAGCGCGTCCTCGGCCTTGCGATACGCGATCTGAAGCACGTCGGAGGCGAACACGATCGCGAGCACCGAGGCGCCCCAGCGGGTCGCGCGCGGCGCCACGAGCAGGCCCGCGGCGAAGAGCGTCGCGAACCACATGCCGAGGCAGTAGGGGCAGACGACCAGCTCGCCGACCACGCGCCGCAGTCCGCGCCCGCGCGCGGCCTCCTCGACCTCGTCCGGCCCGCCGTTCCCCTGGAAGCGCGTAAACGGCGCGCGGACCGCGCTCATGATGCGCGCCTTGCCGAGCAGCCGCGAGCCCTTGTGCGCGGCGACCGCCAGCAGCGCGAGGTCGCGCGCATCCACCCGCTCGGGCAGTTCGCGGCCGGAGCGGCGGAACCACGTCGCGAAGCCGCCGAGCGCGCTCACATAGAGCGAGATCAGCGCGGCGTACCAGCCGAGCGGCCGCTCCTGCTGCGGCGAATGGCCGGCGAACGGGGGCAGGTCCTGCACGCGTGCGTCGGTGATGGGCATGAGCTTCGGAGTACCCGTCAGCCCGCAGGCGAATCAGCGAGCGCGTGATTCCGGCGCGTCCACGCCGGGTGCCGACCGGCGCTCGGCGAGAGCGCGGGCGACTAACGCGGCTCCGGCAGATCCTCGAGCGCGGCGAGCACGTCGGCGGGCATGAGCTCCAGCAGGCCCGGGTCTGGGCTGGACGCGTGCGGGTTGCCGACGCGGCCGCGCCACAGCGCACGGTGCCAGGGCCGCTGCGGCGGAGGTCCCCACGCCGCCGGAGCGGTCGGTCCGAAGAGGACGACGGACGGGACGCGCAGCGCAGTCGCGACGTGCGCGACGCCGGTGTCACCGCAGGCGACGCGGCCGGCGCCGGCGACGAGCG
>JBJMLB010000084.1:0-32607 GCA_045805465.1 Conexibacter sp. | reverse complement strand
GGCTCGCGGCCGAGCTCGGTCACGAGCTTGCGCTCCGCGCGCCCGATCTTGTTCAGCTTCTCGACGACGTGGACCGGGATGCGGATCGTGCGCGCCTTGTCCGCGAGCGCGCGGGCGATCGCCTGGCGGATCCACCAGGTCGCGTAGGTCGAGAACTTGAAGCCCTTGCGGTAGTCGAACTTCTCCGCCGCGCGGACGAGGCCGAGCGTCCCCTCCTGGATCAGGTCGAGGAACGGCAGGCCCTGGTTGCGGTAGTTCTTCGCGATCGAGACGACGAGGCGCAGGTTCGACTCGACCATCTTCTGCTTCGCGTCGAGGTCGCCGCGCTCGATGCGTTTCGCGAGGTCGACCTCCTCCTGGGCGGTGAGCAGCCGCACCTTGCCGATGTCCTTCAGGAACAGCTGAAGGGAGTCGGTCGTCATGTCCGGCTTGAGGTCGAGCGCGGTTCTCGCTCTGCGGCGCCCACGTCTGTCGGGCGCACGCTCGACCTGGTTGCTGGCCGTGGTGGCGGGATCGATCTCCTCGACCAGCTCGATCTCTGATCTCTCGAGGAAGCCGTGCAGCTCCTCGACGTCGCTCTCGTCGAGATCGAGCTCGCTGACGGCGGTCGAGATCTCGGCGTACGTGAGCACGCCGAGCTGCGTCCCGCGCGTAACGAGGCCTCTGATCTCCTCGAGTTCCTGAAGTTCCGCTACTGACATCTGGTTCCGTTTCTCGCGTGCACCGGGCGGGGGTCGGTTCTCCGCGGCGCGTTCATGGTGGAGGAGAGAGTGCGCGCGGGGGCGCACCACTGCCATCCAAGCATAGGCATCAGCCTAGCCACTTCACTTTTTGAAGTCAAAGGCATCGCACCGGCCGCGTCAGGGGAGGACCTGTTCGCGCGCGCGTCTGCGCCGCATGTCTACTACGCACAACGGACGAGAGGGTTTCAAGTTGCGGCGGGATTCACCTCGCAACGTGCGGTGTTCCGTATACTTCCGCCCGCCTGGCCGAACGGTCGCTCGCCCTGCGTGCGGCCGACGGGGGACCCGATGCGAGCCCCACAGCTCGCCGGGGCGAATCGGTCGATCTCGACCGTAGCGCCGCCCGCAATGGCGTCGCGAGCCCGTCAGCTCACCTCGTAGGCCCGCACCACCACATGACCGGTCGCCGCCGCACCATCACCGTGACGCTGCTCGTCCTGTTCGCTTTCGGCGTGCCGGTCGTTCCGGCGCTCGCCGGCGCCAGCCCGGGCGGCGCCGCGCCCGGCGTGTTGACGCTCCCCGACGGATCGCCGCTCGTGGTCAGACTCGGCAACCCGCTCGTGCGCGCGACCGGCGACGAGATCGCACTGGCGGTCCGCTCGACTGCGCTGCTGCGGGGTCACGTGCGCATCACGGGCACGGCACCGCGCGGCGCCGGCACGGTGACGGTCGAGCGCAGCGACGAGCGCGCCGGCTGGGTGCCGATCGCGAGCGCGGCCGTCGCGGCGGACGGCAGCTTCGCGGCGACTTGGAAGCCCGACCGCGTCGGCCCACTGGAGCTGCGCGCAGTGACCGGCTCCGCGGCGGCGGGCAGTGCAGGCGACGAGATCGGCGCGCCGCAGCTCGGACTGACGGTCTACCGGCCCGGCATCGCCTCGTGGTACGGACCGACCTTGGACGACGAGACGACCGCCTGCGGCATCCCGCTGACGGAGTGGACGCTCGGCGTCGCCCATCGCACGTTGCCGTGCGGAACGCCGGTCAGCTTCTACTACAAGGGCCGCACGGTCGTGGTGCCGGTGATCGATCGCGGCCCGTTCGTGAAGGGCCGCTCGTGGGACCTCACGCAAGCGGCGCACACGGCACTCGGCGGCGATGACGGCCTCATCCGCGTCGGCGCGCTGCCCCTCCCCCTGCCGACGGAAGCCACGCCGGCGCGCGGACGCCGCTGAGCGAGCTCGCAGCGGCTGCGGCCGCTCAGCGCACGAGGCGCGGCCCGGGCCCGCCGTCTCCGCCGTCCGGCGCCGGAACCGCCTCGCCGATGCGCACGCCGGCAGCGGAGGCGGCGAGCATCGCCTCCTCCGCGCGGTCGATCAGCGTGACGGCGTCGCGGCCGTCCTCGCCATAGACGGCGAACCCGATCGTCGCCGCCAGCGGGGCGCCGCGCCAGTGCTCGCCGTGCTCGACGCCGGCGCCGATCCGCTCCGCGAGCGCGATCGCGCCTGCGCGGCCGACGGCGGGCGCGATCACCCAGGCGCGGCCCTGACGATCGGAGGCGACGAGGTCCTGGCGCCGGATCGCGCGGCGGATCGCCTGTGCGAGACGGCCGTATGGGACCCCGCGATCGTCCGCCTCGCTCTGTGACTCAGCAGCCGCGGCGGTGGCCAGGCGCTCGCCGTCGACGAGCTCGACGCGCAGCAGCGCGAGCCCGCCGCCCTCGCGCTGCGCGCGGTCAACGTGGCGCTCGAGCGTCGCGATCCACAGGTCGCCGTCGTCCATCGCGGAGGTGAGCTCGGGCGGGACGGACGGGCGCTGGGGCAGAGCGGTGACGGAGCCCGAGGTGCCGCCGCGCAGGTCGTGCACCGCCGGCTCCTCGTCCTGGGCCCCGGCCACGTAGCGGACGGGTCCTGTCACGGGTCGAGGCGATTCCGCGAGCGGGGTCGCGGAATCGTCCTCACCCGCGCCACCCGCCCGATCGGCGTTCGTCGCCCCGGCCGCGCCGGCTGGCCCGGCTGCGCGCGCCGCCGCTTGCTCCTCCTCGCTGCCCATCGCCTGGGGTGCGGCGAGTGCGGTGGTGCCGGCGACGAGTGCGACCTCGGCGAGCCGCTCGGCGAGCGGGACGAGATCGTCGGTGCGGGGACCGCGGGCGTCGAGGGCGGCGGCCCAGAGGCAGGCGCGCAGGGCGTCGACGGCCGCGAGCGTCTCGCTTGGGTCGTGCGCGCCGGCGAGCGCCGGGATGCGCTGTGCGAGCGACGCGAGGTCGCCGGCGGGGCGCAGACGGTCGAGCTCAGCGTCGTTGCCAAGCGCGCGTGCGACAGCCGCGCAGACGGCCGGCCCCTCGGCGGCGAGATCCGCGGCGGGGATCGATGCGACGGCGTCGAGCGGCGCGCGCTCGAGCAGCGTCAGCAGCCAGCCCTTCGCGACTGCCTGCGCGCGGCCGGCGAGCAGCTCGGCCTCGGCCCGCTCGACGGGCACGGGCCGGCTCGGGCGCGGGGCGGGTCCTGAATCCATCATTCCGCTGTCTATATCAGCGGCTCCCGACACCTGCACCCACGGATGGACAGAATGGACGCGTGCCGAACGAGCTGCTGTCGATCGAAGCCGCCCGCGCGGAAGTGGCGTCCAGATGCGCGTCGCTGGCGGCAGAGCCCGTCAGCATTGAGGATGCGGCAGGCCGAGTGCTTGCGGAAGATCTGGTCGCCGCCGCCGAGGTCCCCCACTTCGACAATTCGGCCATGGACGGCTTCGCCGTTCGCAGTGACGCGTCCAGCGGGGAGCTGTGGATCGTGGACGAGTCGCGCGCAGGCAGTCCAGCGTCCAGGCCCGTCGGCGCGGGCGAGGCGATCCGCATCTCGACCGGCGCGGCGCTGCCCGCCGGCGCCGACGCGGTCGTGCCGGTCGAGCAGGTGCGCGAGGCCGATGGCCGTGTGAAGCTGACCGCCGCCGTCGCGCCGGGCCGACACGTCCGCCGTGCGGGCGAGGACCTGCGCGCCGGCAGCGTCGTGCTGACCGCCGGGACGGTCCTCGGCGCCGGCGCCCTCAGCGTCGCGGTCGGGGCCGGCGCCGGGACGCTGTCGTGCGCCCGCCGGCCGCGCGTCGCGATCCTCTCCACGGGCGACGAGCTGCGCCCGCCCGGCAGCGCGCTGGGCCCCGGCGAGATCCACAACTCGAACGCGGTCATGCTCGCCGCGCTCGCCGCTCGCGAGGGCGCCGAGGTCGCCACCGCGACGGCCGTCCGCGACACGCGCGAGGCGACGCAGGCAGCGCTCGCGGCAGCGCTCGACGACGCGGACGTCGTGGTCGTCTCCGGCGGCGTCTCGGTCGGACCGCACGACCACGTCAAGCCGGCGCTCGAGGCGCTGGGGGTGACCGAGCGCTTCTGGCGCGTCGACCTGCAGCCGGGAAAGCCGACCTGGTTCGGCACGCGCGGCGCACAGCTCGTGTTCGGACTGCCGGGCAATCCCGTCTCCAGCTACGTCACGTTCACGCTGTTCGCGCGACCGGCGCTGCGCGCGCTGCAGGGCGCCGAGCCGCTGCCGCCGCGCGAACGCGCGACCTTGACCGAGGACGTGCCGCGGCGCGGGCGCACCCAGGCCGTACGCGTGCGGCTGGACGCCCGCGACGGGACGCTGCGGGCGGTGCCGACCGGCGCCCAGGGCTCCCACGTGACGGCGTCGCTGGCTGCCGCCGACGGACTCGCGTTCGTCCCCGCCGGCGACGGCGTCGCGACCGCCGGCACACCCGTCGCGATCGAGCGGCTGTAGCGCGACGCTTGTCGCTTTCCTTTCGGGCCCGCCGACTCTAGAGTCCGTCCATGGCACGCGCCGCCTCCGAGGCGGCGGTCGCCTCGCATCGGGGGAAATCGCGCACGCCCGCGCGCAGCACGCAGGACGCCGCAACCGTGGCGTGGCTCTGCGCAATCCCATGCGCGGCGATCGTCGCCACCGCGATCCTCTTGCTCGGACCACCGCTGGGAGACCTGCTCGGGCAAAGCCGTGGTGGCTTCACGTTTTTCCCGTCGTCGGCCGCGGGCGCCTACGAAGAGTCGACCGAGCACGCTCGCTATCTGATCGCGATCGCCGGGCCGATCCTGCTGGCGCTGACGACGCGCTGGGCCTTCCGGCGACAGCCGACGCTTCCCGCGCGCGTCGTCGAGCTGGCGGTCCCGTTCGCGCAGCTCGCGCTCGCGGCGTTGCTGATCGCCTGCTTCGTCGCCCAGTACAGGGTGCGATACGGCACCGTGTACACGCGCGTCGTGGGCCTCTCGATACGCGAGCGGTACTTCAATCCGGCGACGCTCGCGGTGGCTGCCGCGATCGCCGGCTCGCTCCTGCTGGCGGCACGGAGCGCGGCGGTGCGGACACGCGCCGCCACGCTGCTGCGCGAGTCGTCCGGACGCCGCTGGGGCGCGCTCGCGGCGGCAGCCCTGCTGACCGCGGTGTGGCTGACGCACGCGGTCAACACGGAGGAATCGATCGGGTCCGTCCTCGAAGCCGTCCGCTACCACCTCGGCTTCACGCTCGACGAAACGTATGCCGTCCTCGACGGGCTGACGCCGCTCGTCGACTTCAGCTCGCAGTACTCGGCGCTGTGGCCCTTCGCCACCGCGCTCGTGCTGCACGGGCTGGGCGGCGACCCGGTGCTGGTGTTCACGCTGACGATGTGCGCGCTCACGTCGCTGTCGCTGCTCGCGATCTACGGCGTCCTCCGCCGCGTGACGCGCAGCTCCCTTGCCGCGCTGCTGCTCTATGTGCCGTTCCTGGCGACGAGCCTCTTCTCGATAGGCGCGGCTGCGGTCAACCGCGGCTCGTTCGGGAACTACTTCGGCGTCTTCCCGCTGCGATACGCCGGCCCGTACCTCGTCGCGTGGCTGACCGCGCGCCAGCTCGAGCGCGGCCGCAGCGGAGTGGTCGGCCTGTGGCTGCTGTTCACCGCCGCCGGGCTCGCGCTCGTCAACAACGCCGACTTCGGCGCCGCGGCCGTGGGCGCAAGCGTGGCCGCGCTCGTGTGGACGATGGACGATCGCCGCTCGCTGCGCACGCTCGCCGGCGGCCTCGCGGCCGGACTCGGCACGGCACTGGCGCTCGTCTCGCTCCTGACCCTCGCGCGCGCCGGATCGCTGCCGCAGCTCGACCGGGTGGTCGACTACGCCCGCATCTACGGAGCCGGCGGATACGCGATGCTGCCGCTGCCGGGCGCGCTCGGCCTCCACACCGCGATCTACCTCACCTACGTGGCGACGATCGGGGTGGCGACGGTGCGGGCGCTGCGAGGCGCGGCGAACCGCGTGCTGACGGGGATGCTCGCCTGGACGGGCGTCTTCGGACTCGGGTCGGCGACGTACTACGTCGGGCGATCGCAGGCCGAAGCCCTGCGCACGACGTTCTCCGTCTGGGCGCTCGCGATCGTGCTGCTGACCTACGTCGCGCTGCGCATGCTGGCCAGACGGCCACCGCTGCGCTCCTCGATCGCGGCCGTCGCGGTGCTCGTCGGCTTCGGGATCGCGGTGTGCTCCGTCGTCCAGGTCCCCGCCCCGTGGTCGCAGCTGGACCGCATCCAGGCCGGCTTCGTCCCACAGCCGGATTCCCGCTATCCGCACCCGCTCGCGCCGCCGGCCGACGCACGCTCGCGCGAGTTCGTGAGCTCGCTGGCCGATGGGCCGTCCCGCTTCGTCGTGCGACGGGGAGCGCCGGTCGCCGTCCTGATCACGACCGGGCACCGCGTGGCAGACGCGTACGGCATCGTCGACGTGTCCCCCTACACCGGGGTCGACTCGATCCACACCGTGCAGCAGGTCGACGCGTTGCTCGCCGCGCTGCGCACCGCAGGAGGCAACACGATCATCGTGCCCATCCGCGCGGACCCGGGGATAGTCGAGGAGCTCGGCAGGCGCGGCTTCGCGCTCGTGACGCCGCGCGGCCTGCGCCCGTACGACGCGACGCGCGGCCTCGACGGCGCCACGAAGCTGCCGTGGTACGGCGAAGCGGTGGTGAAGCTGGTCGACACGCGGCACCTGCACCCGCGCGCGCTCGAGTAAGGCGCGGGCCTGGGGCTTCCGTCGGAGCGGGGCGGGCACAATCCAGGCGTGCTCACTCCCCTGCTCGCGCTGCTCGCCGTCGCCGCGGCGGTTGCCGCCGCCCGTCGCCACCAGCGCGCCGAGCGGGCGCCCGGGCGGATCGCGAGCCTCGACGACGACACGTCGATGGGCGCCGAGGGCGCCGTTCGCTCGGTACAGGTCGGTGAGCTGACGCTGCCCGCGGACGCGCTCGAGCAGCTGTGGAGCCCGATGCAGCTCGAGCGGCTGGCGCGCACGTACTGGCGCTTCCTGACGCGCGTCACGCTCGGGTTGATCCGCGTCGACTACGGCGAGGAGCAGCGCACGGTCGTGCTGCTGCGCCGGCCGCTGCGGCTGCTGCGCTTCAAGGCGCCGGAGTACGCGATGGACGCGCGGCGCGGCACCGTCCGCTGGCGGATCGAGGACGGCCTGCTGGTGCAGCGGCGCGGCCACAACGGAGACGGCTACCTGCAGATCGACGTGCAGCGGCTGCCGTCGGACGACGCGGACCCCGCCCGCCCCGCGCACATCCGCGTCGAGGTCGCCGTCGCGAACTTCTACCCGTCGATCGCGCGCGGCTTCAGCCGCCCCGTGTACCGCATCACGCAGTCGCGCATCCACGTGCTCGTGACGTACGGCTTCCTGCGCTCGCTGGCGCGGCTGGACCTCGCCGAGTCGCGGGTCGGACGCTTCACGCGCGAGCTGACGGTCGACGACGTGCCGGACCCGCCGCTTGGGTGGGCGGGATCGGATCCCGCAGCGGCGCCCGATCCTGAGACTCAGCCGTAGCGGCCGCCGGTGACCGCGCGCAGCTTGCTGCGGTCGTGGCGGGCGTGGACGCGGCGCACGGTGCCTGAGCGCGAGCGCATCACGAGCGATTCCGTCGTCGCGCCTCTGCCGCGGTAGCGGACGCCCTGCAGCACGTCGCCGTCGGTGACGCCGGTGGCGGAGAAGAAGACGTCGTCGCCCGCGCACAGGTCGTCGCAGGTGAGGACTCTGTCGAGGTCGTAGCCGGCGTCGAGGGCGGCTCTGCGCTCGTCGTCGTTGCGCGGCCACAGGCGGCCGAGCAGCTGGCCGCCCATGCACTTGAGCGCGGCCGCAGAGATCACGCCCTCCGGCGTGCCGCCAATGCCCCACAGCAGGTCGACCGGCGAGCGCTCGCTGACGGCGAGCAGCGCGGCCGAGACGTCGCCGTCGAGGATCAGGCGGATGCGAGCGCCGGCCTCGCGCACCTGCTTCATCGCGTCCTCGTGGCGCGGGCGGTCGAGCATGACGACCGTGACGTCCCCGATGCCCATGCCCTTGCGCTCGGCGATCAGTCTCAGCGTCTCCGGCAGCGGGCGGTCGAGCGACAGCAGGTCGGCGATCTCCTCGCCGCCGGCGATCTTCTCCATGTAGACGCACGGGCCCGGATCGAACATCGAGCCGCGCTCGGCGAGCGCGATCACCGCGAGCGCGCTCGGCATGCCCAGCGCCGTCAGGCGCGTGCCCTCCAGCGGGTCGACGGCGATGTCGACCTGCGGCGGCGTGCCGTTGCCGATCTGCTCGCCGTTGTAGAGCATCGGCGCCTCGTCCTTCTCGCCCTCGCCGATCACGACGAGGCCGTCCATCGGCACCGAGTCGAGCACGAAGCGCATCGCGTCGACGGCGGCCTGGTCGGCCGCCTCCTTGTCGCCGCGGCCGACGAGGCGGGCGGCGGCGAGCGCGGCGGCCTCGGTGACGCGCACGAGCTCGAGCGCGAGGTTGCGGTCAGGACGGGAGAGCTGGTCTGCTGATGTCATCGGGAGGGGCGGCGTTCGGGGTCGCGGTGGGGCCGCCGCGCGCGGACGCTATCAGCGGTCGCGGCCGAGGGATCTCCCATGCGGGCGCGGGGTAAGGTGCGGCGCGATGGAGTACCACCGCCTGCATCCCGACCCGGCGACGCTCGACAGCGCCGAGCTGCTCGGCGACCTGCGGCTCGGTGCGCGCGCGCACGGCGAGCGGCCGTGGGTCGCGACGAACTTCGCGACGACCGCCGACGGGCGCGCGACGATCGACGGCAGAACCCGCGCGATCGGCGACGACGGCGACCTGGAGGTCTTCCGCCGCCTGCGCACCCAGGTCGACGCGCTGCTCGTCGGCACCCGCACGATCGGCATCGAGCAGTACGGACGCGCCGTCAGACGACCCGATCTGCGCGCGGCGCGAGAGGCGCTCGGGCTCGCGTCCGAGCCGTTGATCGCGACCGTCAGCCGCAGCGGCGAGCTGCCGCTGGACGCGCCGCTGTTTGCGGAGCCGGAGGCGAACGTTGTCGTCTTCGCCCCGCCGCAGACGCCCGAGCCGGCGTGCGCGGCCTGCGTCACGCTCGTGCGGCTCGATCCGGCGGAGCTGACGCTGACGAGCGCGCTGCGTCACCTGCGCGCCGAGCACGGGGTGCGCTCGCTGCTGTGCGAGGGGGGCCCGACGCTGATGGGTGCGCTGCTGCACGAGCGACTGGTCGACGAGGTCTTCCTGACGCTCGCGCCGCAACTCGCCGGCGGCGGCACCGGCCCGACGATGAGCAGCGGCCCCGCGCTCGCGGATCCAGCCGCGCTCGAGCTGGTGTGGGCGCTCGAACGCGCCGGGTCGCTGTACCTGCGCTACGCGGTCCGCACGGGCTGAACGCCTGTTTCCGCGGCGTTCGACCGGGCATGTAGCCTGCGTGCAGATGAGGATCGCGTGCGGCTTCGACCACGCCGGAGTGCCACTGCGAGACGCGGTGGCGGCGGCCTTGTCCGACGGTGGTCACGAGCTCCTCGACGCCGGCACCTACGACGACTATCCGTATGCCGCAGCCGCCGTCGCGCGGGCCCTCGCGAACGGCGCCGAGCGCGCCGTGCTCGTGTGCGGATCGGGCGCGGGCGTGTCGGCCGCGGCGGCGAAGCTGCCCGGCGTCCGCGCGGCGACCGTTCACGACACGTACACCGCGCATCAGGGCGTCGAGCACGACGATCTGAACGTGCTGTGCCTCGGCGCGCGCGTCATCGGTCCGGAGCTCGCGCGCGAGCTGGTGCGGACGTTCGCCGCCGCCGCGTTCAGCGGCGAGGAGCGCCACGTGCGACGCCTCGGCCAGGTGGCCGCGCTGGAGCGCGACGGCCTCGACGGACTTCCCCCGACAGCAGCCTCTTCCCCGAACCCCGTGACAGGAGATCGCCACCCATGAGTACCGTCCCCGCGACGACACCGATCGGCCGCCTGGCCGAGCTCGGCACGAGCGCCTGGCTCGACTCGATCCGCCGCTCGATGCTGACGGGCGGGGACCTGCGGCGGCTCGTGGAGGAGGACGGCGTCGTCGGCGTGACGTCGAACCCGTCGATCTTCGAGCAGGCGATCCTCGGCAGTCCCGACTATGACGAGCAGCTCGCCGAGCTGACGAACGGCGGCGACGGCGTCGAGGAGATCTACTGGACGCTCGCGATCGAGGACGTGCAGGGCGCAGCAGACGTGCTGCGACCCGTGTGGGAGCGAACCGGCGGGGTCGACGGCTACGTCTCGCTGGAGGTCGCGCCGGACGTCGCGCGCGACACCGACGCCACGCTCGCGATGGCGCGCGACCTGTGGGCCCGTGTGGACCGGCCGAACGTGATGATCAAGATTCCCGGCACGCCCGAGGGCGTTCCGGCGATTCGCGGCGCGATCGCGGACGGGATCAACATCAACGTCACGCTGCTGTTCTCGCTCGACGCCTGGGCGTCGATCGCCGAGGCGTGGCTGGCCGGGCTCGAAGACCGGGCAGCAGCAGGCAAGCCGGTCGACGGGATCGCCTCCGTCGCGTCGTTCTTCGTCTCGCGCGTCGACACCGCCGTCGACAAGCGCCTCAAGGCGCTCGGCAGAGAGGAGCTGTGCGGCACCGCCGCGGTCGCCAACGCGCAGCTCTCCTACGAGCGCTGGCAGCAGCTGGTGGCCGGCGAGCGCTTCGCGGCGCTGAAGGCGCAGGGTGCCAGGCCGCAACGCCTGCTGTGGGCCTCCACCGGCACCAAGGATCCCGCGTACTCGGACGTCAAGTACGTCGCAGAGCTGGCCGGTCCTGAGACGGTCAACACGATGCCGCTCGCGACGCTGCTCGCCTATCAGGACCACGGCGAGGTCGAGCAGCCGCTGCTGCCTGACGCGGCGCCCGACGCCCACAGGGCGATCGCCGCGATCGAGGCGGCCGGCGTCTCGATGGACGAGGTCACCGACGAGCTGCTGGACGCCGGGATCGTCGCATTCGCGAAGGCGATGGACACGCTCCTGACAGGGATCGAGCAGCGGCGCGCTGCCGTCCTCGCAGGCGAGCCCGCGAGCATCGAGGCGCATCTGACCGATGCGCAGGCGCGCGCGATCGGCGCCCGTGCCGCCTGGGGTCGCGAGCAGCACGTGCTGCGTCGCGTCTGGTCGAAGGACGACTCGCTGTGGGGCCCCGGCGACGACAAGCCGTCCGAGCGGCTCGGGTGGCTGTCGATCGCGGAGCAGTCGCTCGAGCACCTCGACGAGGTGCTCGCGTTCGTCGAGGCGGTGCGCGCCGAGGGCTTCACCGACTGCGCGCTGCTCGGCATGGGCGGCTCCTCGCTGGCGCCCGAGGTGTTCCGGCAGACGTTCGGCAGCGCCGACGGCTACCTGCGGCTGCACGTGCTCGACTCGACGCACCCCGACGCGGTCGCCGAGCTGCAGGCGAAGCTGCCGCTCGACAAGACGCTGTTCCTCGTCTCGTCGAAGTCCGGCGGGACGCTCGAGCCGCGCTCGATGCACGCGCACTTCCACGCGCTCGCGCCCGACGGCCGGCAGTGGGCCGCGGTGACCGACCCGGGCACGAAGCTCGAGGCGCTCGCACAGGAGCAGGGCTTCCGCCAGGTCTTCCACGGTGCGCCGGACATCGGCGGGCGCTACTCCGCGCTGAGCGCGTTCGGCGTCGTCCCGGCGGCGTTGATCGGCGCGGACGTGCGCGGGCTGCTGGAGCGAGCCGAGATCGCCGCGCGTGCGGCCGACCCGTCGCTGGCGCCCGGCGACGCGCCGGCGCTGTGGCTCGGGCTCGCGCTCGGCGAGCTCGCGATCGGCGGCCGCGACAAGCTGACGCTCGCGATCGACGAGCCGCTCGGCTCGACGGGGCTGTGGATCGAGCAGCTGGTCGCCGAGAGCACCGGCAAGCACGGCAAGGGGATCGTCCCGATCGCCGACGAGCCGCTCGGCGACCCGGACGAGTACGGCGAGGACCGCGTCTTCCTGCACCTGCAGAACGGCAGCGGCGAGGGCGACGCCGAGCGCAGCAGCAAGCTCGACGCGCTCGCGGACGCCGGCCACCCCGTGATCGTGATCCCGTTCCAGGAGAAGATCGACCTCGGCGCCGTGATGTTCCACGCCGAGATGGCGATCGCGGTGGCGGGGGCGGTGATCGGGATCAACTCGTTCGACCAGCCGAACGTGCAGGCGGCGAAGGACCTCACGGTCGCAACGATCGAGGCGTACGTGCGCGACGGGTCGTTCCCCTCAGAAGACACCAGTTCCGTGAGCGGCGAGCAGGCCGCAGCCGCGCTGCGCGAGCTGCTCGACGCAAAGGCCGGCGCGGGCGCCTACGTCGCGACGATGGCCTACCTCGCGCCCGACCCGGCGGTTGACGAGGCGCTGACGACCCTGCGCACGGCGATCCGCCACCGCACGAGAGTTGCCACGACGGTCGGCTACGGACCGCGCTTCCTGCATTCGACCGGCCAGCTGCACAAGGGCGGCGCGCCGATCGGCCTGTTCGTGCAGCTCGTCGACAGCAGCGAGACGCGTGTCGAGATCCCGGGCCAGCCGTACGACTTCGCCGCGCTCGTGCGCGCGCAGGCGATCGGCGACGGGCAGGCGCTGCGCTCGCACGAGCTGCCGTTCCTGCGGATCGAGCTGCCGTCCGGCCAGGCCGCGGCCGACGGGATCGCCGCGCTCGCCGCGGCGCTCGCGTGAGCATCGCGCAGGCACCCGTCGCCACACCTGCGAACCCGTTCGCACAGGACGTCGACGAGCGGCTGCCGCCGCCGTCGGCGCTCGTGCTGTTCGGCGCCACCGGCGACCTCGCCGCGCGCAAGCTGCTGCCGGCCGTCTACGACCTGCTCGCCGACGGGCGCCTGCCGGAGCGCTTCCGGCTGCTGGCGGTCGTCCGCGGCGGCTGGGACGAGGCGCGCTTCCGCGCCCACGCGCGCGACGCGATCGACGCGCACGCGCGCCGTCCGCTCGACGAGCGCCTGTGGGACGCGCTCGAGCCGCGCATCGGGGTCGTCTCCGGCGACTTCGGCTCGCCCGAGCTGCTGCGGGCGCTCGCGGAGCGGCTCGACGACGGCGACCGCGAGGACGGCGAGCCCTCGCAGCGGCTCTTCTACCTCGCGATCTCGCCCGCCTTCTTCGCCGACACCGCGCGCGAGCTCTGCGCGGCGGGCCTCGGCCGCGGAGCCGACCCGCCGACGCGGCTGCTGATCGAGAAGCCGTTCGGCCACGACCTCGCGAGCGCGCGCGTACTGAACGCGGCGATCGAGCAGTCGTTCGAGGAGCGGCAGGTCTTCCGCATCGACCACTACCTCGGCAAGGAGACGGTGCAGAACCTGCTGGTGCTGCGCTTCGGCAACGGCATCTTCGAGCCGCTGTGGAACCGCACGGCGATCGACCATGTGCAGATCACCGTCGCCGAGGACCTCGGGATCGGCCACCGCGCCGGCTACTACGACCGCGCCGGGGCACTGCGCGACGTGATCCAGAACCACGCGCTGCAGCTCCTGTCGCTGGTCGCGATGGAGCCGCCGGCGAGTTTCGACGCGGACCTCGTGCGCGACGAGAAGGCGAAGGCGCTGCACGCCGTGCGGCCGCTGGACCCGGCCAAGGACGCGGTGCGCGGCCGCTACACGGCCGGTTGGCTCGGCGGCGAGCAGGTCCCCGGCTACCGCGAGGAGGAGGACGTCCCGGCCGACTCGCGCACCGACACGTATGCGGCACTGCGCGTCGAGATCGACAACTGGCGCTGGGCCGGGGTCCCGTTCTACCTGCGCACCGGCAAGCGCCTGCCGCTGCGCACGACGGAGATCGCGATCGCGTTCAAGCCAGCACCGCACCAGCCGTTCCGCGCGCTCGACGGACCGCCGCCGCCGAACGAGCTGGTGATCTCCGTGCAGCCGAACGAGGGCGCGACGCTGCAGATCGCGGCGAAGATGCCGGGCACCGCGCTGCGGATGCGCCCCGTGCAGATGGACTTCCAGTACGGCACGTCGTTCCTGCGGGAGTCGCCGGAGGCGTACGAGCGGCTGCTGCACGACGCGCTGCTGGGCGACGCGACGCTGTTCACGCGCGCGGACGAGGTCGAGGCGGCGTGGGAGATCCTCGACCCGGTGCTCGCCGCGTGGGCCCGGGACAACGGCGGCGAGCCGCAGCCCTACGAGGCGGGCACCGCCGGGCCGGCGTGCGCAGACGAGCTGCTGGCGGCTGACGGGCGTGCCTGGAGGCCGCTGTGACCGCGCTCGCCGGCGCGGACGGGGTCCCGCCCGCCCATGCGCGGGAGCGCAGCGAGTGGCACGGCGACGACGTGTCCGCGGCCGAGGTCTCCGAGCGGCTGATGGCGCTCAACCGCGAACATGCGCGCCACGAGCACGGACACGCCGCCACGCGCACGCTCAACCTGCTCGTCGCGCCGGCGGACGACGTCGCGCCCGAGGCTCTGGCCGAGCAGCTGGCGGGCCTCGCCGACCGGCATCCCTCCCGCACGATCGTCCTGCGGGAGCACGCTGCGGCGCGGATCGACGCGACCGTCGCGATCGACTGCACGATCGGCTCGGGCGCAGGCTGCGCCGGGCATTGCCACGACATGGCGCTGCTCGTGGCCGATGCCGAGCGGCTCGCGCACGCCGACTCGCTCGTACGCCCGTTGCGCGTCGCCGGCCTGCCGACCGTGCTGTGGCTGCCGGGCACACGCGAGAGCCGCGCCCAGGACCCGCTCGCGGCGCTCGCGGACGCGATCGTGCTCGACACGGCGAGTGCGAGCGGCGCGGACCTGCCGGCCGCGTTCCGGCGCGTCGCCGCTCTCGACGTCGCCCGCGTGCGCGACGTCGCATGGCTGCGGTTGCGGCGCTGGCGGCGCCACGTCGCGGCGCGCTTCGACGACCAGGACGCGCGGGCGCTGCTGGATCGCGTCGAGCGCGTCGTGCTGCGCTCGTGCGCGCCGCAGCAGGCGAGCGCGCTGCTGCTGGCCGCCTGGATCGCCGCGCGCGCCGGCTGGGCGATCGAGCGCCTGACGCCGGAGGCCGGCGGCTGGAGCGGATCCGCCCGGCGCTCCGACGGTGGGGAGGTGGAGATCGCGCTTGGCCCGCCGGAGGAGCCGGCCCTCACCGGCATCCATGCGCTCGCGCTGCACGCCGGATCGCAAGCGATCGCGCTGCGGGCGCCCGTCGCGGCACCCAACCCGGCGCGGGCGTTCGCCGCCGCGCTGGGGATGTTCGACACGCCGACGCCCGGCTACGGGCCCGCGCTCGCCGCGCTGCTCGACGGCATGGGACGGGAGGCCGGATGATCGACCTGACCGTCGCGGAGGACGCCGAGGCCGCCGCGCGCGCGTGCGCAGAGGTCGTCTCGGCCGCGATCGAAGCGGCGTGCGCCGCGCGCGGCGTCGCGCACGTCGCGCTCGCGGGCGGCAGAACCCCGGCCCGCACCTACGAGCTGCTGAGCGAGATCGTCGCCGACTGGCGCGATGTGCATCTGTGGTTCGGCGACGAGCGCTGCGTGCCGCTCGACGATCCCGACAGCAACAACAAGCTCGTGCGCCGGGCGCTGCTTGACCGCCTGCCGGACGATCGCGGCAGCACGCGGCCGATCGTCCACGCCGTCGCACGCGCGGGCAGCGGCGATCCCGCGGCCGCCGCCGCGGACTACGAGCGCGAGCTGCGGGCGACCGTGACGGGAGACCCGCCGCAGCTGGACCTCGCCCTGCTCGGCCTCGGCGAGGACGGACACACGGCCTCGCTCTTCCCCGGCGACCCGGCGCTCGACGAGCGCGAGCGCCTGTGCATCGCCGTGCACGGCAGAAAGCCGCCGTTCGAGCGCGTGACGCTGACGCTGCCGGTGCTGCGCGCCGCGCGCGCGATCGTCGTGCTGACGGCGGGCGCGGGCAAGGCGTGGGCGGTCGGTCGGATGCTCTCGGGCCCTGACCCGCTCGTGCCCGCGAGCCTGCTCAGCGACGGCGGGTCGGTCGAGCTGATCGCCGACCGGGCCGCGGCGCCGGGCGGTGGCTGAGGGCCGGCCCGCGGGCCGCCCGCGGCTTCTTACGACCCCCGGTAGGCAGCCCCAAGGTGGTTTCACGGCGGACGCGACGTGACACACTGACGGGGATGCCGAGCGAGACGGCAGCGCCGCCGGGCGCGACAGGGGACGTGCTCGACGCGCTGAGCGACACGCGCTCGCGCACGCTCGCGCTCGTCGCGCACCTCGACGACGACGCGCTCGAACGCGTTCACTCGCCGCTGATGAGCCCGCTCGTGTGGGATCTCGGCCACATCGCCGCATTCGAGGACCTGTGGCTCGCACATCGGGGCGCCGGGCTTCCCCTGCTGCGCCCGGATCTCGCCGAGGTCTACGACGCCTTCGAGACCCCGCGCGCGCAGCGGGGCGACCTCCCCTACCTGCGCCGCGGCGACGCGCTCGCCTACCTCGCCGCCGTGCGCGAGCGCGTGCTCGAGCTGGCCGCGGACCCGGATCCCACACGCCCAGACGCCGCGCTGCACGAGCTCGTGGTGCGTCACGAGCAGCAGCACACGGAGACGATGCTGCAGACGATGCAGCTCGCGCATCTGCCGGCACCGCCGAACGCCTATGCGCCGACTTCGAGAGCACCCGTCGACGGCACACTCGCCGGGCTGACCGGGCTCGAGCTCGTCGAGGTGCCCGCCGGTCCCTGCACGATCGGCGCACCCGCCGAGGGCTTCGCCTACGACAACGAGCGACCGCGTCACGGCGTCGACCTGCCCGCCTTCCGCATCGGCCGCACGGCCGTCACGAACGGGGCGTTTCAGGCGTTCGTCGAAGGCGGCGGCTACGCCCGTCCGGAGTGGTGGACGCGCGAGGCATGGGCGTGGAAGGAGCAGTACGACATCGAGCGCCCAGCCGGGTGGACGGATGCCGGCCCGCCCACCCACGAGTGGCGGATGGACCGCTGCGAGCCGCTCGACCCGAGCAAGCCGGTCGTCCACGTCTCCTGGTTCGAGGCCGACGCCTTCGCCCGCGCGCACGACGCGCGCCTCCCGACCGAGACCGAGTGGGAGAAGGCGGCGACCTGGGACCAGCAGACCGGGACCGCGTACGCGCGGCCGTGGGGGGACGCCGCCGACGCCGGCCCGGACGTCGCCAACGTCGATCAGCGCACCTTCGGCACCATCGCCGTCGGCGCCCGACCCGCCGGCGCCTCACCCGCCGGATGCCTCGGCATGATCGGCGACACCTGGGAGTGGACCGCCAGCGGCTTCGACGGCTATCCCGGCTTCGCCGCCTACCCCTACCGCGAGTACTCCGAGGTCTTCTTCGGCGGTGACTACCACGTGCTGCGCGGCGGCTCGTGGGCGACGCGCAGCCGCGTCGCAACGCCGACGTTCCGCAACTGGGACCACCCGCAGCGCCGGCAGATCTTCGCCGGGCTGCGCATAGCGAAGGACGCGTGAGCGACACCGTGTCATCTACCGCCAACCCGGACGTGACGATTGACGACCACCTCGACGAGGCGCACGAGCGCGGGCTCGCCGAGGACGTGCTCGACGGCCTGACGCGGCCGTTCAAGGAGCTGCCGCCGAAGCACTTCTACGACGAGCGCGGCTGTGACCTGTTCGACCGGATCACCGAGCTGCCGGAGTACTACCCGACGCGCGCCGAGCGCTCGATCCTGCAGGCGCAGGCCGGCGCGATCGTCGCCGCGACCGGCGCTGCCGAGCTCGTCGAGCTGGGCTCGGGCACCGCCGCGAAGACGCGCGTGCTGCTCGACGCGATGGCGGCGGCGGAGCAGCTGCGCCGCTATGTCCCGTTCGACGTCGCCGAGTCGGTCGTGCGCGGGAGCGCCGAGGCGCTCGTCGAGGAGTATCCGGGCCTGCGCGTGCACGGCGTGATCGGTGACTTCGAGCGCCATCTGGACCGCATCCCGCCGCCGACGCTCGGCGAGCCGCGCGTCGTCGCGCTGCTCGGCGGCACGATCGGCAACTTCCCGCCCGGCAGCCGCCGGCGGCTGCTGCGCGAGATCGCCGCGCTGCTCGGCCCCGACGACCGCCTGCTGCTCGGCACGGATCTCGTGAAGGACCCGCGCACGCTCGAGGCCGCCTACGACGATGCGGCCGGCGTGACCGCCGAGTTCAACCGCAACGTCCTGCACGTGCTCAACCGCGAGCTGGACGCCGACTTTCCGCTCGCCGACTTCGAGCACGTCGCCTTCTTCGACCGCCGCAACGAATGGATCGAGATGCGGCTGCGCGCGCGACGGGCATGCGCGGTGCGAGTCGAGGCGCTCGGTCTCGACGTCGAGCTGAGCGAGGGCGAGGAGATTCGCACCGAGATCAGCGCGAAGTTCACACGCGAGCGCGTCGAGGAGGATTTCGCCGCCTCCGGACTGCGGCTCGACGGCTGGCACACGGACGCGCAGGAGCGCTTCGCGCTCTCGCTCGGCGCCCCGGCCGCGCACTGAGCCGGCCGCCGGCCTCGCGCCCATAGGCACGCGTACCAGCGGAGGCCACACCGCCAACTTTCGTCCGAATCTCGCGTTCCAATTGCCATGAGGCTCATAATGCCCGGATGGAGAACGCTCTCGCGGGCCGCCTGCCGCTGGTGCTGCGCCGACCGGCTCGTCTGCTGCGACTCGTCAGCGACGAACGGCTCGTCGCGCTCGTGCGCGACGGCGACGAGGGTGCGTTCGAGGCGCTGTACGACCGCCACCACCCCGCGATCCTCGGCTTCTGCCGCCACATGCTCGGCACCCGCGACGAAGCTGAGGACGCCGTCCAGCACACCTTCCTCGCCGCCTTCCGCGATCTCGTTGGGAGCGAGAAGCCGATCGATCTGCGTCCGTGGCTGTTCGCGATCGCCCGCAACCGCTGCCTGTCGCTGCTGCGGGCGCGGCGCGCGCACGTCGCGATCGAGGTGGCCGAGCCGGCGACCGACGGCCTCGCCGCGACGGTCGAGCGGCGCGAGGACCTGCGCGAACTGCTCGCCGACCTCGCCTGCCTGCCGGAGGACCAGCGCGCCGCCCTGCTGCTCGCCGAGCTCGGGGCGCTCGACCACGCCGGCATCGCGACGGTGCTCGGCTGCCCGCGGGAGAAGGTGAAGGCACTCGTGTTCCAGGCGCGCACGTCGCTGGCCGCCAGCCGCGAGGCCCGCTCGACGCCCTGCGAAGACGTCCGCGTCGAGCTCGCGACGGCGAGCGGCGCCGCGCTGCGGCGCGGACCCCTGCGCCGACACCTGCGCACGTGCGACGGCTGCCGTGCGTTCAAGGCCGAGGTGGCGACGCAGCGCAAGCTGATGGCGCTCGCACTGCCGGTCGTGCCGAGCGTCGCGCTGAAGGCGAGCGTGTTCGCCGGCGGCGGTGGCGGTGCATCGACCTCGAGCGGCCTGCTGGGTGCGATCACGTCATCCACCGGGGCCGGCAAGCTCGCCCTGTCGCTCGCGGCCGTCGGCGCCGTCGCCGGTGGCGGAGCGCTCACCACGCACCTGGAACAGCCAGACCGGGCACCCGCAACGCACGCAGCGCCGCTCGTCGACACCTCGCACGCCGAACCCGGATCGCCGATCTCGACGGGCCAGCCCGCACACCATCGTGCGACACCCCGACCGCCGGCGGGCCGAGATCTCGCCGCGACCCGTCGAGCGGCGCTCCCTCGGATCGTCGTGCGCCCCGCCGACGCGCACGCCGGCTCGCCCAGCTTCGTCGTCCCGGCTCATGCTCCCGCCCCGACGACGGGATCGCCGATCACTGCCGAGCCGCCGACGCTCGGCGGGACGGCTCCGCCTCCGCACGCGCCCGCCGGCGGGAGCTCCGGCACGACCCCTCGTGGGCAGAGCACGACGCCTCCCGGGCAGAGCCAGACCCCGCCCGGGCAGAGCCAGACCCCGCCCGGCCGCAGCACCAACCCGCCTGGGCAGAGCCCCACGCCTCCCGGGCAGACCACGACCCCGCCCGGGCAGAGCAAGGCGCCTACCGCCCCTGGTCCGCAGAGCGGCGGCTCCGGTAAGGGCAACCCGCCTGCGCGCGCGAGTACGCCATCGCCGAGCCAATCCGCCTCGCCCTCCGGCCAGAGCCAGGCTCCCCTGCCGGGCCAGTCCGGCGCATCGCATGGCGAATCCGGCGCCTCGAACGGCCAGTCGGCCGTGCCGCACGGCCACGCCGGCTGAGTCCGACGCCGGCGTCCTCCGCGAGGGCGCGTCTGCGCACAAGTAGCCAACCTCGGCCAGTGTGACGCGTTCCAACCGATGGAGAGCACCACACGATGTGAAGGCTTTCCTGAACGCGGTTCCCACCCCCGATGTGGGTCCGCGGCTCATTCGTCGGGCGGTCGGCCTCGAACTCTCTGCCGGGGTCGACTGCCCGACGGAGATGCGCTGACCGCCGGCGGGCCCGTAGGCGCTATCGGCGCGAGTTGTACGGGCGCACGCGTTCGCCGCGCGAGCGGCGGATCCCCCACAGCATCAGCGTCGCGACGCCGACCGAGACGACGATTCCTGCACCGTCGGCGTGGAACAGCAGGCGCACGATCAACCCGCCGACCAAGGCGCCGGCGAGCCCCAGCCCGATCGTCGCCGGGATCGACATCGGATCGGGGCCCGGCAGCGCGAGCCGCGCCAACGCCCCGATGACCAGGCCGCTCAGCGCGAGCAGCAGCAGATACGCGATCAGGCTCATACGGCGAGCCTACCCGGACCCGCCAACCCGCCTCCTGGTCGTCTGAGCGCGCCCAGATCGCGGATGCCGGGCGGTCGGGGGTTCCGAGAGCGGGCTGGTTGCCCGTGAACGGAACCGCCGGCCGATCCGGCGCCGCGAGATGGGTCGCTCAGGCGATCAGGAGAGGCGCTCCACGACCATGGCCATCCCCATGCCGCCTGCGACGCACATCGTCTCGAGGCCGATCGTCTTGTCGAGCGTCTCGAGGTCGTTGAGGAGCGTCGTCATGATGCGGGCGCCGGTCATCCCGAACGGGTGGCCGAGCGCGATCGCGCCGCCGAACGGGTTGAGCTGCTCGTCGGCGATGCCCCACTCCTGCTGACACGGGACGACCTGCGCGGCGAACGCCTCGTTGAGCTCGACGACGTCGACGTCGCTCATCGTCATGCCCGCCTGCGCGAGCACGTTGCGCACCGCCGGGAGCGGACCGAGGCCCATGTACTCCGGCTCGATCGAGGCGACGGCCGAGGCGACGATGCGCGCCTTCGGCTTCATGCCGAGCTCGCGCGCCTTCTCCTCCGACAGCACGAGCACGGCGGCGGCGCCGTCGTTGAGCGGGCAGGCATTGCCGGCCGTGACGGTGCCGTCCGGCTTGAAGGCCGGCTTGAGCTGCGCGAGCTTCTCCTCGGTCGTGCCGGGGCGCGGCCCGTCGTCCTTCGTGATGGTCGTCTCGGGGATCGTGACCTCCTCGCCCTGCTCGTTCGTCGCCGTGTGCTCGGGGACGACGACCGGGACGATCTCCCGGTCGAAGTGGCCGGAGGCCTGCGCGTCGACGGCGCGCTGCTGCGAGATCGCGGCCCAGCGGTCCTGCGCCTCGCGCGAGATGCCATCGCGCTCGGCGACGTTCTCGGCCGTCAGCCCCATCGGGATGTAGACGTTAACGAGCGAGCCCTCGGAGCCGTCGAGCTGCGGGTGGAACGGCAGCGGGGCGCCCCCGCCGAGGCGCGAGACGGCCTCTACGCCGGCGGCGACGTACGTGTCGCCCTCGCCCGCTCTGATCGCATGGAAGGCCATGCGGATCGTCTGCAGCGAGGAGGCGCAGAAGCGGTTGACGGTAGTGCCGGGAACCGACACCGGGTAGCCGGCGAGCAGCAGCGCGTTGCGGGCGACGTTGTAGCCCTGCTCGCCCTCCCCGGCGGCCGCGCCCATCATCACGTCGACGATCGAGGTGGGATCGAGCTGCGGGTTGCGCTCCAGCAGCGCTCTGAGCGGGATCGCGGCGAGGTCGTCGGCGCGGACGTCCTTCAGCGAGCCCTTGACGGCACGGCCGATCGGCGTCCGGACGGCGTCGACGATGACGGCATCAGACATGAGGTGAGTCCTTTCCAGATGAGGTGCCCGGCGGTCGCACTCCACGGGCCTGCGTTTTCCCCGGCGGTCGCACTCCACGGGGGCCTGCCGTGGAGGATAGAAGAACGGTGGCGTTCAGCCGCTGATTGCCATGGATGTGCTGTAGACGCGGCGCGCAGAGCGACCTACCGTGGTCCTATGACCCGCTTGAACGTCGAAGCCCCCGAGGCACGCCTGCCCGACTTGCTCAAGCGCGTCGGGCAGGGCGAGGAAATCGTGCTCGTCGAGCGCGGCAAGCCCGTGGCGAAGCTCACCCCACATCCACCGCAGGAGCGCGACTACCGGTCGTTCGTGGGAGCGTGGAGGGGCCAGGTGGACATGTCGCGTTTCGACGAGGCCGACGAGGAGATCGCGCGCGAGTTCGGGATGCTCGATTGAGGCTCCTGCTCGATAGCCATGTGCTGCTGTGGCTGCTCACCGACAGCCTGCCGCCAAAGGACGCCCATCGACTTGCCGACGAACGCAACGAGCTGCTGATCAGTGCGGTTAGCGTCTGGGAGCTGGAGGTCAAGCGCGTGAAGGGCACTCTCGTCGCACCGGACGACATGCTCCCGCGCGCTGAGAACGCCGGCTTCCGCTTTATCGACCTTACGCCCGACAACGCGCTTGACGCCGCCCGTCTCCTACGTCATCACGGCGATCCGTTCGACCGGCTGCTTGTCGCGCAGGCGCAGGGGGAGGCTGCGACGCTTGTGACGGCCGACGAGGCGCTCGCCGCGTACGACGTGCCGGTCATGCCCATCGGCGTCCGCCGCTAGAGCCCGAGCCCGCGCACGCCGTCCTCGTCCCAACCGAGGTGGTGGGCGAGCTCGTGGCGGACGGTGCGGACGACCTGTGCGCGCAGGCGGTCGATGTCGTTGCCGAAGTCGCGCACGAGCGTGTCCTGGAAGACGACGATGCGGGCGAAGCCGTCGTGCGCGACGGTCGCGCCGTGGTAGAGGCCGTAGGCGTGATGTTTGCGGCCTTCGGTTCCGACGACGACGGCGACGTGCTCCAGTGCACGATGGAACTCGAGCGGCAGCTCGTCGAGGGCCGATCTGACGAGCGCCTTGAAGTCTTCCTCGTTCCATGGGTCGAAGCCCGGGTCGTCGTCACCCTCGTCGTCGAAGTCGTCGTCGCCCTCGCCGTCGAGCCCTTCGCGCGCGAGCTGCTCGGTGCGCTCGACGAGGGCGTCGAAGTCCTGCTCCGAGCGCGGGTTGCGCCAGTCGGCGAGGCGTCCCGTCACCAGCGCGAGGATGAACGTGATCACGAGCGCGCCGGCGAGCGCGACGGCGATCCCCTGGAAGAAGCGCAGCGGATAGGTCGTCGCGAAGCCTTCGAGCAGCGTGATCGCGAGGATCCCGAGCGTGAACGCGGCGATCGCCGACCATGCGATCTGGGCGCCGGTCGGAAGTCTGGACCACATCGTCCGAGCGTAGCCGCTCAGACCGCGCCCGGGGGCCGAAGTGGGATCGCGTCTCCTACCGAAGCGTGCGGGCGATCACGAGCCGCTGGATCTCGTTCGTGCCCTCGTAGATCTGCGTGATCTTGGCGTCGCGCATCATCCGCTCGACCGGATACTCGCTCACGTAGCCGTAGCCGCCGAGCACCTGGATCGCCTCGACCGTCACGCGCATCGCGTTGTCGGAGTTGAACAGCTTCGCCATCGCGCTGTACTTGCCGCGGTCCGCGTCGCCGCGGTCCGCCTTCGCGGCGGCTTGGTAGAGCAGCTCGCGGCCGGCGGCGGTCTGCGTCTCCATGTCGGCGAGCTTGAACTGGATCGCCTGGAAGGCGTTGATCGGCTGGCCGAACTGTCTGCGCTCGCGCGCGTAGGCCGCGGCGTAGTCGGTCGCGCCCTGGGCGATGCCGAGCGCCTGCGCTCCGATCCCGAGACGCGACCAGTCGAGCGTGCCGAGCGCGACGTGCATCCCCTTGTCGACCTCGCCGATCAGATTGACGCCCGGGATGCGGACGTCGTCGAAGATCGGCTGGCCGGTCGGCGAGCCCTTGATACCGAGCTTCTTCTCCAGCTTGCCGACGGAGAAGCCGGGGCGGTCTCTCTCGACGACAAACGCGCTGATGCCGCGCGAGTGGCCGGCCTTCGGGTCGGTGACCGCGAAGACAATGTAGAAGTCGGCGACCCCGAGGTTCGTGATCCAGTTCTTCGTGCCGGTGACGATCCAGTCGTCGCCGTCGCGCACGGCCTTGCAGATCATGCCGCCGGGGTCGGAGCCGGCCTCCGGCTCGGACAGCGCGAAGGCGGGCGACCACTCGCCCGTCGCGCACTTGGGCAGGAAGCGCTGCTTCAGCTCCTCGCTGCCGAACAGTCTGATTGGGAGCGTGCCGAGGTCGTGGACGGCCAGCATCAGGGCGCTCGAGGCGCACGCCTTCGCGACCTCCTCGATCGCGATGCAGAGCGTCAGCGCGCCGGTGCCCGTCCCGCCGTACTCCTCCTCGAACGGCAGGCCGAAGAGGTCGTGCTCGGCGAACAGCTGCCGGAGGTCCCAGGGGTACTCGGCCTTCTCGTCGATCTCGGCAGCGCGCGGCGCCACGCGCTCGCGCACCATCCGGCGGATCGTGTCGCGGAAGGCGAGCTGGTCGTCGGTCAGGGCATAGGAATCGGCGAGTGCGGACATGCGGCCGATGCTAACGGCGCCCCGGCGCCCTGCACGCCGGTTGGGCCGGCACCGGCACGCCAGTTCGCGCTACCCGCGCGCCCGCGTCGGCTCAGTACCCGCTGGGGTGCCGCACGACGTAGCCGGAGCCGGAGCGCATGTCGGACTGCCAGCGCGACGGGCTCGCGCCGCTCGTGTCGAAGCGCAGGCCGGCGACGACCATGTAGGCGTGGCCGGAGTTCGCGTAGATCGTGATCCAGCGCCCGTTGCCGCGCGAGCCCCATGACTCGAAGCTCGTCGAGTCGAGCTGCGTGTTGATCAGCCCACCGCCGTGGAGCGCGTAGCTGACGGAGCCGGAGCAGTCGTAGCCGTTGTCGCTCCAGGTCCCGTGGCCGCCGCCGTAGACGTACGGCTTCGTCGCGATGCGGTTGCCGGCGGCGATGACGCCCTTGATCGCGGCCGGCGCATCGGACGGCGCGACGGCCGTGCCGTCGGCGCGCAGACGGGCGCGGCCGACGGGCGCGGGCGCCGTGTCGCCGCTGTCGCCGGCGCTGCCGCCCTCGCCGAGGCGGCGCAGCGACTGCACCGTCGCCGGCCCGACGACCCCGTCGCCGGTGAGGCCATGCGCGCGCTGGAAGCGCTTCACGTTGCTCTTGGTGCCGGGGCCGAAGACGCCGTCGACCGGCGTCGTGACGCCGGCGCGCGAGAGGTAGTCCTGCAGCACGCGCACGTCGTGACCGCGCATGCCCTTCTTGAGCGTGCGGTCGCCCATGTGCTCGGAGCTGCCGCCTCCGCGCTGCTCGGCGTGCTCCTGCGCGCGGGCACGGCGCGCAGCGATCGTGCGCAGCGCTCTGCTCGTGCCCGAGCCGACGACGCCGTCGACCGCCATGTGGTGGGCGCGCTGGAAGCGGCGCACGTTGCGCAGCGTCTGCGGACCGAAGACCCCGGCGACGGGGGTCGCATAGCCGGCGCGCGTGAGGAAGTCCTGCAGCACGCGCACGTCGTGGCCGCGGTCGCCCTTGTGGAGCGTGCGGTCGCCGAGGTGCTCTGCGGCGAGTGCGCTCGACGGCGCGAGGGCCGCGGCGAGCACGGCGAGACCTATGACAAGACGCGAACGCCGGCGAGCCGGCGTGATGACGGACGACACGGGTGCAAACCCCTTCTCTTTCGGGCGCCTGCGGGGTTAGCTGACGGGCTCGCGCAGAAAGAGCAGCGCTACGTCGCGGACTTGCGACGATTCGCCCCAGAGTCCCGTGTCCGGGTCTCATTGGTTCCCCCGCTCCCCGGCTTTTCGCTGTGCCGGGGATTCGGCTGGGTACAAGCGACCGGCGGCAGACTAGCGGCTTTGCGGCAGGAATGTCGCAAAGCGCGACGAATGGCGCGCGGGCACGACAGTGTCCCGGATGTCCGAGCGGGCTTGGGCGAACGCCCCCCGCCCGCCCCCGGACGGGGCGGTAGGGTCGGCTCGATGCCTGTTCCGGCCGACGATCTCGAGCGCCTCGACCGCGCGACCGCCGCGCTCGACCCGCCGTTCGCGGTCATCGACCTGGACGCCTTCCGCGCCAACGCCCGCGACATGCTCCGCCGCGCCGGCGGGCGGCCGATCCGCCTCGCCAGCAAGTCGATCCGCTGCCGCGCGCTGCTGGAGCGGACGCTCGCATCCGACCCCGGCTTCCGCGGGACGCTCGCGTTCACGCTCCCGGAGGCGCTGTGGCTGGCCGACCAGGGCCTGCGCGACCTCGTCGTCGCGTATCCGACCGCCGATCGAGCCGCGCTGCGCGAGCTGGCGGCTCGCGAGGACGACGCGGGGATCGCGGTGATGGTCGACGACGTCGCGCAGCTGAAGCTGGTCGAGGCGGCGGTCGGCGCAGGGAGCGAGGAGCGGCCGATCCGCGTGTGCGTCGACGTCGACGCGAGCTGGCGTCCGCTCGGCGGGCGCGTGCACGTCGGCGTCAAGCGCTCGCCGCTGCACGCGCCGGAGCAGGTCGCCGCACTGGCACGCGAGATCGTCGCGCGGCCGGGACTGCAGCTCGTCGGGCTGATGGCGTACGAGGCGCAGATCGCCGGACTCGGCGACCGCCCACCCGGCAAGCCGCTGCTCGGACTCGCCTTGCGCGTCGTGCAGCGCGCTTCCGCACGGGAGCTGGCGGAGCGGCGTGCCGCGATCGTGGCGGCCGTCGAGGCGATCGCACCGCTCGAATTCGTCAACGGCGGCGGCACCGGCTCGATCGAGTCGACGGCGGCGGAGCCCGCCGTCACGGAGGTCGCCGCAGGCTCGGGCCTCTACGGGCCGACGCTGTTCGACGCCTACACGCGCTTCAGACCCCTGCCCGCGGCGCTGTTCGCGCTGCCGGTCGTGCGGCGCCCGGGACGCGGCGTCGTGACGACACTCGGCGGCGGCTACCTCGCCTCGGGCTCGGGCGACCGCGCGCGGCTGCCGCGACCCGTCCTGCCGGCCGGGCTGAAGCTCGACGGCCGCGAGGGCGCGGGCGAGGTGCAGACGCCGCTGCTCGGAGCCGCCGCCGACCGGATCGGAATCGGGGACCGTGTCTGGTTCCGTCACGCCAAGGCCGGCGAGCTGTGCGAGCGGTTCGACGCCCTGCATCTGATCCAAGGCGACCGCGTCGTCGAGACGGTGCCGACGTACCGCGGCGAGGGCCGGACGTTCCTCTAGTCTAACCCTCGACTAGAACGTTAGACAAAGCTCCAAGAACCCTGTCGGAGTAGACGTTCGAGAAGCGGCCGCCCGGATCGAGCCGTGCGCGCACCGCCTGCCAGTCGTCCCACCGCGGATAGCGCGGACGAAGCGTCTCGGCGGTCTGGAAGTGGCGCTTGCCCCAGTGCGGGCGGCCATCGTAGTCGTCCATGATCGCCTCGACGGCGCGGAAGTACGGCTCCCACGGCATCCCCTTGAACATGTGGACGGCGACGTAGCCGGTCGGGCGCTCGTGCGCCGGGCTGAGCAGCGCGTCGTCGGGCGCGACGAGCCGCACCTCGATCGGGAATGGCACCTCGAACCCGCGCGCCGGGACGAGCTCCATCACGCGCCGGACCGCCTCGGCGAGCCGCTCGCGCGGCACCGCGTACTCCATCTCCGTGAACCTGACGAGCCGCGGCGAGGCGAAGATGCGATCGCTGCGGTCGACCCGCGTACTCGTCCCCGCCAGCCGGGTGACGGTGCGGTTGAGCTGCGGGATCCAGCGCGGGAACGCGCGGCCGGCGAGGCAGAAGGCGTGGAAGGCGTGGTTGGTCAGCAGGACGTCGTTCGCCCACGCGCTCGCGCGCGAGCGCGGCCGGGGCGCTTGCTCGACGCGCTCGTTCGTGCGCGTCAAGGCCGTGTCGCAGTGCGGGAAGACGAACAGCTCGAAGTGCTCGTGGTCCTCCCCCAGCTGCTCGAGGCGGTCGAGCGTCTCGCCCAGCGGCGCGGGCTTGTCGACGCCGCGCAGCGTGAACGCCGGCACCGCGCGCAGCGTCACCGCTGAGATCACGCCGAGGCTGCCGACGCCCACGCGCGCGGCCAGGTAGGCCGTCGGATCGGGGTCGGACGCCGAGAAGGTCGCCGTCGAGCCGTCCGCGAGCACCAGCTCGACGGCCTCGACCTGCGCGGAGAGGTTGCGCAGCCGCGCGCCCGTGCCGTGCGTCGCGGTCGAGATCGCGCCCGCGATCGACTGCACGTCGATGTCGCCGAGGTTCTCGAACGCAAGTCCGTGCTGCGCGAGCGCCGCGCTCAGCGCATGGATCGTGATGCCGCCCTCGACCCGCACGAGGCCGCTCGCGCGGTCGACGTCGAGCACGCGGTCCATCCGCTCGAGGCTCAGGAGGCGCCCGTCCGTGCACACCGCATCCGTGAACGAGTGCCCGCTGCCGGCGACTCGCACGCGCTCGCCGGCGGATGCGGCCCGCTCCAGCGCCGCCGCGATCTCGGCGGCGCTCGCCGGACGCTCGAACGCGACCGGCGCGCACTGCTGGTCTCCCGCCCAGTTGCGCCACATGCCGATCAGCCTACGCGCGGCGACCGGCGACCTGCGGACGGTCCGGTACCGGCGGCCGGCGAGGCCGCGCCGCGGCGGGCGCTGGAGCGTCCCGCCGGACTGAAGCCGGGCAGCACGAACGCCACGCGCGCGCCTCCCTCCGGAGAAGCGCCCGCGGAGATGCGCCCGCCGTGCGCCTCGACGATCGCCCGCGCGATCGCGAGCCCGAGGCCGGCGCCGCCCTTGCCGCGGGCGCGCGCGCTGTCGAGGCGGTGGAAGCGGTCGAACACGCGATCGCGCTGCTCGGGCGGAATCCCGGGACCGTCGTCCTCGACGGCGATCTCGACCCAGCCGCGTGGCTGCGCCGTGACGCACACGCGGACGAGCCCGGCCGGCCCGGTGTGCTCGACCGCGTTGCGCCCGAGGTTGCGCACCACCTGCGCGAGGCGGTCCTCGTCCGCGCGCAGGATGCCGTCCGGCACCTCGCCGAGCTCGAAGCGCCGCTCGGCGGTGAGGGTGAGCGAGTCGAACAGCTCGGTCACGAACGGCCGCAGGTCCAGCGGCGCCGGCCGCAGCAGCTCGCCCTCGTCGGCGCGCGCGAGCAGCAGCAGGTCCTCGACCAGCCGCTCCATCCGCACGACCTCAGTACGCACGACCTCGTCGACGTGACGCACGTCCTCCGGCGTGACCTCGCCCTGGCGGGCGAGCACTTCGAGCTGTCCGCGGATCACCGTCAGCGGCGTGCGCAGCTCGTGCGAGGCGTCGGCGACGAAGCCGCGCTGGCGTGCGAAGGCGTCTTCGAGGCGGTCGAGCATGCGGTCGAACGAGTCCGCCAGCACGCGCACCTCGTCGTTGCGGCCGCGCGCGTCGATGCGTTTGGAGAGGTCACCCGCGCGGACCTGGGCGGCGGTCGCCGCCATCCGCCGCAGCGGGCGCGAGAGGCGCGTCGCGAACGCGAAGCCGAGGACGATCGCTGCGAGCAGCGTGGCGGTGCCGGCGAACAGGAACGTGCGCGCGACGCCGCTCTGCGCGCGCGTCACGCCCTCGGTCGGCTCGCCGACGCCGATCGTCGCGACGCGGCGCCCGTCGCGCAGCGCCGGGATCACGTAGAGACGGACGGGCTCCCCGTTGACGGTGATGTTCGAGAAGCCGAGCGGCGCAGTGCGGACCGCGCGCGCCTCGGGGCTTTCGCGGTGGGGGCCGGCCACGTCGCGGTCGAGCGTCCCGCTCTCGGCCGGGTTCAGCTCGGGCTGGTTGGAGACGATCCCGCCGCCGGCGACGCGCACGACGTACAGGCGCGGCGTGACCGTGAAGGTGACCTGGTCGGCGATGTAGCGCTGGGCGACGCGGGTGACGTGTCTGCGCGTCACCTTGAAGACGGGGATCTTCTGCTCGAAGGCGGTCGCCTCCTGGCGCAGGTCCTGGTCGATCTGGTTCTGCACCTCGGTGCCGGTGCCGCGATAGGTGGCGACGAACGACGTGCCGAGCGCGGCGACAAGGATCACCGCGATCGCGAGCGCCAGGCGCGCGCGCAGGCTGCGGAACCAGGGGACGCGCGAGTCGGTGTCGGTGCCGGGGTCCGGCCGGATGCCGGCTTGCCGCGCCATCGCTCAGGAGCGGGTCGTGAGGCGGTAGCCGACGGACCGCAGCGTGTCGATCGGCGCGGGCCGGCCCGGCAGCTCGAGCTTACGCCGCAGGTAACGGACGTAGACCTCGACGACATTCGTGCCCGGATCGAAGTCGTAGCCCCATACCGCGCTGAGGATCTGCTGACGCGAAAGCGCTTGATCGGGGTGGCGCAGGAAGTAGGTGAGCAGGTCGAACTCGCGCGCGGACAGGCGCAGCTCGACGCCGTCGCGCGTGACCTTGCGGCCAAGCAGATCCAGCTCGATGCCGGCGGCCGACAGGCTCGTCGCATCGCGCTGGCGCGGCGTGCGCAGGTGCGCGCGCACGCGTGCGGCCAGCTCGTCGAAGCTGAACGGCTTGGTGACGTAGTCCGTCGCGCCGCCGTCGAGCCCAGCGACGCGGTCGTCGACCGTGGCGCGCGCGCTCAGCATCACGACCGGCAGCTCCGGCTTCTCGCGCCGGATCGCCTGCAGCACGCCGAGGCCGTCCTTGCCGGGCAGCATCACGTCGAGGACGACGAGATCGACATCCTCGGTGATCGCCCGCCGTTCCCCCTCCAGCCCGTCGCCGGCGCAGGAGACCGCATGTCCTTCGGCCTGCAGCCCGCGCTGGATGAAGTCCGCGATCGCCGTCTCGTCCTCCACGACCAGGATCCGCATGGGGCAATCGTACGCCGACTAGGCCACGGTCCAGGTGTCCCCGGCGTGCAACAGGGCATCGAGCATCGCCATGTCGGCGACGGCACGGTCGGCGCTGTGGGCGGCGGCGGCGCCGTGGAGCGGGCGCTCGACGGCGCGGAAGATGCCGATCGGCGTCGGTTCCGTCGGACGGTCGGCGAGGCGGGCGAGAGCGAAGGCGAGGCTCGGGTCCTCGCGGTGGGCGTCGTGGACGAGCAGGGCGTCCTGGTCGTCGTCGGCGACGTCGACCAGGCGCAGGTCGCCGTCCTCCCCGCGCGCGACGCCGCGCGAGTCGTCCGCGCCGAAGCGGATCGGCTCGCCGTGGACGAGCGGGATGATCGCCTCGTCGCGCGTGACCGGCGACTTCACCGCGTCGAAGGCACCGTCGTTGAAGATCGGGCAGTTCTGGTAGATCTCCACGAACGACGTGCCGCGGTGGGCCGCAGCCGCTGACAGCACCGAGGTGAGGTGCTTGCGGTCGGAGTCGATGGTGCGGGCGACGAACGTCGCCTCGGCGCCGAGCGCCAGGGAGACCGGGTTGAACGGGTGGTCGAGCGAGCCCATCGGCGTGGACTTGGTGACCTTGCCGGTCTCGGAGGTGGGGGAGTACTGGCCCTTGGTCAGCCCGTAGATCCGGTTGTTGAACAGCAGGATCGTCATGTTGACGTTGCGGCGGAGCGCGTGGATGAGGTGGTTGCCGCCGATCGACAGCGCGTCCCCGTCGCCGGTGACGACCCAGACCGAGAGGTCCTCGCGCGCCGTCGCGATGCCGGTGGCGATCGACGGCGCACGCCCGTGGATGGAGTGCATGCCGTAGGTCTCGAGGTAGTAGGGGAACCGCGAGGAGCAGCCGATGCCCGAGACGAACACGATGTTCTCGCGCCGGAGCCCGAGGTCGGGCAGGAAGCCCTGGACCGCCTTGAGCACGGCGTAGTCGCCGCACCCCGGGCACCATCGGACCTCCTGGTCGCTGGTGAAGTCCTTGCCGGTCAGGGCCTGGTCGGCGTCCAGTGTCGGCACCGACTCGATGCCGCTGCGGACCAGGGGCAGACCGAGTTCCGTGCTCATGCTTCTCCTCCCGGGGTTGCGCCCGTGGTGGCGTCGGCGGTGCCGCTCGTTGCCGAGGGGGCCAGGGACGAGCCGTCCCTGAGGAGGACGAGGTCGACCTCGATGCCCTCGGCCTCGGCCACCAGGTTGCCGATGGCCTCGGCCAGCTCGGCCGCCTTCAGCGGAAGGCCGCGCACGTGGTTGTAGCCGACGGCATCGACCAGGTAGCGCGCTCGGACCAGCATCGCCAGCTGTCCCAGGTTCATCTCCGGGACCAGGACCTTGTCGTAGCGCTGGAGGATCTCACCGAGGTCGCGAGGGAACGGGTTGAGGTGCCTCAGGTGCACCTGCGCGACGTGGTAGCCGGCTGTGCGCACCCGGCGTACCCCGGCGCCGATCGGCCCGTACGTCGACCCCCAGCCGAGGACGAGCACCTTGGCCAGTCCGTCGGGATCGTCGACCTCGAGCGGTGGAAGGCTCTCGGCGATGCGCTCGACCTTGGCGGCGCGGGTCCGCACCATGAAGTCGTGGTTGGCGGGGTCGTAGCTGATGTTGCCCTGCCCGTCGCTCTTCTCCAGACCGCCGATCCGGTGCTCGAGCCCCGGTGTCCCGGGCACCGCCCAGGCCCGCGCCAGCGTCTTCGGGTCGCGCAGGTACGGCATGAAACTGTCGCCGTCGTTCGGCTCGGT